>JBDUBI010000220.1:0-26379 GCA_040004225.1 Acidobacteriota bacterium
CCGACGCCGACGCCCGACGCCCGCGCCGCGACCGGCGAGCCTCCGCCCCCTGCGCGCGAGCCGGTCCTCCGCTCGGCATTTCAAGTTCTGATGCTCGTGCTCGTCGTGATCGGGGCGCTCTGGGTTCTGAATCGGATCGAGGGCGTGGTGTTGCTCGTCATCCTGGCCGTTTTCTTCGCCTACCTCCTCGCGCCGGTCGTCGCATTCTTCCGTCGGGCCGTGCGCCTGAGAGGGCAGCCGCGCTCGCTCCCGCTTCCCGCCGCAATCGGAGCCGTTTATCTCCTGCTCTTCGGGGTCCTCGCCCTGGCGGTGTGGCTGTTGCTGCCCGTCGTCACGGCGCAGTTCGAAGCGCTCACCCGCGAGCTTCCCGGCTATCTGTCGCGCGCTCAGGCGCGGCTCCACGCCTGGCAGACCTACGAACGTGGACATTTTCCCCGGGGCGCGCGCGATGCGATCAACGGGGCGCTCGAGCAGGCGTACTCGTCCGGCGCCGCCGCCTTCAAGAGCGGCATTTTCCCGTGGATCGGGCGAATGCTCGGGTACCTGCCCTGGCTCGTCCTCGTTCCGATCCTCGCTCTCTTTCTGCTCAAAGACGCCGACTCTTTCCGGCAGTCTGCGCTGCGGCTCTTCCCCCGGGGGCGGCTGCGCTGGCGCGGGCGGGAGTTTTTCGAAGACGTCAACAGCGCGCTGGCGGCCTATGTCCGCGCCCAGTTGATCGCCTGCGTCCTCGTGGGGGCGGCCTGCACGATCGGCTTCGCGGTGATCGGGATTCCGTATGCCGTGGTCCTTGGAATCGTCGCGGGGCTGCTCGAGTTCATCCCGCTGGCGGGGCCCCTCACCGTAGGGGGCGTCGCCGTGATCTTCGCGCTCTTTCATTCGCCCGGCCAGGCTCTCGCGGTCGCCCTCTTCCTCGCGGTCCTCCGTCTGATCGAAGACTATGTCGTGTACCCGCGCATCATTGGTCGCGGAATTCACCTGCACCCGCTGGCCGTGATCCTCGCGATTCTCTGCGGGGCGGAGCTCGGCGGATTGACCGGCGTGTTTCTCTCGATTCCGGTGGTTGCCATCCTCTCGGTCGCATTCCGCCACTGGCGCCAACACCAGGCGGAGGAGTCCGTGATCGCCGAAGCGGTGAGCCGCTCCTCATAATCCGGCGGCGGTCGGCTGTCCCGCGTCGTCGAGGCTTCTGACCGCCTTCGGGCGCGGTCGGGCGCCCCGCGCCTGAATCCGCGTTCACCGGGTGTGCGCGATCAGTCGGTTTGCTACACTGAACCGACGATCCCGGGTTGCCGTTTGCGCCAGTTCCACCGAAAGTCATAGAGATCGCGGGTGGCCGACCTCCCGGGCGAGGCGGCGGACGCGCCCGAAGCGGGGCGCCGCCCGAAGCGCCAAAAAGGGGAGATATGTCGACTGAGAAGCATCCCCGACTCGGCGTCGCGTTCCTGGCCTACAACGAGGAAGAGCTGATCGCGAAAACGGTCGCGGAAGCGGTGTTGTCGCTCTCCGCCGTTCCCGGACTCGACTGGAGGATCTTGGTCGTCGACGACGGGAGCCGCGACCGGACCGGCGAGATCGCGGATCAGCTCGCCCGGGAGGATTTGCGCATCTCCGTCTTCCATCACGACGGCAACAAGGGATATGCGGTCGCGACCGAGACCGCCCTGCGAAACACGCCGGGGGAGGTCGTGATGGTGGTCGACGGAGACGGCCAGCACACGATGGCCGATGCGCCCCGTTTCCTCGAGGCGATCGACTCGGGCGCGGACGTGGTTTTCGGGTGGAAAAAGAAGCGCCACGACCCGTTTGCGAGGCTCGTGCTTTCCAAGGGGCTGAATACCTTTTCGCACTTGCTTCTCGACTCTCCGTTGCACGACATCAACGGCGGATGCCGCGCATTCCGGCGGGACGTCGCGCGCCGCATCGAGATCCGCCACCGCATCAACTTCGTCGGCGACGAGATCTTCGCGCGCTGCCGCATCGCCGGCTGGAAAGTCGCGGAGGTCGTGGTGCGGCACTTCCCTCGGGAGGCGGGGCAGAGCATTCACCGGCCGCTCAAGATGCTCGGCACGATCCAGAGGGTCTTTCAGTACCTCTTCGATTTGAAGGGGGAGATGCGCCGGGCGGAGCAGTTGAAGCGCGTGGCGGCCGCGCGCCGCGCGCGCTGAAACCGCCGGGGGGTTTGTCGGCCCGGTACCGATCGGCGAAGTGAACCCCTCCGCTACCTGATCCGCAGCTCGCCGATCTCGATGTGCGTGGGGTCGACGCCGTTCCCATCCGCGATCTCGATCCGGATCGCCGCCGAGAGCAACGCTCCTCCCGGCAGCCGGACTTCGGTCCAGGGCTGAGCCGGCCGATTCGGAACCGTCGCGCTGCCGACCCGGTCCTCCCCCGCAGGCGAGGTCGCCTTGAGGGTCACCTTCGTCTGGTCCATCGCGCCGAGCGACACGCTAACGGAAGCCACCGCACGCGCCGTCGGGAATCGAATCTCGAGGACGAAGGGATTCGCCTCGAGGCCGCGGGAAATCGTCTCCGGGCGCCCGTCGAAGAGCGCATCGAGAGACCCCATGTCCGTTCTCGAGTGGCGCACGGCCCAGGTCTCCCCGCCGACGGCGACGGTCTCTTCCTGCAGCACGGCGCGCGAGACCTTTTCGGCGGCGAAGATCTCCCCGACGTTTGAGACGTACCTCAGGCGGACGAAGCGGAAACCGGGCCTCCCGTCCGGGAACGGAATCGTCCGGACCGGCGGAGAGACCTCAAACTTGTGGCTCTCTGTCGCGATCGCGTATTCCTCCGGGGTCATGATGAAAACCTCGTCGCCCGCGAGTGCCTGCTCCCTTTGTTCCCAGGCGCGAATGTCCGCGATGCGGACCCGCGGTTGATCGGAAGCGGGCAGGAAGAACGAATGAAACTCCTGCGGGTTGTTAGACCAGGCGGAGGAGAGAAGAAAGGTCGACCGGCCCGCGGGCAGGTCATGCCGGATTGCGTCGAAGATCTGGGGCGCCCCCCACTGCATTCCGTAAAGGCCGTAGTCGTGAAACCACGTCGGGCCCTCGACGAGCGCGTCGCGAGTCAACTTCGCGCTCAGAAAGACGAGGCTCACCGCGCAGGCGAGCGCCGTGGCGGCATAAGGCAAACGCAGGCGAGCGAGCCAGCGCAGAACCTGGTCGATCGCAATCGCGGACAGGAGAACCGCCGGGACCACCATCGCCATGAGACGGAGGATCTGCAGCTCAGCCGCCGCCGCCGAGAAGGGGACTCCGAGCGGAGAAATCAACGCCGCCCGATGGAGCGCGGAGCGCGGCGCTTTCCAGAGACAGATCCCGATTCCGAGAACCATCAGCGGCGCCAGGAACACCGGCAGGAAAGGGAGCGTGTCCATCCGATGGCGCGGCATCTCCGAGCCGTTCGGGCGGAACCAGTAGCGGGGGTCGAGACCCGCCGCGTAGTTGCGTCCGAAGTGCTCGAGCTTCGCCGTCAGGGGAATCGGGTGGGTCCAGTACGAATCGAGGACAGCCAGCTGCTCCCGGACGACCCCCGGATGAAGCCGCCGGTATCGGATGTAGGGCGACGCGAGCACGACGGAGAACAGGATCGCTCCGACCAGGAGGGTCTTTTTCTGTTTGAGGTGGTACGCGAAGTCCGAGATCACGAGGGCGAGGCCCGTCACGAGCATGACCCCCTGGCCCGCGGTGTACGAATAGAACGTGGCGGCCCCGAACGCGAGCGCCGCGTACAGCCAGCGGGCGTCCCGGCCGCGATAGACGAAATACGCCCAGAAGAAGCAGAAATAGAAGGACGCCATCATGGCCGTCTCGAACCCGAGCCGCGCGTGAACGAAGAAGAGCGGGATCGGAGCGAGAAGGAGAGGGCCCGCCCACCAGAACCGATTACGCATCTCCTTCAAGGCCAGGCCGGACGCGGCGGCCCCGAGCACGGAGACGGCCGCGGAGGTCGATCGGATCACCGCGACGGTCTTGCCGAAGAGCGCGACCGGCAGGAGGTGCAGGTACACCGAAAGGCTGACGGCCCAGCGCCGATCGTTCAAGAAATAAGGTGGCAGGAAGGTTCCCGTGTGATCCCGGAAATGGTTGTGCAGGAGCTGCCAGGCCAGATTGCCCTGCAGGGCTTCGTCGCAGAAGAAGAAGATCGGGTACCGGGAAATTTCGATGAAGCGCGTCGCCGCGTAAACCGCGAGCGCCAGGAGAAACAGGATCCACTCGGCGCGGGGCGCGCGCGAGGGCGAGGCGGGCGGCGGAGCGCTCAGGCGCGCCCCGCGATCACGGGAGAACGGACGGGAGTGCCCAGGAGAAGATCCGGTTGGTCCCCCGGTCCGTGACCGTCACTCGGCCATACGCGTCGACCGCGATCCCGGTCGGTTGCTTGAAGTCCTTGTCCGCCTTCCACGACCGCCGGATCACGCCCTTGGAGTCGTACGCCGCGACCCGGCCGCCCCACGCGTCCGTCACGAGCAGGATGTCGCCCGCGAGCGCGAGGTAAGGCTCCGTGTAGAAATCCTTCCAGCCGGAGACGGGAAACTGCCGGAGGAATTTCCCTTCGGGGTCGAAGACCTGGATCCGGTGATTGCCGGTGTCCGCGACGTAGATGTTTCCGGACGCGTCGGCCGCCAGACCCACCGGCTCGACGAACTCCCCGGCGCCGCTTCCGTCCCTGCCGAAGTCGTTCAGGCGCTTTCCGTCGCGATCGAACCGCACCACTTTCTTGTTTCCCGTGTCCGCGACGTACACGAATCCCCGCGACACGACCACGGCTCGCGGCCCGAAAAACGCGTTCTCGGGTCCTCCGATCGCGCCCATGTACTTGCCATCGACCGCGGAGAAGCGCGCGATGCGGGCATTCCAGGTATCCGCGACCCAGATGTCTCCGTCGGCGTCGACCGCGATGCCGCACGGCTCGTTGAACTCTCCGGGCCCGGCGCCCTTGCTCCCGAACTGGCGCACGAACTTGCCGTCCGGCTCGAAGACCTCGATGCGGCTGTTCTTGGTGTCGGCCACATAGAGGCGGCCCTGCCGGTCCACGGCGACTCCACGCGGCTCGCCGAGGTCCCCGGCGCCCGAGCCGGGTGCGCCCCAGGTCTTGAGCGGCGGGACCAGACCGGCTTCGCCGTTGTAGTCCCGCGCTGTCGAGTCCTTCAGGACGATGTTGACGGCGGGCAGCGGCCCGGTGCCTTCGTTCAGGTCCTTGCGCACGAAGAACGTCGTGTCCTGCGAGCCAATCGGGCTCCATATCTCGTGAAAGAGCCAGTACCTCACGACGTCGCCCGCGGTCGGGCGGGCGGGAGTCTTCCCGGCGGCCGCGATCTTTCCGGGAAACCACCAGGCGCGAATCGGGACCCGCGTCGCCGTGTAGTTCGCGGCGAGCTGTTTCTGGAGGCCGCCGTCCGCATCCCAATCCGCCACGATGATCGGCGTCGAGGTGTCCTCGACCCTCGTCAGCCACCGGGTCTGCACGTCGCGGAGGTACCAGGTGAGAGGCCAGGACGCCTCGCCGGTGACGGTGATGACCGGCTGTCCCGCCGCCACTCGCGTCTTCGCCTTTTCCACGGAGCCGAGCGCGCGGACGAGGTCCCGAGACGTCTGAACGTAGGCCAGCATCTCGGCGTGTCCCGGGTCTTTCGCGATGTCGTGCGCGCCATAGCGAAAGCACGCGAGGTACATGCCGGTGGCGTTCACGGCGAGGAGAAAAGCGACGGCGGCGAGGGCGAGCCGCGGTCCGCTGCGGGCGCGGTCGCGCCAGACGTCCGCGAGTCCGATCGCCGCGAGGATCGTGACCGGGAGGAGCGGGTGGACGGTGAGCCAGGGGACCTTCTCCCGGGCCCACCCGTAAATCGCGAGGGAGGCCAGCGCCCAGTAGACGACGAACCGCAGAAAAGGGGCGGCGCGCTCCGCGTCGGGGAAAGGGCGGCTCAGGAGCATGAGAGCTCCCACGCCTCCCGCGGTGACGATCGCGAGCACGATCCACTTCGCCGCGGGACCCTGGACCGCTTCGGAGGCCAGCGCGGCCACGCCGATCGCGCCGATCGCGCACGCGACCGAGCGGACGAAAGGGTCGCGTCGGAGTTCCCGCCGGCGCAGAACGAGGAGGGCTGCCGCCAGGGTGCCCGTTTCGTACATCGCGAGCTGCGGGAAGTAGTAGTACCAGGGACCCGGAATCCGCGCGATCGCATGCTGGCCCATCCAGTATTTGACGGCCTTCGGGATCGCGAGCCAGTCGCCCGGATACCGGCCGAACGCCGTGTAGAGCAGAGACCAGATGCAGAGAAAGACGGTCGCCGCGATCAGCATCGGGACGAAGCGGGGCCGCATCCACGCGACCGTCGCGCGAACGGCGGCTGCTGTGCCGGTGCCGGTGCCGGTGGCGGTGGCATCCCGCGTCCCGGCCGGCCTGGCCAGGGCGCGTTCGAAAAACACCCAGACGCCGAACAGCACGAAGAGAACGCCGGTCATGTAGGCGTTCTCCTTCGTCGCGCCCGCGAGCGCGAACGAGACCGCCGAAAGGGTCAGCCATCGCGATCGATCGGTCTCCAGGAACCGGCGAAAGGCGACGATCGTCCCGAACGTAAAGACGAGCGAGTAGAGGTCCTCCCGGATGAATCGGGAGAAATAGGCGAGGTGCGGCGAGATCAGGATCAGGAGCGCGAAGGCCGCGGCGGCTTCGAACCCGAACCACGTGGCGAGCGGGATCGCGAAGAGAGTCAGAGCCACCCCGAAGACCGCCGGGAGGAACCTCGCCGTGACGTTCGTCGCTCCGGCGATCTTGTAAACGAGCGCGTTGGCGTAATAGAGGAACGGCCCGTGATACGCCGGGTCGTAGCGCCAGGTGCCGTCGCGCGACAGCGTGTAGGACTGAAAGGCGTGAATTGATTCGTCGTGGTGCAGCGGGCGCTCTCCCAGGAAGGCGAATCGTGAGACCAGAAGGATCGCGGCGAAGAGGAGGTACGCGATCCGCCGGCGACTCGGCGAGGGCGCCCGACCGGCAGCGGCCCCCGGGATTACGGGCGGCGAGTCGGCCGGCAGTTCGCCGGCGACCGCCGGAGAGGGGATGGGATCCACCGTGGCTTACTTCTCGAGCCGGATGCGGGAGATGGCGTTCGCGTCGGTGTTCACGACGTAGAGGATGCGGTTTTTCCGGTCCACGGCCAGGCCGCGGGGGCGCAGCATCTTCTTGCCGTCGTCGTCAGCCGTCCACCGGTGCACTTCCCGGCCGGTCCGGTCCAGGTGCACGACCGCGTTGCCCACCGAATCCGAAACGAAGAGAGTCTCGTCCCGATCGACGTCGATGTAGGGCTCGGCGTTCGGGCCCCAGCCAGTGAATTTCCAGCGCGACTTGAAATGGCCCTGCGCGTTTAAGACCTGAATCCTGCCGTTGCCGGCGTCCGCGACGTAGACGTCCCCCGACGGACCGATGCCGATCCCGATCGGAGCGGAGAACTCCTCCGGGCCGGCGCCCTGCTTTCCGATGGAACGGGGGTTTCCGAGATCCGCTCCGGAGAGGACGACGCGGCCGTTTCCGGTATCGGTGATCCACACCTGCCCGTCGGCGCCGACGGCCACGTCGTGCGGGTTGTAGAGGCCGGCCGAGCTCTTACCCTTCCACTGGCCCGCCTGGGAGAAGACCTCGACTCCGGTGTTGTAGGTATCCGCGACATAAACGTTGTCGCCGTGGATCGCGATGCCGGAGGGATCCTTCAGGGCGTATTCGCCCGTGCCCCGCCCGCCCCAGCCGCCCAGGGATCCGCCGGCGGTGTCGAACAGGCGCAGAGCGGAGCCTCCCTGGTCGACGACCCACAGGCGCCCCTTGTCGTCGAAGCTGGCGTCGCTCGGAGACTTCAGTGCCGCCCACGCCGCCTGGTTCGCCGCCGCCGCCGCCTGGATCGACGGGCCGGGGGCGACCGGAAGGGTCTCCGTCGGCCTGGCCGCCGGGGCCGCGCCGGCGTCGACACTCCCGGGAGCGCCTGCGGCGCCTGGTTTCTCGGACTTGCGGCAGGAAAGAATCAGGAGCCCGGGCGCGAGAACGAGAACGGCGGCCGCGATCCGGAGGACCGGCAGGCGTTCCCGCCTCCCGCGCGGATCCGAAGATGTGCGCGATGTCATGAGTCTCCTTCTCTTAAAAATCGCCGATGGTCCTCATAACGTAAGAGATACGGGCTCCGTTGTCCAGCAAAGCGCGGTGTTTCGGCGCAGAACCCACGAAGCGACGTCGCCAGGCGGCCTCCTGTCTGTGAAAGACCGTGGCGTCACTTCCCGTCGAGGGAGATCCTCGCGATCGAGCTTGCGTCGGTGTCCGCGACGTAGAGGATTCGATTCTTCCGGTCGAGGGCGACCCCGGTCGGCTTCAGGAACGACTTGCCGGACTGGTCGGCCGTCCAGCGCCGGCGCTCGACGCCGTGGGAGTCGAGCCGCACGACGGACCGGCCGACCGGGTCGCTCACGTAGAGCGAACCGTCCGTGTCCGTCTCCACGTACGCCTCGGCGTCCGCGCCCCACCCGGCGAATTTCCAGCTCGTCTTGAACGCGCCGGAGGCGTCGAGCACCTGGATGCGCCGATTCCCCGTGTCGGTGACGTACACATCGCCCGAGGGCCCGACGGCCACCGCGACGGGGGAGGCAAACTGCTCCGGCCCCGCGCCGGACTTTCCGAGCGCTTTCGGCTCCGTCAGATCGGCTTTGCACAAAAGGAGGCGGTTGTTGCCGGTGTCGGCGATGTACACGGTCCCGTTCGGCCCCACCGCGATGCCGTGGGCGCCGTAGAGGTCCGCGGCGAGCTTCCCCTCAAACCTGCCCGCGGCGTCGAACCGCTCGACGCCCGTGCGCCAGGTGTCGGAGACGTAGACGTCGGAACCGTGAACCGCGATGCCGGAGGGGTCCTTCATCGCCCAGGTGCCTTCCCCATGGCCGCCCCAGCCGCCGTACAGGGCGCCCGCCGCGTCGAAGACCCGAATCGCGGCGTTGCCGAAGTCGGCGACCCAGAGACGGCCCTTCTCGTCGACCGCGATCCCTCGCGGAAACTTCAGGGACCCGAACGGGCCGGCGGCCGCGGACGGTTTCTCGGAGATGTGAGGCGAGAGATCGACGACGGCGGTCGGAGAGGGCGCCTCTGCCCGAGGCGTCCGGGGGACTCGCTTCTTCTCTCCGCGTCCGCAGCCAGCCGCGCCCGCCACACACAGACAGAGAACCGCCGCGATTTGCGTTCCGCGGAGGTTTACCCTGGAAATCATCGGCTCTTCCTTTCGGGGAGGGGAAGGGTGGACACGGACGAATTTCCCGCGTTGACCACGTAAAGGATACGGGCGGACGGGCTGATCGCGAGCCCCGAAGGCCGCGAGAACGCCTTCCCCGAGGCGTCCGCGACGATCCGGCGCAGGAGGTTTCCCTCGGGGGAGAATTCGAGCACCGCGTTGCCCGGAGGGTCGCTCGCATAGACGGCCGCGTCTGAGGCGGCGAGCTGCGGTTCGGCGCCGTCTGCCCATCCGGGAACCGGCCACGCTCCCGTGATCTTCCCGTCAGCGTCGATCGACTGGATGCGGCGGTTGCCGGTGTCGGCGACGTAGACGCGGCCCGAAGGAGCGATCGCCATTCCAATCGGTCCCGAAAACTGTCCCGGGCCCGATCCCTTCTGTCCGATGACTTTTCCGCCCGTCAGGTCCGGCCCGTAGACCATCACGCGATGGTTGCCCGTATCCGAGACCCACACGCGCCCGTCCGGACCGACGGCGACCCCGCGGGGCCCGTAAAGCTCGGAGACCGCCGCGACCCATTTGCCCGCCAGATCGAACCGCTCGATCCGGCCGTTCCAGGTGTCCGCGACGTAGAGGTCTTCTCCGCGGGCGGCAACGGCGCAGAGCTCCCGGAATCCGTGCTGACCGGCCCCGCGGCCTCCCCAGCCGCCCAGAAAACCGCCCCGGGCGTCGAACACTCGCAGCCTCGAGTGGCCGAAGTCCGCGATCCAGACGCGCTCTCGAGAGTCGACCGCGGCGCCGCGGGGCTCCTTCAGGCGTTCCCAGGCAGGGGTGCCTTCCGCCGCGCTCTGCGCGATTTCGGGCGCCTCCTCGGGCTCCGTGTCGGGAGCGGCGGCTCCCGGACTCGCCGGCTCGGCGGACAAAACGGGGAGTGACTCGCGCTCGGTTGCAACGACATCCTGAGAATCGCCGCCCGCCACGCGGTACACGGCGGCTTCCGGATTTTCATACGCGACCGAGAAGAGGTCCTTCGAGGTTCGGAACTTCGCGAGCCCGGCGGCCGGATAGGTCTTGCGCTCCAGGGCTCCGACGTACACATATCCGACGTGGTAGCGGCGAAGCAGTGCTTCGACCGCGGAGGCCTTCGGGCTCGAGTAGATGTCCTGCACCGCGGCGCGGCGCGCATCGATCTGCGCGGGAGGGTTTCCGCGCTGCTGCACGTGATAGTCCCAGCCGAGCACCGTTGGCAGGCCCGTCAGCATCGAGATGCGTCCGAACTCCTGGTACGAAGGACCCTGCGCTTCGAGGACGACGGGCGTTCCGCGGATCGTCCGGCGGAGCCATTCGACGGCGCGGTATTCGCCCGGGTGCCATCGTTCGCGGTACGCGAGTCCGTCGAGCGTGGGCGCGGAAGCCCGTACCCCGTCGGGCAGAGAGGGCCGGTTGGCCGTCAAGGCGCCGGCGGCTCCCGACGCGGATGTGAAGAGAGCCGCGCCGAACAGAAGAATCGCGAGAGCGCGCACGGCGCGGGGCCAGGAGGCGAAGGCGCCAGGGCGCTCCGGGGACCCGAAGACGAGCACGGCGCACCCGACGGCGAACAGCAGCCAGGCCTCGAGGTAGAGCTTGAAGTATGTGTTCATCCGGTCGTAGATGTAGAAGCGCTGCGTGAACAGGATCAGGAAAAACGCGGTCGCCAGGAAGCCGCATGCGAGCCGGTCCTCGGGCGCCCGAACGAAGAAGATGGCCGCCAGGAGGAACAGCAGGACGCCCGTCGCGCAGAAGGCGTCCGGCAGGCGGAGGGCGAGGCTCGTGAGCAGCGCGAACGCGAACAGGGCGACCGCGATACGGAAGAGCCGGCCCCGCCGTCCCGGCGTTCCCTGCCGGACCGCCGTGACGAGCCACCACGCGACCGCGAGGAAGATGAAGACGCCGAACACCGTCAGGATGTCGGTCCCCCGGGCTCCCGGCGCGTCGTTCCTGCCATGGCCGGGGGCCCCGCCGCCGCGCACCCAGAGCGGCAGGACGAGGGCGAACCCCGTCAGAGTCGAAATCGCAAAGGTCAACAGGGCGCGTCCGATTCCGGCGGGTGAAAGACCGCCGGTCGAAAACGCCACGGCCGCGGAAATCAGGACGAGGAGACCTCCGAGCAGCGGGACGTCCCACGCGTTCGTCAGCGCCTGGGCCGCCACGGCCGCCCCGAGAGCGGCGGCAGCCCCCGCGATCGACGGGATTCCGGCGCCGGGAACCGCGGCGCGGCGGAGCAGCGCGAGAGCGCATGCCGCGACGAGCAGAAACAGGGGGATCGCGAACACGTGCGCGTGGAGGTCCGCGAACGTCAGACTCCAGAGAGGATATTCGTTGATCGTGTCGCGTATGACGCGTGACGTGGCCCAGAAATAGTGCCAGTCGAGGTGTCGTGTCTCGCCCCGCGCCGGCTGATTCAGGAGCCATTCGCGCAGGCCGGCAAGATTTCCGAGAAACGCCACGAAAGCGGCCGCCGCGAAACCGGTGCGGTGGCGGCCGGTCCAGTTCCGCCCGAGAGAAAATGCGCCGGACACCGCGGCGCCTCCGAGGAGACCAAAGGCGAGGTTGAACGTAAAGCGGGTCGAGAGACCGGTCAGCATCGTGAGAAGCGCGACCATCTCGTGACCGAACGTGTAGTAGCCGAGGGGGGCGCCGGCAAACCACGGGTCCGACGCCGGAAGCACGGGGGTGCGCACGAGGATGTTCAGGATCGAAAAATCCATCGGCTTCTCGCCCCAGAAAATCTCGGGATTGAGCGTGCGCAGCCCGGCGAAGAGCGTAAACCCCGTTGCGAACGCGGCTTCCGTCTCGAACAGGTTCCGGCGGTTCACGCGCCAGAATGCGATCACCCCGCGGCCGCGCGCGGCCAGCGAGACCGCCGAGAGCAGCGCGAGGAGCGCGAGGCCGGTCACCGCGGCCCCGCGCCCATTGGCGAGAAGCCGTGCCTGGACGAGGACCGTCAGCGCGTACGTCGCGACCGCCAGCCCGACGATCCGCGCGACCCCCGCGCCCCGGTCGGGGAGAGCGCCGAAGACCACCGTGGAGAGCGGGAGCGCCAGGAATCCCACGAGCGCGGTCGCGAGGTAAAAGAGGATCGCGGCGCCCCAGGACCCGGTCGCGCGTTCGGCCGGAAAGACCCGGTCGGAGGCCGCCTGGCGGGTCGGGACCAGGGATTCCGAAACCCTGCGGTTCCGGCGGGGGGCCTTCTCCCAGTCCCAGATCGTGGGCGGTGTTACAGGCATCGCCGCGAGGAGAATTGCGCGCGCGCGGACTTCGGAGAAACCCGGCGTTTTCCTGAAGAGAAGCACGCGCGGATGGTCGTAGACCGTGAACTGCTCCTCGGCCCGGTCGTCGGGGAAACGGAGCGGACCGAGCGACGGGTATGACGTGAAGTCCGCGGCGCGTTCAAACCCGAGACGCCCCTCGAAGAGCGCCCGGTAATACGCCGTCGTCATCGGGAACACGGCGGGCAGGCGAGTGATGTTCCCGTAGACCCGGTTGCTCGTGATCGCGAGCCAGTCGGTTTTGGCGAGTGTCGCGACGACTGCCTCCGCTTTGGCGGGATTGTCAGGCCCCCACAGGTCCATCGCGGGCCCTTCGTAGCGGCTCGCCTCGTATCCCGGCAGGGGAAGTGGAATCGCGTCGTCCCACGATTCGGACGAGAAGCGGGCAGGAGCCGGGACGTGCTCGTAGATCCACCGCGAGGCCTCGACGCGTGTGTGCGGGCGCCGGTACACCGCCGAAAAGGCGACCCCGGCGAGAACGGTTCCGAGGACCACGAGCGCCGGAAGAGCCCGCGCCAGGCGGGACGCCGAAGGACGATCCACCAGTCCAAAGAGAAAGAGCGCCGTGACGACGGCAAAGACCGGGTACGCCGGATAGAAATATCGGATCGACTTTGAAAGCGTGAGCCCGTGGTAGGCGCAGACCACGGCGGCGTAGAAGAGAAGCGGCAGGAGCGGCCGCCGCCCGCGCCGCCAGCAGGTCACGACGGCCGCGCCGAAAGTCGCGAGCGCCGCGATCCCGAAGAACGGGCCCGCGCCCCAGAGGACGAAGTTCTTCAGGGGAAACACGATCGTCCGTCCCGCCCATTGGAGTGCCGGCGGAAATCCCGCGACGCTCTTCGACAGCGCCATGAGCGCCTTCATGTCGCGGATGTAGCGGGGATCGAGCTTCCAGCCGGCGAACACGTAGGGGAGGGCGAGACGGATGGCGGCGTACGCCGCCGCGGCGGCGATCAGGCTCCGGAACAGGACGCGCAGGGTGGCGCGCGCGATCCCCCTGCCCGCCCCGGCGGCCTCGACCAGCAGCGCCACCCCGACGGCGCCGAACAGCGCGAGAGCCGTGATCTTGCAGGCGACGGCGAGACCGAGCGCGGCCCCGGTGGCGGCCACACCGCCCGAGGAAGACCGCCCCTGCGCGATCCGCACGGACCCGAGAAGCGCGGCCGCCACGAACGTCGTCAAGAAACTGTCGACCGTCCAGAAATGCGCGAGCTGGATGCCCAGAGGGCAGAACGCCAGGAGCGCGGCGGCCGCGAGCGCGGTGCGTCGGCCTGCGAATCGGCGGGCGATCAGGTACGTGAGCCAGACGGTGGCCAGGTCGAAGAGGGCGGAAAGGGCGCGGCCGACCAGATAGGCGCCGTCGTATCCCGGCCTGTGGAGGACCTTGGCGACGACCTTCGTCACGAAGAGCGGGAGGGTGCCGTAGACGAACGAGTCGTGCTTGCGGTTGTACGGGTTCAGGGGAGAGGTCGCGGAATCGAAGTACTCGCGGACGCTCTTCGGGAACTCGAGATTCTCCTCGACCATGGAGATGTGGCGCTCGTCCGGGTGGAGGTGGTGCGCGTCGTCCCAGGCGAGGCCGGCGAACCGCAGGAGCGCGCCCGCGAGAAGAATGGCGAGGAAGATCGCGCGGGCGCGCCGGCGATCACGCTCGGGCGGCCCGGGAAGCGCGGTGCCGGGGGCCGTCAAGCTTCGAGGCGCCTGTTCGCGGCGAAAAGGAATCCGAGGTTCGCGTGCGCGGGATTGGGCCGCGTGCGCACGCGAAATCCATGGCTTTCGAGATAGGGGACCAGATCTTCGTGCGAATGGGCGGTGATGCCGTCGTGGAATTCCATCGCGATGTGGCGCACGCGGGAGAGCGCCTCCGCGCTGGCGCCGAACAGGATGTCGTATTCGCCGCCCTCACAGTCGATCTTCAGAAGATCGCAGACGGTGATGTCGGAGCGATCGAACGCCGCCTCGAGGCTGATCGAAGGGACGCGCAGCGCGCCCCCCGTCTCGGGCGTCGCCGTTTGCGCGGTGCGGTGCTGGCCCTCGAGTCCGGTCTTCGTGTAGAGAAGCAACTCGCCCTGCCGGCCCGCAATCGCTTCGGGAAACGGGGTCACGTTGGACAGACCGTTCAATCTCAGGTTCTCTAAGAGCAGACCGAAAGATTCGGGGAGAGGCTCGAACGCGAACACGCGCGAGCGGGCGCTCCGCCTCGCGACGGAGATCGCGAAGTCGCCGGAGCCCGCACCGATGTCGACCACCGTCCAACCGTCCTCTACGGAAACGGCCCCGCGTTCGTAGTCCCGGTCGAGGCACGTTTCCTTGATGATCCAGACGTCCATCCGGCCGCGAACCCGAAAGCGGCTGCCATCCTGGAGGACGATCGTCACGGGGCGTTTCACGGGCAGTCCCGCGAAGATCGCGAGCACGGCGGGCCAGCTGCGGATGCGCAGGAGGAGTGTCGGGATCGACGCTAAGTAATAGCGCCAGCGCGAGAACAGGAGCGCCCTTTCGCGCTCCGCCAGCGGCAGAGACTGCGCGGCATCGGTCAACGGGAGTTTCCCGGCGGTCGAAGACTGGGCCGCTGGATCATGAGGGAGAGCGGGTTCCATTGTAGCGGACCGGTTCGACCGGCGCGGCGCGGCCGCCCGACGCGAGCCGGTACACGTCTTCGTACGCGGTGACCGTCCTCTCGAGAGAGAACCAGGCCTGCGCGGCGGGCGCCTTCTTCCGGTACGCGGCGGGGGAGGCGAGGACGCGCAGAAGGGCGGCTGCCAGCGAATCCGGATTGCCCGGAGCGGCGAGCTCGCCCATGCCGGTGCGAAGCACGGGCTGCCGCACGCCGGGGAGGTCCGAGGCCACGGCGGGGACGCCGCGCAGCATCGCTTCCATCTGAACCATCCCGAAGGATTCGGTGCTGTTGGTGGAAGGCAGCGCAAGCACGTCCGCGAGATCGAAGAGCCCGTCCATGTCTTCGGACGCCACCAGCCCCGGCATCCGGATCCCCGAGCCGTGGTCCTTCGAGAGGGCGTCGAGGCGGCGCCCCACGCTCTCGCCGGGCACGCGGTCCTTTTCGCCGGCGAGAAGCAGCACCGCCGCGGGGAATCGTCCGCGCACCGTGTCGAACGCCCGCAGGAGATCGGGCAGACCTTTCTCCGCGGCGAAGCGCCCGGCGAACAGGACCACCGGCGCTCCCGTGATCTGCCACCTCTCCCGCAGCGCCGCCGCCGTGGCGCCTTGACCGGCCGGTCGGGAGGAGGGAGGCGGCGGAGGAATCTCGACGAACCGGTCTATGCGGGAGGCGATCGCCGGAACGCTCTCCGCGTAGTCGCGCGTCGAGTGGACGATCGCCGCGGCCCGGTCGAGCGCGTAATTCTGGGAGATCCGGGCAGCGCGTTCCAGAAGCGCCCCGCCGAGTCCCCGTGGAAGCCGGAGGTCGCAGTGATACGTCACGACGAGCGGCGTTCCCCGCCGGCGCGCCAGCCGCGCGAGCGCGACCGCCGGGACGAGCGGGGAGTGCAGGTGAAGGACGTCGGCGCCGTCGAGCTCCCGCGCGACGATCCTCGGGAGAGCGGGAGAGAAGAGCGCCTTCCCGATACGAAGCATCACGGGAGTCCGGAGAATTCGGACGCCTCCCTCCGTTTCTTCCGGCGCCAGCGACGGAACATGCCGGTGGGTCACGACCGTCACTCCATGGCCCCGCGCGGCGAGACCTCCCGCCAGGCGCTCGGCATAAACCGAAAGGCCCGAAACGTTTGGCCGGTAGTAATCGAGCGCCATCACGACCTTCATGGACCGGCGTGAACGGAGTAGACCGCGGTCGGGCCTCGCAGCTCCGGGGAGAGAAACGGATAGGAGGCGATCCTGTCGGCAGAGGGATAGAGGCGGCGCTCGAGGTCGCCCAAGACCACGTGCGTAACCCGGTAACGCTTGAGGAAGAGGAGAGCCACGTGCTCGTCGCGGCCCTCGTAGAACGAGCGGATCAGGGAAGATCGGTCCGAAACCTCCTGATCGTTGCTCCGCCAGAGGCCTTCGTGGTTGGCCCACCCGAGTACCGTCGGAATCCCCGTGTGGGAGGCGATTCGCGCGTATTCGCTGTACGCGTCGCCCGTGGCTTCGAGCACCACCGCGTCCCGCTTCGTGTGCGTCTCCAGCCACTGGACGGCCGCGGCGTCGCCGCCGGCGCGTCGAAAGAGGGAGGGAAACGCGTCGAGGGTGAAGCGGCCTTCGTGCGCTCGCAGGCGGGAGAGCAGCGCGTCGGCGGGGTAGAGGAGCGCGAGCACGATCGAGGCGCCGAGAGCGATTCGGACCGGCTTCTGCAGGCGTCCCTCCGACCGCCAGGCGCGTTCCGCAAGCACGGCCGCCGCAATCGCCAGGAGCGGCCACGCCTGATGGTAGAACTTGAACACGGTGTTCATCCGCTGCAGATCCTGCCCGTAGGAGTCGCGGAAGTAGACGAACTCGCATCCGGCGACCATGGCGAGGCCGAGGAGGAGGAGACACCCGGCGTAGAGCGACTCCGTGTCGTCCGCCCGGAGCGCCTTCCACGCAAGACCTCCGGCGAGGAGGACGAGCGGAACCAGGATGAGGAGCGCCGGGGTGCCCGTGGCAAACGCCGCGGCGAGGGAGGCCGCGCCGGCTAAGGCGCGGCGGAGATCCCGCCGGCGGCGCGCCGCCTCGTCGGCGGGCGGCGGCCCGGTCGAGAGGCCGATGGCCGCCGCAACGAGAAGAAGCCCCCAGAAGAGGAGGAACTCGAGCAACCCGGATCGCAGCGTCGCCTGGCCGAGCCCTCGCGAGGGGAGCGCATACGACTTCGAGTACGGGTACCAGAGGACGAGCGACAGGAGGAGGAGCCCCCCTCCGCGGATGGCTCCCCATGCCGCGTCGGCGGCGGCCGGGAGGCGGCCGCCCCCGGGCGCCGCCCGGAGCAAACAGACCGCGACCAGCAGGATCGCCAGCGCGGGCAGAGTCCAGTTGTTCGCGGCCCTCGCGGTTCCAGCCAGAAACGCCAGCAGGACGAAGGGCCACGCGGCGGTGAGCCGGTCCCTCCCGCTCCCGGGAACGGCCGGCGCGCCGGCTGCCGGCGGCCGTTCCAGCACGCGATGGCCGACCGCGAACGCGGCGATGAAGAACGGGAAGGCGAGGAGGTGCGGATGGAGATCCGCCTGGAGGAAGGTGAAGAATGGAAACTCGTTGATGGTATTCCCGCTCCCGATCACGCGCGACGCGTGCCAGTAGTCGAAACCCTTCCCGAGCGGGGCCTTCCAGGCGTCGAAGGCGCCCGCGAGGTCTCCCGCGAAGACGGCCGCAACGCCCGCCCAGATGGCGGAGCGAAGCCGGCCCCCCGAAAGCCGGAAACCGAGACACGCCGCGGCGGCGAACGAGTAGCCGGCGAACGTCGCGATGAGGAGGTTGTACGAGATGGTCGTCGTGATGGCCGAAAGCCGCACGAGGGCCGCGGCCAGCAGGTAGCCCCAGTAGTAGTAGTTGATGCTGGCGCCCGCCATCCACGGGTCCGGCGGGGGCATCGCCGGATTACGGGCCAGGGAGTTCAAGAACGCGAGGTCCATGAACTTCTCCTGCCCGAGAATTTCCGGGAGGCAGGCGCGAATCAGGAGGAACACGGCCGCCGGCACCCAGAAGAGGAGGGCGCCCCGGCTCTCCTCCGGCCCCCAGAACGGGGCACGCGGACGCGGCCCGCTCCTCCGCGCCACGACCCAGGAGAGCACACCGAACAGGGCGGCGGCGGCGATCAGGCCGCGGCGGTCGAAGGGGACTTTCGGGAGGAGCGCCAGGGCCCAGGCCCCCCACGCCACCAGCGCGAGGCCCACGGGGCGCGACAACAGCGCCGCGTCGCGGCGGTTGTCAAATGCCGCGCGCAGCAGGGGCAGGACGGCGAGCCCGAGGAGCTCGACCACGGCGCCCCACCGGGCAATTTCGAGCATTTCCTCCAGTTTAACCGGTAAAGGAGCGCGCACACCGCGCGGCTCGCGGCGGAAGGCCGCCGTCCGATGCGGCCGTCCCGCCGGCTTTAAAGTCCGCGCGCAAGGCGCAGGAACACGAAATGCTGATGACGCGGCTCGCGGCGGAAGGCCGCCGTCCGATGCGGCGGTCGCGCCGGCTTTAAAGTCCGCGCGCAAGGCGGAGGAACACGAAATGTTGAGGACGCGGCTCCCGGCAGAAGCCGCCGTCCGAGCGGCCGTCCCTCCTGCTTCCAGGTCTATCGCTCGAAACGGGAGAATGAGCTGCGACCCCCGATCGACCCCCGCGCTCCCGCCCCGCCCGGCGCCCTTCGGCAAGACCATTGCACAATGGCCCCCTGATGGCTTTGACCGAGTATCGGAAGAAACGGCGTTTCGACGTCACGTCCGAACCCTCCGGCAAGGAGAAGCCCGCGCCGAAAAAGCGGGCGCGCGCCCTCGGGTACGTCATCCAGAAGCACCGCGCCTCCCAGCTGCATTACGACTTCCGCCTCGAGTGGAAGGGCGTCCTTCTCTCCTGGGCCGTTCCCAAGGGGCCGTCGCTCGACCCGTCCGTCAAGCGCATGGCCATGCCGACGGAGGATCATCCGATCGAGTACGCGAAATTCGAGGGCATCATCCCGGAGGGGGAGTACGGCGGCGGCACGGTGATGATCTGGGACAACGGCACGTGGACTCCCGAGAGCCCCGACGTCGATGCCGCGCTGAAAAAGGGCGACCTCAAGTTCACTCTGGAGGGCCAGAAGCTGCGCGGCTCGTGGGTGCTGGTTCGCACGCGGCCGCGGGGGGGAGACGCCCGGTCGAGCTGGCTGCTCATCAAGCACCGCGACGAATTCGCGGCCGCGAGGGACATCGCGGCGGAGGAGCCGCGCTCCGTGATCTCGAAGCGGATCTTAGTCGAGATCGCGCGCGACGAAGGCGGGGACCTCGAGAAGGCGGCGACCGGCGACCCCCCCGAGCTTCTCCGCAAGCTCGCCAAAAATCCGAAGCTGTTGACGCCGCCGAGGCGCGGCGGTCGCAAGGCCGTCTGGCACTCGAACCGCGAGTGACGGCGAGAGGATCGTCGCGGCGCGGGAAGTCCGAGGCCCTGGCCCGCGTGCCTTTCCGCGCCGCCCCGATGCTCGCGACGCTCGTCTCCGAGCCCTTTCACCGGGCGGGCTGGGTCTACGAGGAAAAGTACGACGGTTATCGCATCCTCGCGTACAAAGAGGGGGATCGCGTGACCCTCCTCTCGCGAAACGCGAAAGACAGAACAGAATCCTTCTCCGAGGTGGCGCGGGCGATCGCGACGCTTCCGGACGAGTCGCTCCTTCTCGACGGGGAGGTCGTCGCCTTCGACCGGGCGCTCGTGTCCCGTTTCCAGCTTCTGCAGCAGGGGGAGGTCGCGCAGGTCTACGCGGTCTTCGACTGCCTGTACCGGGGCGGGGTCGATTTGAGAAAAGAGCCCCTTCCCGTGCGTCGCGCGGCGGTCGAGGAGGCCATCGGCCATACGGACCGGCTGTTCCCGTCGCGCCGGCTGGCCGGCAACGGGCTGAAGGCGTTCCAGGTTGCGCAGAAGAAGGGGTGGGAGGGGCTCGTGGCCAAGGACCCCGCCGCGCTCTACGTGTCCGGGCGCAGCGCTTCCTGGCTCAAGGTGAAGGTGCATCAGGAGGAGGAACTGGTGATCGGCGGTTACACACCGCCCGCCGGGTCGCGCTCGCATTTCGGCGCGCTCCTGATGGGCGCCTACCGGGGCCGCGAGCTGAGATACGTCGGGAAGGTGGGCACCGGATACACACAGAAGCTGCTCGCGTCGCTCTCCCGGACTTTCCAGCCTCTCGTCGCCGCCCGGCCTCCGTTCCTCGTGCCCCCGCGCGAGAAGGGCGCGGTCTGGCTCTCGCCGAAACTGGTCGCGCAGGTCGCATTTCAGGAGTGGACGGCGGATGGCAAGCTGCGCCAGCCGGTCTTCCTGGGCCTTCGCGACGACAAGAAGCCGGGCGAGTGCGTGCTTCCGAAGGACATTTCGTGACGGCGCGCCAGAACAAGCCGGCGGCCGCTCCGAGCCTCCGCGGGCCGTCCTCGAAAACGGGAAAGGGTGCGACCCGGCGCGCCTCGCCGGCAAAGAAAAAATCGAGCGCTTCGGATTCGAAGCCGGAAAAGGGCGCAGGAACGAAGGTGCCCCCTTCGAGCCGTCGGGCGACCCCGCCGCCGGATCGGAAGGCATCCGCGCCGCCCTCGAAGCCGGGCAGGCTCCAGATCTCCAACCCCGACAAGGTCTACTGGCCGGACGAGGGCTACACCAAGCTCGACCTCATCCGGTTCTACGACGGAATCTTCCCGGCCTTAGAGCCGTGGGTCAAAGACCGCCTGCTGTCGCTCAAGCGGTGCCCGAACGGGATCCTTGGTAAATGCTTTTTCCAGAAGGAGAAGCCGGAATCGATGCCCGCCGATACCCCGACCCGGCGCATCGTCCACGAGAACGGAGTTCGCAATTACGTCGTCGGCGGAATGCGCGAGACCCAGCTGGCGCTCGTGAACCTCGGCTGCATCGCGGTGCACGTCTGGGGGGCGCGTCAGCAGGAACCTCGCAAGCCCGACTGGGTCTGTTTCGACCTCGATCCCGACTCGGCGAAATTCGCCGACGCCGCCCGCGCGGGCCTGAAAGTCAAACAGGCCCTGGACGCGCTCGGCCTCACGTCGTTTCCGAAGACCTCGGGCAAGAAGGGGATGCATATCTTCATTCCGATCGAGGTCGGTCCCGATGCCGACGAGGCGAAGGAGTTTGCCGAGCTCCTCGGACACCGCCTCTCCGCCGCCTACCCGAAGGAATTGACCATGGAGAACCGGATCGCGGCGCGCAGGGGACGTGTCTACCTCGACCCGTTCCGCAACGGGTTCGCGCAGACGGTCGTCGCGCCGTACTCCGTCCGCACGTTTCCCGGGGCTCCCGTCTCGACGCCGCTCGCCTGGGACGAGGTCGACCCGAAGCTGACTCCCGGCCGATTCAACATCTCGACCTTCGAGAAGCGTCTGGCGGCAGGGGACCCCTGGAAGAGCTTCTGGAAGTCGCGTCAGAAACTTAAGCCCGCGCTCGAGGCGCTGCGCGCGCTTTAGCAGGCCGTTGATAAGGGTGCGATCCGGCGTCTGAGCCGCCGCAACCGCTTGCGGCGGGTAGGCTGCCACCCGTCGGGCGTTCGCGACCGCTTCGTCGAGCGGCCGCCGCGACTCCTGATAGCGTATTTACCTTGTCCTCGGTCGAGAAAACGTTCGCCTTCCTGGGGCGGCACTTCGGGCCGCCGCGGCTGGCGCTTCTCCTCGCGGCGTGGATCCTGGCGCTCGGCGCCTGGGGCACGATCGCGCGCACCGTCCTGCCAATCGAGCACCGCCTCGAGTGGGAGATCCCTCTCGAGCTGCGCGCGCCCCTCTTCGCGAAGTTCGACTCCGGGTGGTATCTGTCGATCATCGAGTGGGGATACGGCCCCCCTCCCAGGCCCGGCCAGCCGTCGAGCCACGCGTTCTTCCCCCTGTATCCCTGGACGGCCAAGATCCTCCATCACACTTTCGCGATCGAGGGATTCCACTCCGGAATGCTGGTCGCCTACGTCTGCCTTTTCCTGGCGATGCCGCTTTTCCTCCGCGAGGGTCGGGAGCGAAGAGGGGAGACCGGCGCGTGGCGCTCCGTCGTCTTTCTGCTGCTCTTTCCCACCTCGTTTTTTCTGGCGTCGATGTACGCCGAGTCGATGTTTTTTCTCTTCGCGCTTCTCGCTTTCCGGGACACGCGCGCCGGAAAGACGGGACGGGCCGTTTTGTGGGGGATTCTCCTGGGCCTGACGCGGCCCACCGCCCTGGCCGTTGCGCCCGCCCTTTTCCTGGCGGCGCTGGAGACCCCTGCCGGCGAAGCAGCCCGCGACCCCCGGCGATGGTCGCGGGCGCTGCTGATCGGCGCGGCGCCCTTCGTGACGGTCTGGGCCTGGATCCTCGGCGACGGCATCGCGCATGGAGAGCCGGGGCTCTTTTTCCGATCCGAGGCGGGGTGGCGCCGGGGCGCGGGGTCGCTGGCCGGCGCCGCCGCCTATTTCCAGAAGTTTTCGGAGTACGTCTCGCGCGCCGGGTGGAAGACCGAGCCGATGTACCTGCTCGATTACGCCGCCGCGCTTCTGTTCGTCGGGTTCGCAATCCGGCTTCTCTGGAAAAGGCGGTGGTCGGACGCGGCGTGGGCGGCCGGAGCTCTGGCTCTCCCGATCTCCACGGGCCTTTCCGCCGGCATGCCCCGGTATCTCTTTTCGGTTTACCCCGTTCTGTACGAGATGGACGCGCTGTTTTCGAACCGTCCGCGCGGGCGCGTGATCTGGTGGGTCGCGTCGGGAGCGCTTCTCCTCTTCGCCGCGGCGCGGTTCGTCAACGCTCTGGGCGTCTCCTAAGAGCTCTTGCGCGCGGCGGCGGCCGCCTCGTCCAGGATGGCCCAGATCCGGTCGAGCCAGTCCGCGTGTTCGGGTTTCATCAGGACCGAGCGCAGGCACGTTGCGGTCTCCCGGCCGCCTTCGAGAGCCGCCCCCGCCGCGCCGAAGAAGCGAAGGGGGAGCTCGGCAAGCGCGAGATGGAGATTCCTCCGAGCGGCCTCCTCGAAGATCGCGCGCGAAAGCGCGGACGACGCCTGCGCGCTGCCGGCGCGGGGGAGCCAGACGACGATGTCGAGCTCGGGCTCGAAGGCGGCGAGAAAACGGGAGTCGCCCGCGATGCGGGCGTGAAGCGCGAGCGCGGCGCCGCGCGACAGGGCGAGCCCACGGGCGAACTCGCCTCCCCGCTCGAGAGGCAGGAGGCGCATCGTCGCCCACAGCCCCGCGGCGGCTGCGCCCGGGCGCGAGCACTCGAGGCTGATTTCTCCCAGGTGAAGCTCGGTCGAGGAGAAATAGGTGTACGGAGAGTCGTGCTTGTAGAAGCGGCCGACCGAAGGGTCGCGAAACAGCACGCAGCCGCACCCGTACGGCTGGAGACCATGCTTGTGCGGATCGATGACGATCGAGTCCACGTCCCCCAGGCAATCGAACGCGCGGCGGGCCTCCGGCGCCAGGTTGTCGGCGAGACCGAAGTAACCGCCGTACGCGGCGTCCGCATGAAGCCGGAAGCCGTGTCGCTCCCGGAGCGCCACGATTTCGGGGAGGGGATCGACAGATCCCGTGGCCGTCGATCCCATCGTCGCGACCACCATCGAGACGCCCCCCCGCTCCAGCCGCCGCGACAGGGCTTCGACGTCCATGCGCCCGCGCGAGTCGGAGGCGACCGCCTCGAACGGTACTCCGAGGACGGCGCTGATCCTGCCGTGCGTGTAGTGCGCGGACTCGGACGCGAGCACCGTTCCGGGCGACAGCTGCCGGCCGACCCAGAGAGCCTCGAGGTTCGCCATTGTGCCGCCGCCCGTCAGGTGCCCGAGGGGAGAGCTCCACCCGAACATCGCGGCGATCTCCGCGACCGCTTCCTTCTCCATCGCGGACGTCGCGCGGCCGCCATCGAGCGCGTGGTTATTCGGGTTGATCCACATCGCGAGGGCGTAGGCGGCCCTCGCGACGGGATGCGGCGGCTTCAGCATCTGCCCCGCGTAGAGGGGATGGAAGTACGGGTAGTTGTCCCGAAGCCGCTCCGCGACCTCGAGCACGACGCGTTCGATCGCGGCCTTCTGCCGCGCGGTCGATCCCTCCACCGCGGGAAGGAAGTCGAACGCCCGATCGAGCGCGACGACAGCTTCGGAGAGGATGCGAAGCGACTCGCGGTCGAGTGCGCCGGGAGGCGGATCGGACACGCGCGATTCCTACGCCGCGGCGGCGCGGCGCGCCGCCAGAAGGTGGTGGGGATGAAGATACCCGCGGTGGGCGGGCGCGCCGGAGACGGAGAGGCCCTCCGATTCGAGCCATTTCCGGTGCGTTTCCGGGCTCTGGAATTGGATTCCGGCGCCCGCGGTCAGGCGGAGCACCCGGACCGCGAGGAACTCCTGCGCCTCTGCCCAGAGCGCCTTCCACCTCGGTTTTTGCGAGACCTCCTTGACGAGCAAGGCGCCTCCGGGGGCCAGCGCCCGCGCGGCGTCGCGAAGGACGCGCTCCTGATCCCGGGGTTCCAGAAGGTAGAGCACGTCGACGAAGAGCACCGCGTCCCACGGACCGTCCGGGAAGGTGCCGGCGCCGCCGACGAGAAACTCCGCCGCCGGGATCCCCTGCGCGCTCGCCCGGGCCGCGGCCGCTCGCGCCGCCGCGATCTTGTCGGGAGCCACATCCACGCCGATGACCGTCCGGCCCGCATCCCGCATGGCGAGCCACGAGGCGAGCGCGCCGTGGCCCGCTCCGTAATCCAGGATCCTTCCTCTCTCCGGGACGAGCGCCGCGATGGCGGAAAAGGGGCACGTGCGCCACCGCGTCCGGATGTGGGCGCGCACGCGGGCGGGCTGCCCGTCGTAGAGAGCCAGCAGCGCTGGCGGGATGCGCGCGTTCACCGCGGACCCCAGGGCAGATCGCGATACGTCCCGAGGCGAAACCCGGCGCGGAGAACGGCGGAGCGCACCTCCGGGTCGAGCGCGGCCGCGAGGTCCCCGGCCCAGTCGTAACCCCAGTTGTAGCGGCCGCGCTCCGCGTCCACCGCCTCTCCGGGATGCAGCAGGATCTCCGCGGACGAGGCTCCGGACCGTGCCACGCGGTCGATGGCCCTCAAAAGCCGGCCGCGGGACATTCGGCCCGAGTCGTCGAATCCCTCGCAGAGGTCCGGGGTGACGAGCTTCGCGCGCGCCACGGCGCCGCGCAACCCGCGGGCGAGCCAGCGGACGACGAGACCCGCCGGTCTGCGCCCGCTGCCCCGGGGAACGCGCACCGCCGGGATCCGGAATCGCCGCGCGAGCGAAAAGACGACCGCGCGCACGCGCCCGAGCAGGTGCAGATGCTGGTGGGCGTCCAGATGGTCGACCGAAAGTCCGGCGTCCAGGACCCGCTGGATCTGGGCGGCAAACTCCGCTTCGAGCTCTCCTGAGGAGACGCGGTGGGAGCGACCCAGGAACTGCTTCCAACCGCGCGGAAACCGGCCGTCCGACTCCGTCAACGTCGGAATCGCGGCGGAGCGAAGGAGCGGCGGGTCCTCGCCGACGGCGGCGAGATGAACGCCGACGCCCAGGCCCGCGCCGCCGGCCCGCAAATCCCGGGCAGCGGCGTCGAAATCAGGC
This sequence comes from Acidobacteriota bacterium, assembly GCA_040004225.1. Classification (GTDB taxonomy): domain Bacteria; phylum Acidobacteriota; class Thermoanaerobaculia; order UBA5066; family Gp7-AA6; genus JALYUA01. Next base: position 25,651 of record JBDUBI010000220.1, read on the forward strand.
GCGACGGCCAGGATGGAAACGCTCGTCACGATTCCCTCGCGATGCGCGCGGAGAATGCCCCGGGACACCCCGCGCGTCAGCCCGTAGTCGTCCGCGTTGACGATGAGGAGTCGGGTCAAGGTCCCGGGACCGCGACCGGGCCCGAGGCCACGGCGGTCGACGGCTGATCAGCCCCCGCTGCGGGCAGATCGAGGATCTCGTCAGGAAGCGCAGAGAGCCGGCGGATGCCGGGGGCCTGGGCGGTCATTTCGCCGAGCATCGTCCGGATCACGGAGAGGGACGACAGCGTGGAGATCCCGCGCGTGCGCGGGAAATAGTCGACCCCGAACTGGATGATGCGGAATCCGAGCCGCGAAGCGCGTGCGAGAATCTCCGCATCGATGAAGCTGCCTTCGCTTTCGAGCTGCATGTGCTCGAAGACGCGCCGGCGGCAGAGCTTGAAGGCGAAGTTCACGTCGCGAATGCGGAGACCGAAGAAGAGCCGGACCAGCAGGTTGTAGCCGTAGCTGTACAGCGCGCGGACGGCTCCCTCCCCGGTGCGGTCGTGGCGGTACGCGCTGACAATGTCGGCGCGATACATGCGAAGTAGCCGGCACGCCTTCGCCGCCTCGCCCATGTCGAAGGGCAGGTCGGCGTCGGAGTAGAGGAGGAGCTCGTGACGCGCGGCGTCCAATCCGGTGCGGATCGAGCCGCCGAGCTTCCGGTTCACCGCGTGATGGGCGACCCGGA
>JBDUBI010000186.1:0-8038 GCA_040004225.1 Acidobacteriota bacterium
AGGGAGGAGCCTCTCGGGGCGGGAGCGGGAGCGAACGCAGTGAGCGGAAGCGACGTGGAGGCCGCACCCGGCCGAGCCGTTCGCCGGTGCCTTCGCCGCGCACGGCGAAGGCACGTCCCGCAGTGAGCGGAGGCGACGGTTGGCGTCGATTACCTTTCGATGCCCGCGACCGGCTCTCCCGTCGTGTTCGGCTCCGAGAAGACCAGCGCGGTCCCCTGCACCGGCAGAAGGACCGTGTGGTTGCGCTCGGCGAAGTCGAGCCAGATCTCGTAGAAGCCGTTCGGGGAAACGGCCATGAGCCGGCCCGGCTTGTTCTTCAACTCCAGCGTCGGGCAGAAGATGACGACCTTGGCGGGTAAATCCAAAAGACTCTCCCGTTCGGGCAATCGGACGGCGATTGCCGGTCAGGCGCCGATGACGCGCTTGTCGTCCCCCATTATGTCAAGCATCTCGGCCCACGTCACCACCAGGACCCCGAGGGACCGGGCCTTTTCGAGCTTCGAGCCGGCCGCCTCGCCCGCGACGACGTAATTCGTTTTCTTCGAGACAGATCCGGCGACTTTCGCCCCGGCGCTCTCCAGGCGGGCAGACGCCTCCTCGCGGGTGACGCCTTCCAGCGTGCCGGTCACGACGACGGTTTTCCCGGCGAGGACGCCCTCAGCGGGGGGCGCCTCCTCCCGCGACTCGAAATTGACCCCGTGCCCCCGGAGGCGGTCGAGGAGCTCGCGGTGCCGCGGGTGCGCAAACCACGAGATCACCGCGGACGCCGTATTCGGGCCGACCTCTTCCGCGCGCTGAAGCGCATCCTCCGAAGCCGCCTCGATCCCGTCGAGCGTGCGGAAGCGGCGAGCGAGGATCCTGGCCGCCTTCTCGCCGACGTGGCGGATTCCGAGAGCGAACAGAAGACGGGAGAGGTCGTTCTTCTTGCTCGCTTCGATCTGAGCGATCAGATTCGACGCGGACTTTTCGCCCCACCGCTCCAGCAGCGCGAGGTCCTCCGCCCGGAGCGCGTAGATCGAGGCGACGTCCGTCAGGAGGCCCGCGGTTACGAGCTGGTCGACGAGTTTTTCCCCAAGGCCCTCGATGTCCATCGCCCGGCGCGAGCAGAAGTGCCGGAGCGCTTCGCGGATCACCGCCGGACACGACGGATTCACGCAGCGCGTCGCGACCTCTTCGGCGTCGCGCACGACCGGATCCCCGCAGACGGGGCACCGGGACGGCATGACGTACGGCGCGGCGTGCGGCGGGCGCTCCTCGAGCAACACCCGGACAACCTTCGGAATCACGTCGCCGCCTTTTTCGACGATCACCGTATCGCCCACCCGGACATCCTTGCGGGCGAGATCCTCGTAGTTGTGCAGCGTGGCGCGCTTGACCGTCGTTCCGGCGAGAAGAACAGGGTCGAGGTGCGCGACGGGAGTGAGGGCGCCCGTGCGGCCCACCTGGACGGAAATGTCGCGCACCACGGTCCTCTTCTCCTCCGCGGGATACTTGAAGGCGAGCGCCCATCGGGGGGACTTCGCCGTCGTCCCCAGGCGCTCCTGGAGGGCGCGGTCGTCCACCTTGATGACGGCCCCGTCCGTCTCGAAATCGAGCTCCTGGCGGCGCGTTCGCCAGTCGTCTAAAAAAGAGTGGACCTCTGCAAACGACGTGCAGCGGCGCGAGTGGGGATTGACGCGAAACCCGAGCTCGCGCAGAAGCTCGAGGACGCCGGTCTGCGAGTCCGGCATGCGCGGGGCGGCTGCGATCCCGTAGAGCCAGGCCTCGAGACGCCGGCGCGCCGTGACCCGGGAATCGAGCAGCCGCATCGTTCCCGCGGCGGCATTCCGGGGGTTTGCGAAGAGCGCCTCCCCTTCAGACTCCCGCTCGGCGTTCACTTTCTCGAATGCCTTCTTCGTGTAGAACACTTCGCCGCGCACTTCGAAAATCCCCGTCTCCGGGATCCGGAGCGGAATCGAGCGGATCGTGCGGACGTTCTCCGTCACGTCCTCTCCTCGGACGCCGTCGCCCCGCGTGGCGCCTCGCACCAACCGGCCGCTTTCGTATCGCAACGCGATCGAAAGCCCGTCGATCTTGAGCTCCGCCACGTACGCCGGCGGATCATCCCCGAGAAGCCTTCGGGCACGCGCGAGCCACGCCTCGGCCTCCTCCCAGTCGTAGGCGTTCTCGAGCGACAGCATCGGTGTCGCGTGCTCAACGGTCGGGAATCCCTCCGCGGGGCGGCCGCCCACGCGGCGGGCCGGGGAATCGGGGACCTCCAGCTCGGGATATCTCTCTTCCAGGGCGACGAGCTCCCGCATCAGGACGTCGAACTGCGCGTCGGTGATCTCCGGCCGGTTGTCGACGTAGTAGAGCCGCTCGTGCCGCGTCAGCTCCTCGCGCAACTCGCTCGCGCGGCTCGCCGCCGCGGGAGGCGCGATCGCCCCCGGCGCAGCCGGCACCACGTCGTCCGGCAGACGCTTTTTCGCCACGCGCGGCATGCTACAGTCTCGCCAATGGGTTCGGCAAAAGCGAGAATCCTCCTTCTCGCTCTCGCGGGCGCGCTCGCCGCTTCCGCCGTCCCGCTTCCGGCCGCGCCGCTTGCGACGCCCGTCGCTTCGTATGAGATCTCATGCCGCCTGGACGCGGAGAAGAAGGTCGTCGAGGGCACGGAGCTGCTCACGTGGACGAACACGACGACTCACCCGGCCGCAACGCTCCAGTTTCATCTGTACTTGAACGCTTTTCTCAATACGCGTTCGACGTTTCGCCGCGAGTCCGGTGGCATGGCCCGAGGGGTTTCGATCCCGGACGCCTCCTGGGGCTCGGTCGAGATCCTCCGCATGACGTTCGCGGACGGAACGGACCTCCTGCCGGCACTCCTGTACCTCTCGCCGGACGACCACAATCCTGACGACCGCACCGTCGCCGAGGTGACTCTCCCCCGGCCCGTCGCGCCGGGCGAGACCGCGAGGGTGTCGCTCGATTTCCGCTCGCGACTCCCGCGCGTCTACCGCCGGACCGGCTGGAAGGGCGACTTCTTTATGGTTGCGCAGTGGTTTCCGAAGATAGGCGTCCTTCAGGAGGGCGGCTGGAATTGCCATCAGTTCCACGCGAACAGCGAGTTCTTTTCGGATTTCGGAAACTACGATGTCTCGATCGACGTGCCGTCGCGCTACCGCGGGAAGGTGGGCGCAACCGGAAAACGGGTGGAGGAGCGCACGGGGACCGGCGACCGCGTGCTCTACCGCTTCCGCCAGGAAAGCGTGCACGACTTCGCGTGGACGGCGGATCCCGACTACGTCGTCGTCAAGGACTTCTTCCGGGAGGCGGGCCTCGCCGACGTCGAAATCCTTCTTTATGTGCAGCCGGAGCACGCCTCCCAGGCTTCGCGCCATTTTCGCGCGGTGAAAGCGGCGCTCTCGCAGATGGGCCGCGTCCTAGGTCCGTATCCCTATCCAACGCTGACGCTCGTCGACCCTCCCTGGGGCGCCTCGGCGGCGGGCGGGATGGAATATCCGACGCTCATCACCTGCGGGACGCAGCTCATCGCCCCGGCGAGTGTGCATCGCCCCGAGGAAGTCACGATCCACGAGTTCGGGCACCAGTTTTTCTACGGGATGCTCGCCTCCAACGAATTCGAGGAGCCGTACCTCGACGAGGGCTTCAACCAGTACATGACGGCGCGGGTCCTGCGCGCGACCTACGGCCCGAATCATCCGGTCGTGAACGTGTTCGGCTACAGGTTTGCCCTCGGCATAGACGAGAACTATCCCGTGGACACGAACCGGCGGTATTTCGAGGTCGCCACGCAGGACGTACACGCTCAGCCGAGCTGGAAATTCCGCGACTTCAAAAATTACGGCTCCGACACCTACAGCCACACCGCTCTGGCCCTTTCGACTCTCGAGAATCTGCTGAGCGTCAACATCATGGACCGCGCGCTCCGGCTCTACGCGGACCGCTGGCGATTCCGGCACCCGACGCTGACGGATTTCATCGCCTGCGTGAACGAAGTTTCGGGCAAGGACTGGACGTGGTTCTTCGACCGCACCTTTTACTCCTCGGGCGACGTCGATTACGCCGTCGAAAAAGCGAGCTCGACACCCGCGAAGCCGCCGAAGGGCCTCTTCGAACGCGATGGAAAACTTTCGGAGGGTCCGCCGCCCGCCCTTGCCCGCGTCCGGGGTTACGACAGCGTCGCCCTCGTGACGCGGCGCGGCGAGACGGCGCTGCCGGTCGAAGTGCTCCTGCGCTTCGAGGGAGGAAAGACCTTTCGATCCTTTTGGGACGGCGAGGCGCGGTGGAAACGATTCCGGGTGGCCGGCGGGCCGCGCCTCCTCGAAGCCATCGTCGATCCCGACGAAAAGCTGGCGCTCGATGCGGACCGCACCAATAACGGCAAGCGCGTCGTCCCGGACCCCAGGGCCGCCGCGCGGTGGACGGCGCGCAGCGTTTTCTGGATGCAGAACTTCCTCGACAGTCTGACGGTGGCCTGGTGAGCTCGGCGCGAAGGCCGGGCGCGCTCGCGTGTTTCGGCCGCGGGCTCCGGCTCTCCCTCTCGAAGCCGTATCTTGCCGTCTCGCTCTGGCTGATTCAGCTCCTCTTGGCGTCCGTGCTGATTCTCCCCGTCTCGAACACGCTCCACGACCTCCTCGACGACTCCCCTGCCGCGAGCCGCATGGTGGCCAACCCGGATCTGGGCTGGTGGGAAACACTCCTGAGGACCCATCCCGACCTCCTCGGCAACTTTCCCGACCTGCTCACGGGTCTGCTGACTCCCGAGGGCGTCACGGCCTCCAAGCTCGGCGGTCTGCGCGGCATGGGCGCGGCGGCCGTCTCTCTCGGATTGCTTGCGATCGTCCTTCACGCATTTGCTCTGGGAGGGATCTTCGGAACCCTTCGGGAGCCGCACGGCTCTCTCGTGACGTTCGGGCGGGAAGGCATGCGGCGATTCCCGGCCTTCCTGGCGTTCACGCTCGCCGCCCTGGCCGCCGCGCTGTCCGCCTATCGCTGGGTTTGGATCGAGAGCGGCGTCGCGCTGCACGACCGGACACTCGAGTTGCAGAGCGAGCGCCAGGTGCTCGCGATCACGCTCGCCCGGCTCCTCCTGCTGGCGCTCGTTCTTTCGACGATCAAGCTCGTCGCCGATTCAGTGAGAGCGATCTGGGTGGCGCGCCCCGACCTCCCGCCGGTCTCCCGGTTCTTCGCCGGGATCGCGGGCGCGCTCTCGCGCCCCCTGCGACTCTTCGGGGTGCTTCTCTCGTCCATCCTGACCGTTCTCGCGCTCTACGCCGTCTGGATCGTGGCCGATCCCTCCGCGGGCGGCGAGGCCAGGTTCGCGCTCGTTCCCCTGATCCTGACGCAGCAGGTCTTTGTGTTTCTCCGGCTGCTGGTGAAGGTCGGGTACTACGCCGGAATCTCCGAAGCGCTGACGCGGACTCCGTCTCCCGAATACTCGTACGTGGCGGCGCCGCCTCCTCCTCCCCCGTCACCGAGCCCGGCCGGCGACCACGAACCCGCGCTCGAGAACCCGGCCGGCGCCGTCTAGACGCACGCGGTAGACGAACGGCTGGCGGGTGTACTCGCCATCCTTCCCCCGCGCCCACGGCCCCGCGAAAAAAGGCAGGAACCGCAGGTCTTCGAACGTCACGACGGCTCCGCCGTCCTCCGAAAAACCCACCGTCTCGAGCGGAAAGCGGGCGAACGCCAGGTACGTCTGGACCTCCGGCAGCAAGCGCGCGCGGCGGAGCTGTTCCGAGTCGCGCGGGCGGTCGAAGCTCCGGATGCGCGCTCTCTCGGGCGGCGGATAGAAGTCCGGAAGGCGGCGGAGGGCCTCCGACATCCGATCCGGGACGCGCGGCGTCGGCACGGTGCGGGCGAACGGGCCAATATCGAAGAAGCAGGCGTGAACCGCGCCGGCGTGTTCCGAGAGGCCCAGCCAGCGAAACGGCGACAACAACTGGGGCATGACGGCCACGGCGGCGCCGGGGGGCGGCCGGTCGATGCGGCGCCAAGCGTCGAGCGCCCTTGCGTGAAGCACCGCGCAGAAGACGAGGTAACCGGCGAGCCCGAGGGAGCCCCAGACGGCGATCTTCCGGCCGATTGCCGGGCGGACGAGCGCCAGGAGAAGCGTGACGAGGCCGATGCCCGAGAAAAAGAGATCGATGATGAAGACCCAGTCGAGCGAATACCGCACGCGGCTGATCGGCGTGAAGAACATCGTCCCGAAGGACGTGATCCAGTCGAACAGGATGTGCGAGGCAATTCCGACGGCGGCGAACATCCAGAGGTCGATGACACGCGCCTTGCGAAAAAAGAGACGGGCGATGGCCGCGACGCCGGCGGCGAAGAGCGGCAGATAGAAGAACGAGTGGCTCCAGCCGCGGTGGTTGCGCAGGTAACCGATCTGGCCGTCTAAAAAAAAGGTGTCGGCGTCCGGAAGCATCGCCGCGAGAAAACCGATCCAGAGGGCGGCGCGCGCCCCCGGCCGGGATCCCATCGCGCGCGTGAGCATTGCTCCGGCCAGCCCGTGGCTGGGTGTGTCCATGCGCGGCGGATGATAATCTCGCGCCTGTTTTGGACTCGCTGCGGACGCGGACGCTTCAGGATCGGGTGGCGCTTGTCACGGGCGCGTCCTCCGGCCAGGGCCGCGCATTCGCGGCCGGCCTGGCCCGCGCGGGAGCCCGCGTCTTCGCGGTGGCCCGGCGCGAGGATCTGCTCCGTTCGCTCGTCTCCGAGATCTGTGACTCCGGAGGGGAAGCGGCGTACCACGTTGCGGACGTCCGCTCGACGCCGGCAGTCTTCGACCTCGTCGACGTCGTCCTGGCCCGCTACAGGCGGATCGACATTCTGATCAATGCCGCCGGCCTCGGCTACCGCGCTCCCTTGACCGAGCTCAAGCGGTCGCAAATCGAGGAGATGCTCGCGACGAACCTGGCGGGAGCGATCTATCTGACTCAGGCGGCCCTGCCGTCGCTCGTCAAGAGCGCTCCCTCGGACGTGATCAACGTGGCGTCGATCGCGGGACTCGAGGGATTCCCGGAGGGCTCCGTGTACTGCGCCGCAAAGCACGGCCTCGTCGGCTTCTCGCGTGCGCTCGCGCAGGAGTTGAAACCGCAGGGAGTGCGCGTCACCGCTCTCTGCTCCGGATCCGTGGACACCGAGTTCTTCGACCGTTTCCGTCCGACGACCGAGAAGAGCCAGCGATTACAGCCCGACGACGTCCTCGCGGCGTTGCTCGGAGTCCTGACCTCTCCGCCGCACGTCCTTCATGGCGAGGTCGTTCTGAGGCCGAGGGTGGTCGGGCCGTAAATTCCGGGCGGGCTCCGGCCGGGCCGGATTCGCGAGACTCACCGCCTCTCCGGCGCGGAAGGCCCGCCTCGCGAGGGACCGCGGCAGCGTGCTCGTCCCGGGCCGCGGCATGCCCGCCGTTTATAATTGGGGGTATGAGCTCCGTCCTTCTCGTCGACGATACCGGCCTCTTCGACGCGGTCGCCGACGACATCGCCCGGCGAACGCATTGCCAGCCATTGCGCGCTTCGAACGGAACGGACGCTCTCGCGACCGCGCGCCGGGAGAAGCCGGATCTCATTTTCCTGGATGCCGAAATGTCCGGAATGACGGGAATCGACGTCTGCCGCGTTCTGAAGGCGGACTCCCATCTCGGTCACCGGCCGGTCGTGGTCGCCACGGCGACGCCCATCGCCGCCGACGCGGCGCGCCGCGCCGGCGCGGACGCGTGCATCGAAAAGCCATTCGACACGCCGGTCGTGTTCGACACGATGCGGCGATACCTCCAGCTCTCGCCCCGCGACGCCGCGCGCGCCGCGGTCGAGTGGTCGGTGACGTTCTGGCGCGACGGCGCGCAGCACGAGGGGACCCTCCGGGATCTCTCGCGCGGCGGCTTTTTCATCCGGACGCCCGTCCGCCAGCCGGTCGGAGCGCGTCTCGAGGTGTCCTTCGAGCTTCCCGTACAGAAGGGTCGGACCGTCGTCGCGGAGGCCATCGTCGTCCGCGTCGGGCAGGAGTCGGACCGCGGCCTCGGCTGCCGGTTCTT
>JBDUBI010000203.1:0-8001 GCA_040004225.1 Acidobacteriota bacterium
TCGACGCGAGGCGAGAACGAGTCGGCGATTTCCAGAAGCGCCTCCTGCGCGGCGCGCTCGCTCTCCGCGTCTCGGCCGCGCGCGACGAGCTTCGGGACGATCGCGCGCGATTGCGGGAGGGTCATCCCCTGGCGGATCCCGGCCCGCCGCGCCGGACGAGACGCCGCGATCACCCGCGCCGCGTTGCCGTTGCCCTCGAAGATGGCAACCGGCTCGCCCTTCAATTCCGGCTCGCTGCGCAGTCGCGCCGCGAGGGAAAAGAGCGGGACGTCGAGGCAGGCGATGCGGGCGCGCGGACGGGTCATGCCGAGTCGCGGATCGGGAGGAGAGTGGAAAGGGCGCGTTCCTGGCTTGCTGTGCCGCCCCTCACCCCGGCCCTCTCCCCCGGCGCGCGGGGAGAGGGAGGTCGCAGGGGAGAGAGCGCGTCGCGCAAATCCGCGAGCGGCGCTTCTGCCACCCGCAGTGAGAGCGGAACGGACGTGGCGGGAGTCTCGCGGCCGAACTTGTCGAGTGAGACGCGCGAGGAGATCCCCTCGAGGAGGCGCGGGGACTTTCCGGAGCCGAGCCACGCCGGGCGCGCGACGTTGGTTCCGAGAACCGCTTCCGCCGCGATCCCCGTCATCCGCCACGGCGTCACGACGAGCAGGCACGCGCCCTGTGCCTGGGCGGCGCGGGCGAGGCGCATCCAGGCGGCGTCGGGCAGGTACCGCGCGCCGCGAGGCGAGAGGCCGAGGTCCGCGACGACGAGCGGGAACCCCGCCGAAAGAAGCATCTCCGCGCAGGCGAGCGCCGACTTCAGACGGGTGGGACGGACCCAGAGGAGCCGCGCGAGATCGATCCCGGCGCGCTCGGCGGCCTCGGGATCCAGGTGATCGCCGAGATCGACCAGCGCCGCCGCCTCTCCCGCCGAAGTCGCGGACGCGAGAGCCGCGAGCGCCAGCGAGTGGCGGCCGGAGGAGCGGCGGCCGACGAGCTCGACGAGCTTTCCCTTCGGAAGCCCTCCCAGAAGGCGCTCGATCGGCGCGCTGGCGTTGGCGGGAGAGCCGGGGAGGGGCGGGGCCGACCGCGCGGGAGGGGCGAGCTCCGACGCCCGGGTCAACCGGGCCGACGTGCCGGTCAGAAGCGAGCCCGATTTGGTGGTCGTGAGCGCGCCCGCTTCCAGCAACTGCTCGAGAGCGATTCGCGAGGCGCTCATGCCGCCACACCTTTCTCCGGCGGAGAGCCGGAAAAGGACGATAGGCGTAATAAAGGCGTAAATCAAGATGACAAGCCATGTCCGATCCATGGCGAGGACAGAACGCCGCCGGCGCACTAACGCCTTTTTCATGTGATGGTTGAATCCTGCCGGGGCGGCCGGCCGTCCGGTCGAGACGGGAGAGTTCTCGCCGACTCTCCGGCTGTAAAGATCCCGCCGCAGAGCGTGCGGCCCGGTGGCGCGCGCGGCGGGGCGACATCCCTCTCGGGGCGCGCTTAGCCACCATCGTGGTGGAGGCGTAGCTCTGCCCCCTCGCCCCGCGCTCGGGGAGAGGGTTGGGGTGAGGGGGCCTTCGCCCTCGCTCGCTGCGGGACGGGAACGACGCGCCTGAGAACGCGATCACTCGCCGCGTCCCTGCCTTGGCTGCGCGCTCCTTCATGTGCGCGGTTGATCAGATGGGTCCCCTGTGGGCCGGGGGGCGCGGACGGTCTCCGGGTTCGGCGCAACGCGGATGACCGTCTCACCGGCACGCCCTTGACAGTAACGAACGTTCGTGCTTTTATTTTGCCGTGGGAAAAGGCGAAAACACCCGTGAGGCGATCCTCGATCACGCGATGCGTTTGGCGAGCGAGGTCGGCCTGTCCGGTCTCTCCATCGGACGGCTCGCCAACGACCTCGCAATGTCGAAGAGCGGGCTCTTCGCCCACTTCCAGTCGAAAGAAACGCTCCAGGACCAGGTTCTCGTCCGCGCTTCGCAGCTCTTCATCGAGATCGTGGTTCGTCCCGCCCTCGCGGCGCCGCGGGGCGAGCCGCGGTTGCGCGCGCTTTTCGAGCGGTGGCTCGACTGGACCCGAACGGCGGGGCTTCCTGGCGGCTGCCTCTTCGTGACTGCCGCGGTCGAGCTCGACGACAGGCCGGGGCCGGTGCGCGACCGTCTCGTCGCCCTTCAGAAGGAATGGCTCAACGTGATCGGGCGGGTGGCCCGCACCGGCATCGCCGAGGGGCATTTCGGCGGCAACCTCGACCCCGAGCAACTCGCGCACGATCTCTACGCGGTCATGCTCGGATATCACCACGCGGCACGGCTCCTCCGCGATCCCCGCGCGGTGTCCCGCGCCCGGGCCGGATTTGAAAGTCTGTTGACGGCGATCCGCGCGCGGAAGAGCGCCTGATGCCTGGGACCGATACTCCCACTCGCGCCCGCCGGCCGGGCGGTCCGCGGCTGGCCGCCGTTCGGCTCGGACTGCGAACCCTGGGCGCGCTCGCGCCACCTCTGGCCGCGCGCGCGGCCGCGGCTCTCTTTCGTCGGCCTCCGGGGCACACGCCCTGGGAAGGAGAGACCTCGATTTTAGACGAAGGGCGCCGAGCCTCTTTCCAGGTTCGAGGCGCGCCGGTCTCGGCGTGGACATGGGGCGCGGGGCCCGCCGTTCTCCTCGTGCACGGCTGGGGAAGCCGGGGCGGCCGGCTCGGGTCGTTCGTCCATCCTCTGGTCGCCGCGGGTTTCTCCGTCGTCGCGTTCGATGCGCCGGGTCACGGCGCCACCGGCGGACGGCTGTCGTCGCTTCCGGAGTTCCTGTTCTCCATAGAGGCGGCACACCAGCTCTATGGACCGTTCGCGGGGATCATCGGTCACTCGCTTGGTGGCGCCGCGGTCACCCTTGCGGTCGCGCGGGGAGTGAGCGCCGCAAGAGTCGTGCTGCTCGCGCCCGCAGCCGACCCCGCCGGCTACACGCGGCGCTTCGCGCAGATCGTCGGCATCGCGGCCGCCGTGCGCGAACGGATGGAAGCCCGTCTGGTGCGTGAGTTCGGACTCCCCTGGGCGGAATTCGACGTCCTCGGCGCGGCCGGGCGGATCGCGGCTCCCCTTCTGGTGTTTCACGACGAGTCCGACGCCGACGTCCCGTTCCGCGACGGCGCCGCGATCGCCGCCGCCTGGAAGAGCGGGTCAATTGTGGCGACCCGCGGGCTCGGCCACCGCAGGATCGTGCACGACCCTTCGGTCGTCGCCAGAGCCGTCGACTTCCTGGCGGAGAGAGAGGCCCGCCCCGGCGGCCAGTCTCCCCTCTTCGAGCGCTCGGGGCAAGGTTTGGATTAGGGCCGACCTTTCCGCCCCCTTCGCCGGACGCGAAAGAAAATCCGTCTCACCCGGTCTCGCTCACCGACGTGCGATCGACGCCTTCAAATTCGCCGAAGCTTTCTGCAACGTTCGGGCGAGGGAGTCGTCCACTCCGGCCCTCACGGCTTCCTCGAGAGAAAACCACGCGACACCGCTCACCTCGAGCGGCTCGCCGGGACCCGCCTCCCCGTCGAGAAGGAACAGATACCGGAGGTCGAAGTGAAAGTGCGCGGGCTCCAATTCGCGCGCCGGGATCGCGTGGACATCGACGTCCAGCAATCGGCCCCCGTTGCCCGGGGTCAGACCTCCCGCGCCCGTTTCCTCTCGCACTTCCCTCAGAGCGGTCTCGAGCACGGTCCGGTCCTCCGGATCCGAGTGCCCACCGGGCTGCAGCCACCGGCCGAGCTTCCGGTGGTGTATCAGCAGAAAAGCGGACCCGTCGGGCCGCGCCACGATCGCGCTGCCCGTGACGTGCCCCGAGGCATTTGCCCGAGCGAAGGGATCCTCCGAGGTCGCGACGAATTGCCGTATGCGCCCGAGGGAGTCGCGCTCCCGCGCGTCGGCGGGAATGTGAGAGCGAAGCTCTTCCAGGAGTCTTTCGGCGCGGGACGTCATGGGCGCATTCTCCCGCCGGACGGCGGACGAGAGAAAAGGCGGAGGGTTACCTGAAAGGATCGAACCCGGAGCGGCGTCGTCGGCTCCACGGTAAATACGATGCGCCGGCCTGCGGGCCCCCTCACCCCAACCCTCTCCCCGAGCCGGGGGCGAGGGAGGTTCTTCCATGACGGCCGAGGCGAACGTTTGTCTACTTCTTCTTCCGCGTAGAGGTCTTTCTGCCGGATGAGGCGCTTTTTGCCGCGGAAGATTTCTTTCGGCGGATTGGCGACTTGCGGCTCTTCGCCACCGCCTTGCCGCCCTTCCGGCCTCCCCTTTTCGAGGGCGACGTGTCCATCTCTTTCCCGCGCCCGGAGCCGCTCTTCTTGCCGCCACCGGTCTCCTTGTTCACCGTCGCCCAGGCGCGCCCCTCCGCCTCCTTCTCCGGCGTGCCCCGGTCCTCGTAGCTCTCCTCGATGTGTTCCGCCTGCCGCTTCTGCTTGTCCGTGTAGCTCGACTTGTCGCCTCTTGCCACATTCACCTCCGCAGACTGCCGGCTGCAACGGGTGTGCCGCTCGCGCTTTCCCTGGGGTTGCGGGTGCGGGCTCGTCGCTCCAGCCCTGGAGGAGGGTCGGACCCGCGAACATTCGAATGGGAGCTGCGTATTGAACCATGCCCGGCCATCCGACCGGAGCCAGCGGAACTGAGGAACTCATGACCCGGAAAAAGAAGCGGTTTATCTGGCTCGGCGTCGTGGCCGTCCTCCTGGCGGCCGCCGGAATCATCGCGGCGCGCGGGCGGGACAAATCGGATCCGAAGGCCCAGAGCAGCCCGTTTCGCCTCGGAAAGGTCCAGGCCGAAAACCTTCAGGTGAGCGTCCGGGAGGTCGGGGTCGTCGACCCGGAGACGAAGGTCGACGTGAAGTCCGCCGTCTCGGGGCGTGTGATCTCCCTTCGGGTGCGGGACGGCGCGATCGTCAAGACCGGCGACATCCTGGCCGAGATCGAGCCCGACGTGAACCAGGCGCAGTCTCTCTCGGATACCCAGGCGGGGCTGACTTCGGCGGAGTTGAAGTTGAAGGATGCCGACCGCGAGTTCTCCACACAGAAGGCGCTCTACGACCAGGGCCTCCTCGGCAAAGACGGGTTCAAGGAAGTCTCGAACAAGCACGAGCAAGCGGTCGAGGCACTGCGCGCCGCGAAGATGCGGTACCAGATCGTCGAAGACCGCGGGATTCCAATCTCAGGCAATGCCGCATCCCAGAAGGCGCGAGTGACCGCCCCGATGAGCGGCGTCGTCATCAAGAAAGGCGTCGAGCTCGGCGAGACGGTGACGTCCGGTGTCTCGTCGTTCAACGCCGGCACGGTCCTTTTCACCGTGGCGGATCTAAAGTCGCTTCTCATCCGGGTCAACCTGAACGAGGTGGACATCGCGAAGGTGCACCTCGCGCAGCCGGTCCGCATCACCCTGGACGCGTACCCGCAGAAGGTCTTCACGGGCAAAGTCCGTTTCGTCGCGCCTGCCGCGAAGCTCGTCGAAAAGATCAAAGTTTTCGAGGTCGAGGTGGCAATCGATGAGCTCGGCGATTCCTTTAAGACCGGCATGAGCGCCAACGTCGAGATCCTGGGAGAGAAGCGGGATTCCGCCATCTCGATCCCGCTCGAGGCGCTGCAGAAAAAGGATGGAAAAACCGTCGTCTATCGGCTGAAGCCGGGAGTGAAGCCGCAGCAGATCGCGGCCGCGAAGGACGCCCTGAGCGGACGGAACAAGTTCATCTGGCTCTCCGATCACTGGAAGGAATACTTCGACGCGATTCCCGTCTCCGCGGGGATCGCGACGCTGGAGCGCGTCGAGGTGCTGTCGGGCGTGAAGCCCGGCGAGCAGGTGGCGCTCGAGGATCCCTCCCGGAAAAAGGTCGAGAAGGACGACGATAACGACTGAGGCGGGGGTCAGGCGTCAGGCGGCAATACGAGAACCCGCCCGGCGCCCGGCACGCAGCGCCCACAAAATCATGCAGATCATTCAGACATCCCGACTGACCAAGACCTACGGGACCAACGGCGTCGCCGTGCATGCTCTCCGCGGGATCGACCTCGAGGTCGAGCGCGGCGAGTTCGTCGCGCTGATCGGCCCTTCCGGGTCGGGAAAGTCGACACTGATGGCGATTCTGGGTTGTCTCGACCTGCCGACGTCCGGGACGTACGAGCTCGACGGCCGCCGCGTGCAGGGACTCTCCGGAATCGAGCTCGCGCAGCTGCGCAACGAGAAGATCGGGTTCGTCTTCCAGCAGTACAACCTGCTCCCGAGGGCCTCGGTGCGACGAAACGTCGAGTTGCCCATGCTCTACGCCGGCGTTCCACGGAAGGAGCGGCGTCAGCGGGCGATGGAGCTGCTCGAGAAGGTCGGGATCGCGGAAAAGGCCGAGCGGCTCCCGGCGGTCCTATCCGGCGGGCAGCGGCAGCGAGTCGCGGTTGCACGGGCTCTGGCCAACCGGCCGGCGCTCCTGCTCGCAGACGAACCGACCGGCGCCCTGGATTCCAGGACGGGACACGAAGTGCTGGAGCTCTTCAGCGAGCTCCACGGGCAGGGCCATACGATCATCATCGTCACGCACGACCTCGCGGTCGCGAAATTGGCCGGCCGGCAGGTCGAGATCCACGACGGACGGATCGCAACGGCCGAGCAGGTCGCGTAGGCGGCTCGTGGCCACCGGCAAGCTCGTCGAACGGGTTCGCAACGCGTGGGCGGAAATGCGCGAGAACCTCGGGCGCTCGACCCTTCAGTCGCTCGGCGTCATGCTCGGTGTCGCCTCGGTGCTCGGCGGCTTTTCGATCACCGACAGCATGCGGCAGCGCTCGAAAGAGCTTTACATCCGCATGGGCGGCCTCGACAAATTGAACGTCCAGCCCTCCGCGGTGATTCGGGAAGGCCGCCCGACCGCGCTTCAGACGGCAAATCTGGGATTGCGCAACGCGGATGCGGAGCAGGGCCGGACTCTGGATTCCAGGGCTGTGAGCGGTGTCGCGGTGCAGAAGTTCGCGCGGGCTCGCGTACGCTCGGCGTACGCGGATCAGGAGCGGGACATCCGGGGCATCGGCGGAGATTTTCTCGCCACCGACGGTTACGAAGTGGGCCGCGGCCGCGACTTCACGGCGGAGGATTACGCCGCCGGCACGCCCGTCGCGCTCCTGGGCACCGAAGCCGTGACGGTCTTTTTCCCCAGTGGAGAGGCTGTCGGAAAAACGGTTCGTATCGGAGACGTGCCCGTGACCGTCGTGGGCGTGCTCCGAGAGCGTGTCTTTCATTTTCGGAAGTCGAACCGGAACATGTTCCGGCGGCGCAACAGAATCATCGCGGTCCCGACGAGTCTCGTGACGCGGCGCTTCGAGGGGGACATGTACCGCCGCGCCGACCGGGTGACTTTCCGCATCCGCGACTTCGACGCCATGGCTATGTTCTCGAAGAGCCTGGGTTCCATGCTCAAGGCGAATCATCGCCAGCAGGACGACTTCCGGCTGGACGACGTGGCGGCGCGGGTGAAGAAGGAGCAGAGCCAGAGCGACGCTTACAACATCATCTTCATGCTCTCCGGCGTGCTGTCCCTGATAGGAGGCGGGATGGTGAACGTGAACATCCAGATGGCCACCTTGAAGGAGCGCATCCGGGAAGTCGGGGTGAAGATGGCGATCGGGGCGTCCGGCCGGGAGGTCTTTAAGGATTTCTTAGTCGAGGCGTTGCTCCTCACGGGCTCGGGGTCTCTCGTCGGGCTCGTGATGGGAGTCGGGTTCTCGAAGATCATCACCTACTCGATCGGTGTGCCCCTCCACGTCGACGCGAAGAGCTTCGTTGCGGCCTACGCGATGGCGGCCGTGTTCGGATTCGTGTTCGCGCTGTTTCCGGCGTTCAAGGCGAGCCGACTGTCGCCCATGGAAGCCCTCCGCTATGAATAGTGGCGGCGCCGCGCTCGCGGAAGCCGTATCTCTGCCGGCCACCGCTCGGGAACCGGGCGCGCCCGGCCTTTCGATCCCGGCGCGCCTGGCCCTCTACGGAGAGGTCGTTCGCGGCGGGTTGATCGAATTGTGGGCGCACAAGCTCC
>JBDUBI010000086.1:0-7954 GCA_040004225.1 Acidobacteriota bacterium
AAGGCACGTCCCCGAAGTGAGCGAAGGCGACGTTAGAAGGGATACCCGATCGTCAGCAGAAACCGCCCCTTCTCCCGCTCGCTTCCGGCCGCGGGGACCAGGCTGTTCCCCGCGGGGTCCTTCACGTCGAAGACGATCGTCTTCGGGCGCACGGGCAGGCCGACCTCGGCGCGCAGGGGTCCGATCGGAGTCATGTAGTGGAGTCCGAAGCCGACCGTCTGCCGCAGCCCCGACTCCCCTTCCAGTCTCAAGTTCAGCTGGGAGAAGCTTCCCCACACCTGGCCGAGATCGTAGAACAGGGTCCCGCCGAGCGCGCCCAGGATGGGAAAGCGAAATTCGGCGTTTAAGGCGAAGAACCCGTTCCCGCCGCGGATGTGCGGACCTGAGGAGCAGTCGAAGGCCGCGAGGGTCGGATACGCGCCCGCGCAGGAGCCCGGGCCCGACCCCGTATGCGGGATGGCACGCGTGTCGTAGTCGACGGTCTGCCCCGGGATCCCGAGCAGGTCCCGGGAAAAACCCCGCGCCGTCGACTCTCCACCGCCGAAAAACCTCTCCGCGATCGGGACCTGGATGTTCGTCGGTCCGTACGGAAAGATGCCTCCGAGGCGGGTGGAGAGAGCGACCACGGAGCCGCGCACGGGCCGGAACCAGGCGACCTGCGTCGAAAACTTGGCGTACCGCGCGTCGGCGAGAAGGGGGAAGGCGTATTTGAAGGCCCCGCTGACGTAGTACCCGGTGTGCGGGTCGATGACGTCGTCCCTCCGGTCGTAAAACGCGGTCGGGCCGATCGTCGTCTCCTCGATGGGTTGGTCGAATCGCGGAAAGTCGCTCGCTTCGATCTGCGACAGGTTCTCCGGATTCACGGGGCGGATGCGCTGGTATTCCCCCCGGAGGGCGACGCGGAGGTTCCTGCCGAAATAGTGGGACAGCTCGTTGGCGAAGCCGAGGCGGTCGATGTCGAGGTTCTGGATCGGCTCGCGCGTCGCGAAGAAGAAGGAGGTAAAGGTCAGGTCCCGGTCGAAGAAGTACGGATTCCGAAAAGAGAGCTGCGCGCGATACCTCCCGGAAATCGAAACCTGCCCTTCGATTCCGGCCGAGAGCATCCGGCCGAACAGGTTGTTGTAGGAGACGCCGAGGACGAGAAACGGATCGTTCTGATTGGAGGGAGCGTCGGGAGCGTACTGGTATCCCACGCCGTAGAGAAGAGAGAGCGGCTTGCCTTCCTGGAGGGCGATTTCCACGTTTCGGGTCGAGGTCTGGGGATCGGCCGGCTCCGGTTTCATCTCGACGCGCCGAAACACTCCCGCGCGGCTCAGGTTGCGCTGCGTGTTCAAGAGCTCAACCTCGGAAAACGGCTTCCCCTCTTCCCACGTCACGAGCCGCCGGACCCGGTCCGTGTCCGTTCGGCTGTTTCCCCGCAGAATCGTCTTCCCGAAGAAGGATCGCGATCCCTCCTCCACGCGGTAGACGACGTCTGCCGCGGTGCCCTCGGCGGCGAGAGTGGATTCGGCGTGGACCGCCGCCTCGCCCCAGCCCCGATCGCGGAACTCGCTCTGGAGATTCGTGACGTCCTGCCGGACGAGGTTCGGGTTGTAAGGGTCGCCCGCGTGTACGAGCAGCCGCGCCTCGAGCGGACCGCGGTCCATGTGCTCGACGCCCGTGATCGACCGGCTGCGAATCCTCGCCCGGGGTCCCTCCTGGATCGAAAGGGTGACGATCAGTCGTTCCGGCTTCGAACCTTCCGTGATCTGCGGGGGCGCGACTTTCGCCGCCACCCACCCCCTCGTCTGGTAGTAGCCGGTGATGGCGGACACGTCGTCGCGCAGGTCCTCCTCCACGAGGTGCCCCGGCTGCAGATACGGAAGCCCCTTCTTGCGGGTCACCATCAGGCCCAGGATCGTTTTGGCCGGCACGGCGTCGTTGCCCCGAAGGACGACCTTTTCGATCTCCTCGTGCGGCCCCGGATCGACGGTGACGCGGACCGTGTAGGTATCGGGCGAGTCGGTGAGAGCGTAGTCGACGCGCGCCCGGTAGAAGCCCCGGCCCTGGAGCTGCCGGCGCTTGTTCTCGACATACTGAAGGATCAGGTCCTCGTCGAAAACCTGTCCCTCGAGCAGCGAGTGGACCTCCGACTGGAGCTTTTTCGCCTTCATCCCAACCGCGTCGAACACGACGCGCGGCCCGACGACGATGCGGTAAACGGGCATGATCCGCCCGTCGTCGGTCGGCTGCGCGGCGATCAACTCGACGGAGCCCTTCAGTCTGGAGTTCTTGTGCAGGAACTCCGTCACGCGGGTCGCGTCCGCGCGCGCCTTCGACTCGCGATAGCGGTCGCCCGGATCGAGGTGCAGCCGGGCGCGAAGCTCGTCGGCGGTGAACGGCCGCGTCTCTCCATCAAAAAATGCGGGGGCCACGCGCGCCGCTTTTCCGGGCTCGATATGAAACACGACCCGCGCCCGGAAGAGCTCTCGCTCGAAGGTCACTTCCGGAGTGACCTCCGCATGCAGGTAGCCCTCGGCCTCGAGCCGGCGCCGGATGGAGGCGGCGCCCTCTTCGATTTCCCCGGCCTGGAAGACGGATCCTTCGGAGAAGGACAACGCGCGGAGGAGCTCATCGCGCGAAAGGGTCCCGTGGACGAAGCGGAGGGGCCGGACGCGGTACGAGCGCGCCAGGTGGACGACGACGGCGACTCCACCGGGCGCCGGCTCCGTGGCGATCTGGATATCGGCAAACTGGCCCGTGGCGAAGAGGTTTCGGATCGAACGGCCCGTGGCTTTTTCGGTGAGCGGCTGCCCCACCCGCAGGTCGATGAGTCGCGCGATCTCGGCGGGATCGACCGCGCCATCCGACGTGTACGCCAGGGAGACGATTGCGGGCGCCGCGTCCTGCCCGGAATCGGGCTCTGCCGGAACCGCCGGCGCCGAAAAGAGAAGCGCGGCCGCCAGGACACAGAGCCGTCCGAAGGCGGGGAAGACCCGGGCCGCTCCGCGAACGAGGATCAGGTCAATACCTCGTCCGCCGCCGGACGTCGATCAGGTACACACCGTTCTCGTCATGCCGCGCGCGGAGAACGACGCTGTTGGTGACCTGCCACTCCAGACCGTAGACAGCCGGTTTGCTCGTGTCGAACGATTGCGAGTAGGTCGCCAGAACGTTCGGCGCGATCTGCTTGCCGATCGTCGAACGGATGTCGGAGAGCTGGCCTCCCGAGAAGACCGGGTCGATCTCGAAGCGGTCGAGCTTGAACAGCCTCTGCGTCGGGCGGGTGATGGTGCTCGTCGCCGCGCCGGCCGCAATGGACGCCCCCGCGGACACGATCGACTGGCTGGTGGTGTCGGTCGAGGCCGTCGCGCGGGAGGTCGGCGCGGATCCGGTCAGGAGAAGGCTGAAAATCTGCTCGTCCGGAAGCGGCGGGTCTGAGGAAAAGCTCGTCTGGATCCGCGGCCAGGTCCCGACGAGGTTCACGATGAGGTCGTAGCCTCGGACTTCCGCGCGAGCATGGATGTCCAGGATCGGCGTGAATCCGCGCGCGCTGGCGAAGGTGATCGTCCCGGACTCGACGTCGTACTTCACGTCCCGGAACGTGATGCGGCCGCCTTCGTCGAGGACGATCTGCCCCGTCACGGTCGGGTCGGCGACCGTCCCCCTCGCGAGAAGGTCCACCGTCGCGGTCAAGCGGGCGAGATTGTTGCGGACCTCGAGCGCGGCCGAAGACACGATCCGCACGTCCAGCGATGTCTGCTCCCGCCACGGCTCCTGCGCCACGATCGTGTCGGCGGACCGGCTGCGCGCGAGTAAGTCGGACAGTGTGACTTCGAAGTCGCGGGAATACGTTCCGCGCAGCAGAGTCACTTCTCCCCGGAGATCGTTGCGGCGTCCATTTCCGGAAGCCACGAGGTCCGCGTCCACCTGCAGCCTCAAGTCCTGCGGATAGTGGAGCGCCACGCGACGCGCCTGGAGTGACACGCGGAAATCCTGCAGCGTCAGACGATCGAGGCGCACGGCGCCGGAAGCGTAGATCTCGCCTCCGCCGAACTTCGCCCGCCCCTCGAGGTCCGCGCGCGACCCCTGAAACGTGACGCTCGCATCGATGTTGTCGACAATCTGGGAGAGACTCGCCAGCCGGTACTTTCCCTTCTCGACCCGGAGGGAGCCGGAAAGATTGGGCGCCGCGAGCGTCCCTCCGGCCTTGATGTCCATGACCACGCGGCCGGTCAGGGCGAGGTTCGGAAACTCGAGGGCAAGAAGAGCGGCGTCTATGGTCCCCGAAAGCGACAGGTCCATGGCGCCCGGCTTCTGGCCGACGACGATCGATCCCCCCGCCCTGAGAGCCGTGCCCTCGCCCACCGCGCGGAAGTCCTGAAAGGTCAGGCGTCCGTCCGCCAGGGAGATGCGAACGACTCCGGAAGTCGCGAGCACGCCGGGCCGGTCCGGCAGATCGAGGCGGGCGCGGGTCATCCGGAACTCGCCCGTGGGGGTGTCCCCCACCTTCGCCGGCAGCGTGAGCGTTCCGTCCAAGGCCACGGACCCGCCGCGCCCCGCCGGAAGAGCAAACGGGGTCATCAGAAGAAAAGAGCCGAGATCGGGAGCGTCCAGCGCCACGTCGACGCGCGCGGGCTTCCCGAAGAGGTCGCCGCGCGCCTTCAGGCTCCACCGCTCCGGCACGTCGGCCACGGCGTCGAGCACGCCGGCGGCAACGGTCGCCTCGAGCCGCGGCTCCCGGCCCTCGGGCAGCGCGTGGCCGAAGAAGATCGCGTCGGCGATCGACGCGCTGACCTTCAGGTCGGGACGGTCGAGGGACCCGCCGCCCGAAAGCTGGAAGGTCAGCTGCCCGGAGACGTCCTTCGCGGTCTCCGCGAGAGCGCTGATGGCTCCGATGGCGATGTGGTCCCCGGCCAGCCGCGCCTCGAACGTCCGCTCCCGCAGCGAAAGAGCGCCGCGCCCGCCGAGCATTCCCTGACCGACCGAAGCGCGAAGGTCTTCGAGCGCGAGTCGGCCGGGCGTGAACAGCACGCGCGCCGTCATCACGCTGAATTTCTGTCCCCACACCGTCGCGTCGGCCAGGGTGATGGCGCCGCCGCCCGTGAGCGCCTCGGGGCTACCGGAAACGGGAAACGCGCCCGTGACTCGACCCTCCACCGGAAACTTGAGGTCGAGGTACTCGAGAAGCCGCGAGAGCGGGTAGCGGTTCGCCGCGAGCGAGAGATCGAACCGCGGACGTCCGGCCACGATGCGATATCTCGCCATCCCCTCGAGGGAAAGTGTCGCGTCGCCGTCGTACACGCGCAGCGGTCGGAAGAAAAACGCGCCCTCGCGCATGTCGACGCTCCCCCGCACGCTCCCGAAGAGGACGCCCGCGTATCGGGCATCCTCCGCGGTGACCTGCGCCACTGCGTCCGGTTCGGTCCACCGCCCGCCCAGGTGTCCGGAAATTTCTCCCGACCCCCCGAGGCCGAGAGCTTCCGCCTTGCTCCCGCCGGCCGCCACGAAATTCTGGAAGATCCGGTCCACTTCGGTCAGGTCCTTCGAACGAAGACGGAAATCGAAGTCCGGCTGCCACACGCCGATCACGAGGCCCCCGGTCACGTCGATGGTCGATTGCGGAAATCGAAAGGAGGCGCCTTCGAAGCCGATCCTTCCCCGGACCACCGAGAACGGCCCGCCTCCGCCCGTCGGAAGACCGAAACGTCCGGGGACCAGGGAGGCCGCGTGGCCGGGCTCCACGCGAAGCGTTCCGCCGCCGTCCGCTCGCAGCATCCCCGCCTGCGCCCAGCGCAGAGCGATCGAGATGCCCGCCGATCCCGACAGGCCGGTCCCCGGGAGACCGATGTCCCCGAAAAAGCGCTCCACGGAAAAGCCCCGAGCCTCGAGGGCAAGGGTCATCGGCTGAACGTCCTGCCCGAGATTCGCGATGCGGAACGTCCCCGCCGCCGTGCCTCCCGAATAGCCGGCCCGCTCGATCCCGGCCACGAGAGCTTCCGGGGTCGCGGTCACGGTGGCCGCGAGGTCGTCGAGCGTGAAGACGGAAGCTCGCACCCGGGGGGAGCGCACCGTTCCCGCCAGCCGGAATCCGCCCGCGGGCGGGATCTCGAGCTTCACCCGGACGGCCGCGCGGCCGGAAAATCCGAGATCCATGTGAAACACGCGTTCGATCTCTTCGATCGAGACGTCCCCGGTCGCGGCGAAGACGGCCTTCGGTGAGTCGAGGTTCTCGAGCGCGCCGTTGGCCCGGATGGTGCCGAGGGGGCCTTCCAGCCGGATGTCGTCGAACGTGAGGCCTCGTTTGGGATCGAGGACAAAGCGAGTCCGCAGGGAAGCGACGAGGGGCTCCGAATCGGAGATGCGGATCGTGGCGCGCTGCGCCACGATTCCTCCGCGGTAGCCGCCGCCGGGCAGCGAGTTGAGCTCTGCGGCAAAATCCTCGAGGCGCCCCGTGAAGGCCATTTTGCGGCCGTCGAACTCGAAGATGCCTTCCTGCACGAGGATGGACCCGACCTTGAGTGTCACTCCGCCGCGCCCGGGCTTCGCCGACTTCGTCAGGCCCGGCGGAAGATTCCACGTGCCGTCGGGAAACTGCACGAGGGTGATGTGGGGACGCAGCGCCCGGATCCGTCCGAGCCGCAGCTCCTGGCCGACGAAGGAAACGCCACCGCCGATCGAAACCTCCTCGGCGGACAACAGCGGGCCCGGGAGTCTCGGGTCGTTCCCGACGCGGACATCCGCGAGGCGCACGGTGGGTGGGAAAACGCGCAATTCGACGGTGCGGAAAGTCACCGGGCGGCCGAGAGCGTCTGCCAGCCGGGACTGCGAGACGCCGTGGATCAGGTTCTGGAACCGCTCCGACTTCCAGATGGCGTACGACGCGAAGACGAGGAAGAGGAGGACGATCGAGAGCAGCCGGCCCGGCGAGAGCCGATGCGCCGTCACGCCTTCGGTCTGGCGAAGGGGATTCATGGCTGCGGACGGGGCTCCGGCGCCCGAAGGAAGGAGGCGCTCACGCCTTCAGACGCCCCAGTTGAGCTTCTCCACCAGCTTCTGGAAATGATCCGACTCGGGCGGCCGGAGGAGAGTCACCGCCGACCGGCTCTGCCGGACCTCGATGACGACCCCGACCGGGACGCGAAAGCTCTCCTGTCCGTCCAGGGTCAGGTTGACGCCGTCGTTGCGGCCGCGCTCGATCACCGTCAGGCCCACGGGCGTCGAGTCGGGGACGACGAGAGGCCGCTGGGAAAGCGTATGCGGGCAGATCGGCGTGACGACCACCGCGAAGAGCGAGGGGTCGAGAATCGGCCCTCCCGCAGACAGATTGTAGGCCGTCGATCCCGTCGGCGTGGCGACGATCACCCCGTCTCCGCGAAACTCCGCCACCTTGCGGCCCGCGATCGAAACTGAAAACGCGGAGATCCTCCCGATCGCCTCCTTGTTCAGCACCGCGTCGTTCAACGCGCGGTACCTGCCGCTGTGCGGCCCCTCCGGGACGGTGACTTCGAGCCGCCGCCGGGGGTCCTCGCGAAACTCGCCGGCGAGCACCTCGTCGAGCCGGCGGAGCGCCTCGTCGCGGGTGAGACCGGCCAGGAAACCGACGAGTCCGACGTTGATCCCGAGGATCGGTGTCGAGGCCGGGGCATCGCGGGCCACGGACAGGAGCGTCCCGTCCCCGCCCGCGATCAAGACCAGGTCGGACAGCCGTGCGATCCGCGCCCGGGGCACCCCTCCGGAGATGCCGAGGGCTCCGGCCGTCTCGTCGTCGAACAGCGTCTCGACGTTCCGGCGCTTGAGCGCGCGGTCGAGCGATCGGACGAGGCGGACGGCCTCGGAGGAAGCCACCTTCGCCACGAGCCCGATCCGCCGAAAACGCCGCCCGCGTGAACGCGCCGTACCCGCCATCTGCACATCTTACTGATGTCGCGCGGTGTGGTCAGCGTCTCGTGTTCCTGCTCTTTGCGAGCGGACT
>JBDUBI010000164.1:0-7952 GCA_040004225.1 Acidobacteriota bacterium
CTGACCGAAGGGAAGGAGGAGCCTCCCGATGCGGGAGCCGCAGCGAACGGAGGGAGCAGGTGAACGGTCGAGCCGACAGGCGAGCCGCTCGCCGGTGCCTTCGCCGCGCACGGCGAAGGCAGCTCCCGAAGTGAACGAAGGCGACGGATGGCGACGGATTACCTCAACCACGCCACCGGATCGCTGGCTCTCTGGCGATCTCGGATCTCGAAGTAGACGCCGGACTCGCTCCGGCCGGGGCCGCTCCCGGAGCTTCCCAGAGTGGCTCGGGCCGGCACGACCGAGCCGGCCGAGACCACGATGCTCTGCAGCCACGCGTAGAGGGTGAAAATCCCGTCTCCGTGGTCGAGGATGACCAGGTTTCCGTACTCCGCGAGCCACTGAGCGTAGACCGCTTTTCCGGCGTACACCGCGCGCACGGGCGTGCCCACGGGCGCAGCCACCGCGATGCCGTTCGAGTTGGTCCAGGCGTCGAATCTGGGATGGCGGTGCCGGCCGAAGGTCTCGATAACGGCGCCCTTCGCCGGCCAGTCGAGGACTCCCTTCCACGGACGGATGCCCGAGGAGGCATCGGCGGTCTCGCCGCTCGACTGACGCGCGAGCGTGGTCAGGAGGCGCTCGAGGCGATCGGCCTTGTCGGAGAGAGCGTGGACTTCTTCCTTTCCGATGACGGCGACCTGCCGCTCGCGCGAAAGCAGCGCCTCGCGGGACGAGCGCAGATGCGACATCGCGAAAAGCTCTCTCCGGCTCCTGGCCCAGTTCTGATCGAGATCGGCCTTCAGAGCTTCCTCGCGCGCGATGTCCTGCTCGAGCTGCTGTTGCGCGCCCCTGTGAGCGGTCAGCAGCCGTCCGTCGCGCCGGGCAAGGCCATCCAGCCGCTCGAGCCCGCGCAGAAATCCTCGCGCGTCACCCGCCTCGAGCAGCACGCGCAGGTAGCCGTAACGCCCGAAACGGTGCAGCACGCGGGCCCGGGAGAGAAGGGCGCGCGCGGAATGCAGAGAAGCGGCGTTGGCGGAGACGCGCTGCCCGCGCGTCGCGGCGAGCGCACGGGTCAACCCCTCCCGTTGCGCGGCGAGAAGGCGCGTCTCCTGCTGCCCGATCTCGAGCCTCCAGCCGAGGCGCCTGATTTCCTCGGACAGCGTCGCGACGGCCTTTTCGCTCGCGGAGAGCCTGTCTTTCAGACCCGCGATCCGGGCCCGGATGCGCGCGAGATCCGTCTCCCCCTGGGTCTCCGGAGCGCTCGCCTGCGCAAGAAGCGCCGTGGCAACAAGCAGCACGACCCCGACCGCGAAGCCGGCGCGTTCCCTTTTCTCCCCTGTTACCAGAGGGAAGTCCCCGCGGCCTCCGCCGGAGCGGGGCTGCCCAGAAGAGAACGAATCGAAGCAGTCACATCGGCGATCCCGGGGATTGGCGCGGTCTTGAAACGGCGGGAGGCGAAGAGGATCCCGCGAACGAGGTCGGGATCGACGGAACAATGGTCGCCGCTCCAGACGTCGCGGTTGTCCTCGAACACCTCCGCGGTCGGAACTCCGAGCGAGGCCTGCCACGAGACGCGATACCCCCGGGTGTTCGCGACGATCAAATCCGGAATGACGCGGGGATCGAAGCGCCGGTAGATGTCTTCGCGCCTGAAAACCCGCGAAACGGCACGTTCGCCGTTCTTCGGGTCGGTCAGCGCCCTCAGCCTCGAGATCAGCTCCGAGCGCAACGCCTCGTACTCGGCACCGGGCTCCACGATCCCGCCCTTTTCGCGCCCCTTCAGGTTCACGTACACGTCTCCGAGCCCCATCGCATATGCCCGCGAGCGGCTCCAGTCAACGGCCTCCCAGAACTGGCCTCGGGAAAAGAGCGCCTCGAGGCTCTTCCGGTGGGCGCCTCCGGTCAGCACGAGATACCCCGCCTCGACGAGCCACGAGTTGTAGTTGACAGAGCGCCGCCACGTCGCGAATCCATGGTCGGAGAGCACGATCAGCACGTCCGTGGGCCGGAGGGTCTTCGCGGCGTCGCCGACGATCGCGTCCACGATCTCGTAAGATTTCTCCACGGCGTCCCCGTATTTCTGAGCGAGCGCGGCGTCATAGGCAGGATGCTGCGGGTCGCGAAATCTCCAGAAGACGTGGGCGACGCGGTCGGTGAATTCGAAGTAGTGAACCAGAACCCGCTCCTTGCCGGCGAGCAGAGAGTCGAGGATCCGACGGTCCGAGGCCACGGTGGCCGCGACATCCTCCAGAAAGGCATCTTCGGGCAGTGTGCCGGATTGGATCGACCACGTGTCGATCGCCCAGCCCATCGTCTTGAACCGCCCGAAATCGCGGACGAAGTCGCTCGCGAGCCGGCGGGGGGACGAGATCGCGAAGCCGGGTGGCAGCCGCTGCGGGTCAAACTGCACCGGCGAGAGATAAAGGCCGATTTCGGGGTCGAGCTTTTCCAGGCGAAAGCGGCCGTAGCCGTGAACGGTCACGAGCGGATTCACCCGGAACGGGAGCGAAACCCATGCGCTCCATTCGCCCGGCTTCAAAATCACGCGCTCTCCCGCGACCGCGATCTCGAGGCGGTCTCTCGCGGCAGCGACCGTCAGAGTGAGAGGCAGCTCGATGGAGCCTTCCCGGCCAAACGGCTTCCCGGGGGGCCCCCCGATACGGACCGTCTGGCTGCCCCGGTTGGATTCGAGCTTCAAAATGTCGATCGAGAAATCGTTCCCTTCTCGCGGCGCGAAGAACGGGTCGGAGGTGAAATAGAACGGCTTCCCGATCCGGCCCGACAGGTCCGGAACCCCGAGGCCGGAGAGCTGCCGGCCGCCCGCAAACTCCTCCGGAGGGAAGGTCACCGGGATCCGAATCACCGTCGCCGGCCGCGCGGCACGCTCGGACCAGAAGGTGATTCCTTTTCGGTTGTTCCGGACGGAGGGCCGTTCGGGCGGGACCCAGGCGCGGACTGCGAGGAAGGCGGCAACACCCACGGCGAGCGCGATCACGTCCATCCCGATCAGGAGGACGAGGCGCCGTTTCCAGAAAAACAGTACGGCTCCGGCGACGAAGAACAGAGCCGCGGCAGCCGCGCCGATCACGACCGGGTTCGACCGGCCGAAGAGGAAAGGGACGGAGATCTCGTCGGCGACCGCGAACGTCGGGATCCGATTTTCGGGGTTCCTCTTCAGGAAGTCGAAGATCTCGTGGCCGCCGGGGTCGAGGCCCGTCGAAAAGGTCGCCCACGACACGGGCGTTTGCGCTGGGACGGTCGGGGTCAAAGGGGAGTAGGCGCCGCGAGCTTTCAATGCGGCCAGATGAGGGAGGCGTCCGGCCGCCATCATCGTCTCGACGACACCGGCGTCCACGCCGTCGAATCCGAGGACGATCGTCCGCGGGGCGTCCTGCGCGCGCGCGGCTCGCGCCCCGATGGAGAGGAGGACCAGGATCAGGAAACGGCGCATGCTGCGGGATGAGTGTAGCGGCGGAGGGTCGTATTGTCAGGCGTCAGTCGCCCCTTTCCATTTCTTTTTCCAGGAGCGGGCGGCGCCTTTCGATCGGAGACGCCATGACGCCTTACAATCGCGCCATGTCGAGCCGGGCCGAGGATCTCCAGACTCTTCTGGCGCGAATTCCAGACCCGGAGATCCGGTCGCTCTTCTCGCCCGAGTTCATCCTGTGCTGCGAGCACTTCGACCGGTTCACGACCGACATGGTCCTGAAGCTGGTCCGGGACCTCGAGTTCGAGACTTCGCTCGCCCGGGGGACCACGGTTTCTTCGCTCGTGGAAGAGAAGGGATTCGCGCCGCGCGCCCGGGTGCCGATCGGCTGGTTTCTGAGAAAGCTCGCCGCGGGCGGATATCTCGTTGCCACGAGCGGCGACCCCGAGGGGTCGTATCGGTCCCGCGGACCCCTTCCGGCGGGCGATCCCGATAGAGCCGAAGCGCGGGCAAGAGCCATCGATCCGCGTTCCCTGCCGCCGTTTACCGTGGTGCGGGCGATGATCGAGCACGTGCCCGCCTTCCTGCGGGGAGAGAAGACCGGCGAGGAAATCCTGTTTTCGCCGGCGCGGCTTCCGCTCTGGTTCGAGTACTTCTCCAACGACAACCTCTTGTACGCCATCAACAACCGCCTCGGCGCGGAGGCCGTGCTGCGAGCGCTTCCCACCGGGCGTTCCGCCGTGCTGTTCGAGCTTGGCGGAGGATCCGGCTCGGCGGCGCTCGCGGTCGCCGAGCGACTCGCACGGGACGCGGCCCTCGGCAGAATCGAAAGGTACGTCTTTACCGAAGTCGTCCCCACGTTCCTGCGCCGGGCCGAACGGACGATTCGGGGCCGCTTCCCGGGGTTCCCCGCGGAGTTCCAGCGCATCGACATGGACCGCGACTTCGGGGAACAGGGGATCGAAAAAGGGTTCGCGGACGTCGTCTATGCCGTCAATACGGTCCACATCGCCCGGGACCTTGACGCGACGCTGCGCCGGATCCGCGAGAGCTTAAAGCCCGGCGGCACGGCGGTCTTTTCGGAATGCGTCCGTCCGTTCGACGGCCAGCCCATCTATGTCGAATTCGTCTTCAACTTTCTGGAAAATTTCACGGGGGTGGCGACCGACGCGGCCACCCGGCCGAATCACGGGTTCCTGACCCCCGAAAACTGGCGAAACGCGTTCCGGGCCGCCGGGTTCGAGCAGCCGAAGATCCTGCCGGATGTCGAGGAGCTCGCCCGCCATTACGACGCCTTTTTCGTGGCGGCCGTGTCGGCCCGGAGACCCCTCGAGTGAGGGATTTTCCAGCCGCGCCTCGATGTTGGTACCCTTAGTCCGCAGGAAGAGGAGAAAGTCCATGCCCGTCGCGAGCCGTCAGAAATTTTTCCCATTCGCGGCCGCTACTGCGCTCGCCGCGGGACTCCTGCTCGCGGCGCCTGCCAGCGCCCACGCCGCGGAGGCCGCCCCCTGCGTGCCGGACGCCACGACCCTCTGCTTGAACGCCAGCCGCTTCAAGGTCCAGGTCGCCTGGAGTGTCCCCTCGCAGGGCACGAGCGGCGCCGGGAACGGCGTCGCTCTGACCGGCGACACCGGAGAATTCTGGTTCTTCTCCGCTAACAACATCGAGCTCGTCGTCAAGGTCGTCGATGGCCGCGCCTTCAACAACAAGTTCTGGGTGTTCTACGGCGCCCTTTCGAACGTTCAGTACACGATCACGGTAACGGACACGACGACGAACGCCGTGAAGACGTATGTGAATCCCAACGGAAACCTCGCCAGCGTCGCGGACGTGACCGCCTTCTAGTTCATCCCCCTCGGTCCGCGATTTCCCCCTCCTCAGCCGGGAGAGCGGCACGGGACCCGGACCGCTATTTCCGGCTCGGATCGTCCCAGAACGGATAGAAGCAGTACCACTGCTCCGGGTTCGCCCGGATGTATCTCTCGAGGATGGCGACGTAGCGCGCCAGGTTCTCCCGGAGCGAGGCGTCCCGGTCGGGGCCGCGCACGATCGAGAGCGGCTCCTCGATGATGGCCCGGTAGCGGCCGTCCTCCGTGCGGAGGATGAAGGCCGGGAGGACGGTGGCTCCCGTCGCCATCGCGACCCGAAAGGGTCCCCTTGGGAAAAAGGCGTCCCGTCCGAAGAAGGGTACGGCAATGCCCGTGTTGTTGAAGTCTCTGTCCCCCTGCATCGCCACGATCGCGTTCTGCTCGAGCGCCCTCAGCACCGCGAGCGTCGGACCGAAGCTATTGTCGATCGGGATTTCCGTCACGCCCGCGCGGCTGTGGAGGCGGCGGCGGGCCTTCTCGACGCCGGGGAAAATATCGGGCACCAGGACGACATGAATCGGCTGACGCACCTCCGCCAGCATCAGGCCGCCGACCTCCCAGTTGCCGAGGTGCGCAGTCAGAAGCAGCACACCCTTGCCCGCCGCTCGCCCCGCCACCAGGTGGGAAAACCCTTCGACGCTTTCGACGAGCCGCGCGGACTCGGCCGGCGGGCGGCTGGCGAAATGAAGGAAGTCGAGCCAGGCGGAGGAGTGGCCCCGCACCATCTCGTCGGCGAGCCGCGCCACCCTCTCCGAGGCGGCGTCCTCGCCGAGGATGATGGAAAGGTTCGACCGGATGGCAGCGAGGTACTTCGGCCTCAGGCGAAAGTACCTTCCTCCAAATGCGCGCGCCATGGGGTACGCGATGCGCCTCGAGACGTGGCTCGCGAAAAACAGGGTGCCGGGGAACCAGAGGTGGGACGTCGCGGACGCGACCGCCCGCACGAACCGGTTCCGGCTGGACATCTTCTCCTGCACGAGGCGAAGTCTAGGTCAGTCTCCATCCCGATCGGATGAGCGCGCGATTGAGGCGAGAGGGAGCGGGGACTTCACCCGTTCCACGAAGCCGGCGGGCAACAACCCCGAACCGAACCCAACCGGACCTGGAAGTGAGAACTTTAGGAGGCCTTCTGTTTGAGCATTTTCAGAAGCGCCTTCTCGGAGCCGTGCAGAGCGGGGGCGCGCCGCTCGACCAGCTCCTCGACATTCTCGAAGTAACGATCGAGCACCCTGCCCCGGTCGAAGCTCGAGAGAACGGCGGGATAGATGTAGGAAGAGCGGCAGATCGCGGGAGTGTTCCCGAGCCTTTCCGCGGTTTCTTTGATGGCAGCGACGACTTTGCGCTTGCGCGCTGTCTTCGTTTCCGCCGCCTCTGTCCCGGCACGCGCGAGCGCGCATGCGCAGATCAGCGTTCCCGCCCAGGTCCGAAAGTCCTTGGCGGAGAATTTTTCGCCCATCACTTCCTTGATGTACTCGTTGATGTGACGGCGGCGGATATCGATCCAGCGTCCCTCCTCGTCGCGGTATTTGAAGACTTCGCCCGGAACACGCGCCAGCTCGCGCACGATCCGCGCGACGCGGCGGTCCCGCAGCTCCCGGTGCTGCTGCTTCCCAGACTTGCCCGGAAAGTCGAACGACACGAGATCCCCGCGCACCGTCACGTGCTTTGCCCTGAGGGTCGCGATCCCGTAGCTGCCGTTCTCCTCGGCATACACCTGGCTGCCGGCCCTCAGAAAACAGGTGGAGAGAATGCGCAGGATGCAGGCGAGCACTTTTTCCCGCGGCATTCCCTGCAACGCGAGGTCCTTCGCCACCGCCCGGCGCATGCGAGGGAGGGCGTCGGCGAAATGGACCAGTCGCTCGAACTTCTCCTTCTCGCGCCGCTTCGTCCGGCGCTCGTGGTACAGGTACTGCCACCGCCCCGCGGCGTCTTTTCCCATCGCCTGCACGGCCGCCTCGCCAGACGGATGAATGAACACGTCCTTCCAGGCGGGCGGGATCCTCAAGTCCCGGATTCGCTGGATGTCCCCCGCCGCCGCGGGCCGTCCGTCCGCACGGACGTATCGGAATCCCGTCTTCAGGGTGCCCCGCCGCCGCAATCCGGTCCCGCTCAACTTTTCGAGAAGTGTCATGCGGGACGCGCAATGCAAGACTGCTACCGTCGCCTCCGCTCACTGCGGGAGCTACCTTCGCCGTGCACGGCGAAGGCACCGGCGAGCGGCTCGAATGTCGGCTCGACCGCTCGCCTGCTCCCTTCGTTCGCTACGGCTCCCGCAGCGGGAGGCTCCTCCTTCCCTTCGGTCAGGAGACTCCTCCCGCTGCGAGCTTAGCCACCATCGGTGGTAGCGCAGCTCTGCCCCCTCGCCCCGGGCTCGGGGAGAGGGTTGGGGTGAGGGGCGAGCAGACGTCGCGCACTCACCACTGTCCTGGGATCCGTCCGTTGCGGTGTCCCCTCAGGAAGCGGAATCGGCATGAGATGCCTTCGCGCCTTCGGTTAGCATCGCCGCTTGCAAGCGCGAATACTTTTTTACTCCAATTCCCCGGCGTTTCGGCGCCCGAGCCGCGGGAGCCGCCGCTGTCTCAACGGTTCCAATATCGAAGTCCGCCGAACACGTTCATCCGCTCGCAGCGAGAGGAGTCTCCCGACCGAAGGGAGGGAGGAGCCTTTCGCTGCGGGAG
>JBDUBI010000208.1:0-7788 GCA_040004225.1 Acidobacteriota bacterium
GCCGTGATCGCGACTTCCATGACGGACTGGCCTGGCTGGAAGCTGCGCGTGGACGGCCGGGCCGTCCGGACCCTGACCTTTAATCACGCCTTCGTCGGCTTCGAGGTGCCGGCCGGCCGTCACGAAGCGGAGCTCGATTACCGGCCCGACAGCGTACTCGCCGGCGGTGCGATCAGTCTGGCGGCTCTGGCGGTGTGTCTGGCCCTCCTCCGCTTCCCGCGGAATCGCGCCGTTCTTCCCGGGGCGTGACCGCCCCGAGGACGAACAGCGGACAGAGCACCATGAAGATTCTCCCGGCCGACCATTGGATCCAGAGGCCCGGGTCCGGTCCGTGGAGATACGTGAAGAGAAAGAAGGCCGAAAGGACGGCCCCCACCACCACGGGGTAGAGCGAGCCGCGGGACCTCGACCGGGCCGCGAGCCACGCGGCGGCGGGCACGAGCCACGGAAGCGCCGCGCCCGCGGTCCATATCGATTTCCAGATCGCGGCGAGCACGAAAGGAAGCCGCTCGAGGTGGACGTCCAGGGTCCTGCCGTAGCCCTCGTACCCGTGAAAGAGGAAGGTCGCTCGCCCGAACGCGAACCAGGCGCCGAGCGACAGCGCGGCGGGAGCGAAGAGAAGAAGAGGCGCCGAGGGCCACGAGAGGCGCCGCCGCGCGCTCCACAAAAAAAATACGCCCGCCGCGAGAACGAAGGGAAGCCCTTCGACCTTCGCGGCCGCGGCGCCGGCGAAGAGGAGTCCGGCCGCGAGCTGCCCGGCGCGGCTTTCCCCGTCAGGTCCCAGAAGCAGCGCGACCGCCAGCGTCTCGAAGAGGAGGAGCGCCATGTCGGCGTTCCCGGCGATCTCGAGAGTGTGGGAGAGGAACCCGAGAGTTGCGGCAATCGCGGCGGCCGCGGCGACCGCCTCCAACCTGCCGATCGAGCGTCGCAGGATCCCGGGGAGCGCGGCGACGCACGCGAGAAGGAGAAGCGGGGACGTGGCGGCGGCGGCCATCCACGGGAACCTGCCCGACGCGACCGTGGCGAAGGCGTACAGGTTCGTCACGAGCGGCGGATACGACGTGTGGAGGTACCGCAGGAACGGCTCGCCCAGAAAAATGTCATCGATTCGGCGCGCGGCGGCAAACGCCTGCGCTTTCGGTCCCCAGAAGAGGAGGAGGTCTGCGGACGTCGCCGCGGCCCCGAGCGCGGCGACAAACGCGGCGAGGATCGCGGCGCCGCAGACGAGGACTCCCGCCCGGCGCCACATCCGTTCGGGCTCGCGCACTCTCTCGAAGACAGGCGGGAAACCCGGGCCTCTTCGCGGGAGCACGAAACGCAGGGCAAAACTCTGCGCCGCCGCCAGAAGCAGGAGCGGCAGAAGGTGCCAGGAGACGCCGACGAGCGACAGGAGTGTCATCGTCCACGAGAGCACGACGGCTCCGGCCGCACCGGCCAGAACGGTCCGGCAGGCGGGACCGAAACGCCGGAACTCGGAGTGCAGGAGCAGCGGAGCGCCCGATACCGGAAGAGCGGCCGCGCTCGCCAGCCAGATGAAGGCAGCCGGGCTCACGGCCGAGGCCGCTTCCAGACCGACCCTCCGGCGCCGCGAAAGAGGAGGGTGCCCGGCGGGCGGAGGGGGGCAGGCCCGAGCACGAGGATGTAGTCCGCCTGCGCCTCGTACTCCGGCTCGAAGAGGCCCCACTCGGCTGCGGGCAGAACCCGCCGCCCGGGAAGAAGAGCCACGGCGGCCCCGTGGAGCGAGCTTTCTCGCCCGGCGTCGCGCGGCTCGGTGACGATGACAGCGGTCGACCCGGCGGGAACCGAGACAGCCGCGCGCGACAGGAAATGGAACGCGGGGCCCGCGGTCGTGCGGGAATCCGTCCGGTCGAAGGGCGTGTCGAGCCGAAAGATCTCCCGGGGCGCGGGCAGTCGCGCGAACGACCATACGGTGAGAACCGCCCCCCCGAGAAGAAGGACGGCGCTCTCGAGCCGGAGACGCGGAAAGGTCATGCCGGAGGCGGCCCTGCGGCGGCCAGGCGGCGGAGCGTGGCGAGGTTCTTCCGATCGAAGTCGAGCGCCTCGTCTTTTGGCGTCTCGAGGAACTTCGGGACGGAGTGGAGCCGCGGGTCCGAGAGGAGATTGCGAAAGCCCGCATCGCCGATCGTGCCCCGCCCGATGTGCTCGTGGCGGTCGACCCGGGATCCCCGAGGCCGCTTCGAATCGTTGACGTGGATCGCGTGCAGGCGATCGATCCCCACCGCGCCGGCGAATGCGGCGACCGTCTCCTCCCAGCCGCGCCGAGTCACGAGGTCGTACCCGGCGGCGTGGACGTGGCACGTGTCGAAGCAGACGGCGACACGGCGAGGCTTCCGCATCGCGCCCAGGATGTCCCGCAGATGCGCGAAGCTCTGGCCGACTGCGTTGCCCTGGCCCGCGGCCGTTTCGAGCAGGACGCGGACGCGGACCCCCGCGGTCCGCTCGAGGGCCTCGTCGAGGCCCTTCGCGATCCGGGCCACGCCCGCGGATTCTCCCTCGCCGCCATGCGATCCCGGGTGCAGGACCAGGGAGGGGATACCCAGGCGGCCGCAGCGCGCGATCTCGTCCGCCAGGGCAGCCGCGGACTGCGCGCGAAGCGCCCCGGAGGCAGATCCGAGGTTGATGAGATACGACGCGTGCGCGGCGACGTGCGAAAAAGATGCGGCGCGCGCGGTGCGGCGGAACTCCCGCGATTCACGGTCCGTCAATTCCTTCCCGATCCAGCGGCTGTTGTTCTTGACGAAGATCTGGAGGACGCGGCAACCCGTGGAGAGCCCCCGCTCGACGGCGCGCGGCGTTCCTCCCGCGATCGAGTGGTGCGCCCCGATCAGAAGCTCCCCGGCGTCCGCCAGCCCGCCCTCGCGCCGCTTTCCCGGGCCGTGGCCGGCGCTTCCCGGCTGCACCTCCGCCTCCCGGGTCAGGAAGGCTTCTCGGGGTCCGCGATCTTCTCGAGGAGCTCCTGCCCGATCCGCCGCGAGACGAAAATCTGTTTCAGATAATTGAGCGACGTCAGCGCAAAGGGAACTCCGGCGGCGGAAAACGGCGCCCCCATCGCCGCGAGCGCGAGGTGGCGGGCCTTCTCGGCGCGGGTGAACTCCGGATTTCGCCAGTCCAGAACGCTCCCGTAATACCGGAACACCATCTGGTAGACGTCCGACAGCAGAACGCGGAACCCCATTTCGCTTCCCCACACGAAGCACTCGCCCGAGCGAATCCGCGAGAGGAACTCCCGTGGCGTCTGCCCCTCCGCGACCGTGTACACCTTGGCGAGTGGCGCCAGCGTATGGGCGTCCGAGCCCGCCACGAGCGACACGGCTCCGCGCTTTTCGCGAACCACCGCCATCAGGTCCTCGATCAGCCGGTTGTGCTGCGAGGCCATCGCGCCGTTCTTGACCTCGAAGACGTCGAACATCCGGAGCATCTCTTCGAAGTATTGACGCGGGGAATTCCGCATCCGGTAGTTTTGAAACATGTGATTTGCCGAGGCGAGGATTCCCTCCTGCTTCAGCCACGCGTGAAGATCGTAGATGTTTTCCCGGAGCCGCTGGATCTCCCGGTGCTGGCGTTCGTCGATGTCGAAGACGTTGACGTGGATGCGCTGCCGGGTTTCGGGAAACCAGGTCTCGACCTCTTCGGAAATAAAAAAATCGTCGAGGTCCGGGTTCTGATTGAGGAGGTACAGACACCCGTCGATCGAGTCATGGTCCGTCAGCGTGACGAAGTCCATGCCCCGCTCCTTGGCGACCCGGTACACCTCTTCCGGACGGTTATAGGAGTCTCGCGTGTTGGCGATCCGGAAGTACTTGAATGTCGAGTAAACGGAGTGGCAGTGGAGATCGGCCTTCTTGAACCGGGCATCCGAGAACCACGCGGGAATCTCGGTTTCGCCCGGCTTGGAATTGTCCATCCACCCTAGGGTTGCAAATCGTGAGCCCGAAAGGAAGCGTTTTGAGCGGCACCGGGCCCCGATCGGCCGGGGATCGGCCGGGCGGCGTGGCTCCTGTCGACGCCCCGGCGACTCTCCGACCCGAAACGGGCGGCGCACGGCGAAAAACTCCTTCCGTGCTACGTTTTCTGGATGCGCCGGGTCCTTTTTCGCGTTTTCTACGTGTTTCTGCTCGTCGCCATCTTTCTCGGGGGCGCCTGGTTCGCCTTCGAGAGCTCGATTGTCGGGCGGTCCATCACCGTCCCCGAGCTCGTCGGGAAGTCGCTCCCGGAGGCCATCCGGATCGCGCACGACGCGGGCCTTCAGGTCGACGAGCAGGCCGGGCGCGCTCGAAACGACGAAAAGATTCCGCGTAATCTGGTGCTGACGCAAGTTCCCGATAGCGGGTCGCTCGCCAAGCCGGCCCAGCTCGTTCGGGTCGTGCTGTCGCTCGGGCCGAGCGAACTGCGGGTCCCGGACCTGTCCGGCCTTCCTCCCCGCGCGGCGGCCCTGCGGCTCGCGCAGGAGACGCTCCAGCTGGGCGCCCTGTCCTGGTACCGGGATGCGAACGCGCGCATCGGGATCGTTGCCCAGGACCCGGAGCCGGATTTCCCCGTCGCAAAAAACGCCCCGGTCACCGTGCTGACCAACCGGGGCCTCCCGGAGACGCGGTACGTCATGCCCGACCTGGTCGGAAAAGACGCCGAGCTGATGCGGTCCAGGCTCGAAGCGTACGGTTTCCGGGTCGGGAGCGCGCGCTTCGAATCCTACGAAGGCGTCCCGCCCAACACGATCCTGAAGCAGTTTCCGCCGGCCGGATCTCCGCTCTCGTCGAAGGAAGTCGTGTCGGTGACGGTTTCCCGGGCGTCCGACGCCGGATTTCCGCCGGTGCCGCGATGAAAGTCCGGATCGCCCCTTCGCTGCTGTCCGCGGACTTTGCGCGCCTCGCGGATGCCCTGGCGATCGCGGAAGAGGGGGGAGCGGATCTCGTCCACGTGGATGTCATGGACGGGCACTTCGTCCCGAACCTCACCCTCGGCCCTCCCGTCGTGGCGGCCCTGAAACGAGCCACCCGGCTGCCGCTCGACGTGCACCTCATGATCGAAAATCCCGAGGAGACGCTCGACCGGTACCTGGAGGCCGGCGCCGACTGGATTTCGGTGCACGTCGAGGCGACCCGGCATCTGCAAAGGTGCCTGGACGTGATCCGGAGGGGAGGCGCCCGAGCCGGAGTCGTGATGAATCCGGCGACTCCGGTCGCCGCGCTCTCCGAGTCCTGGGGCGACCTCGACTACGCCGTCGTCATGTCCGTCAACCCGGGACGGGGAGGGCAGTCGTTCCTGCCGCATTCGGTCGAGAAGGTTCGAAGCCTCCGTCAGGCCATTCTGGAATCCCGTGCCGGCGTCCCGATCGAGGTGGACGGGGGAGTGGATCTGACCAACGCCGCCGGTCTCGCGGATGCGGGAGCTGAAATTCTGGTCGCGGGGACCTCGGTTTACGGTCAGGAAGACCCGAAAGCCGCCATCGAGAAACTCCGGGCGGCCGCCCGGGGAGGAGTGAGAGTTTGAACATTGGCTTAAGACTCGCCACGATCCTGACCGCCGTTCTGATCGCGGCGGGCTGCGCTTCGACGACGGGGGGCAGGAAGCCCGACAAGATCACGACAGAGCTGCTGTCGACGCCCAAAGAGGGGCTCTTCGAGAAGGGCAAGGCCCTGATCGAAAAGAAGAAGTACGACGCCGGCCGGAAATACCTGAGCTTCGTCTTCGAGACGTATCCGAACGATCCCCTGGGGCGGCAGGCGCTCCTGATGGTTGCGGACTCGTTTTTCCGGCAGGGGGGATCGACCGGTTACACGGAGGCGCGCTTTCGATACCGCGACTTCCTGAACCGTTATCCCGGGGCGGCCGAGCGCGACTACGCGCGGTATCAGTTTGCCGTCTGCTACGACCGCGAGCATGAAAAGCCGGATCGGGACCAGACGTCCACCCGGGAGGCGATCGACCAGTACCGCGCGCTTCTCCGGGAGTTTCCCAACACCGGCCACTCCGCGGCCGCGAACGCCCGTATCCATGCGCTCGTCGACCTGCTCGCCGAACACGAGTTCGCGGTCGGCTACTTCTACATGCGCAAGGGGGCCCCGGGGGCCGCACTCGCCCGGTTTGCGTCGCTCGAGGAACGGTTTCCGGAGTACGGCCACCGGGACAAGCTCTTCTTCTACGAGGGGCAGGTCCTGGGGCGCCTGGGCCGACGGGACGAGGCGAACCGCTACTACTCCCGGCTGTTGGAGGAATACCCCGGCAGCGAATTCGTCAAGAAAGCGCGCGGAAAAGGGGAAAAGACCGCCCCGCCGGCCACCGCGTCCGTTGACACCGGGCGGAAGAGCGAGTAATTTACGGTACAATCCCTGTTTGACCGTAATTTTTTAGGAGCCGCCATGCGCCTCCCCTCGCGTTCTTATGTCCTGCTCTCCCTCGCCATGATCTGGTCGGCGCCGGGATTCGCACAGACGGCCAGACCGGCGCCTCTCGGCGGGGCGAACCTCGGGCCGGAGACCCAGAGCGCGACGCCCGTCGTCACGAGGGTGGAGCGGCCGCGGCACATTCCCTTGAGCACGGAGTCGGCCCCGCAGCCGATCGGATACGAAGGCGACGTCTATTGCTTCGGCTACATCGGGGCGCCCGGGGAGCACTTTCCTCTGCACGTGCACGGCGCGGAGAATCTGTTCGAGCAGACCGACTACATGACCGATGACCTTCTCTACGTCGACGGCGGCTATGACGCGGGGTTGAAGCCGGGCGATCAGTACTGGATCGTGACACCCGAGCAGGACGTCACGCACCCGGTCACAGAAAGGTCGATGGGCCGCTTCTACCAGTACCGGGGGCGCGCGGTGGTTTCGAGCGTCGAGGCTCGGACCGCCATCGTCCGCGTCACGAGCGCCTGCACCGACATCCCGATGTTCTCTTCGCTCAAGAAGTTCGAGCCCATTCCGATTCCGCTCGCACGCCGGTCCCCGATGGCGAAATCGGGCGATCTCCCGTCCGGCAAAGCAAAGGGGCGGATCGTATTCAGCCGCGACGGCGTCGTCGCTCTCGGTGCGGACCAGATGGTCATCGTCGATCTGGGGGCGGCCGACGGCGTCCAGGCCGGCGACTTCGTGACGCTGTTTCGCTACTCTTCCGGCCGCGAGTACGGGATCAAGGCGATGGGCACCTACTGGGTCACGCTCCCGCCGCCGGCCGGAGTGTCCATTCCGCGGACATATCTCGGTGAGGGCGCCGTCTTAAACGTCGGCGACCGCTGGTCCGTGGTTCGGCTGACCGATTCGAACCGGATGCTTCAGATCGGCGACGAAGTCGAGGTCAAGTAAACCGTCGCCTTCGCTTAGTCACCCTCGTGGCTAGAGCGCAGCTCTGCCCCCTCGCCCCGGGCTCGGGGAGAGGGTTGGGGTGAGGGGGAAGTCCGTCGCTTCCGCTCACTGCGTTGGCTCCCGCTCCCGCTGTGCGCTTAGCCAC
The DNA here is from genome assembly GCA_040004225.1 of Acidobacteriota bacterium. Lineage (GTDB taxonomy): Bacteria > Acidobacteriota > Thermoanaerobaculia > UBA5066 > Gp7-AA6 > JALYUA01. The sequence continues at coordinate 7,462 of JBDUBI010000208.1, forward strand.
CCTCGAGGCTGAAGCGCAGCTCTGCCCCCTCGCCCCGCGCTCGGGGAGAGGGTTGGGGTAGGGGCCCGCGGGCAGGCGTGGCGCCTTTGTTTCCAGCCGTCGTTGTCACTGATCTTCTTCCACGCGGGCGCGAAAGGATCGGGGAGAGGCTCGGTTCGCCGACGCGCGGCGGCTGACGGACCCTGAGACGAGAACGTAGATAAGATTTATACTCGTCGACCTCCGAACGCGGATTCGGCGTCACCAGGAAACTCGACCAGCTTCCTGCAGGGCCCCGGACGCCCGGCGACTCAGGTTGATTTTTTGCGAGCACTTTTTTCGTGCCGC
>JBDUBI010000122.1:0-25623 GCA_040004225.1 Acidobacteriota bacterium
GAGAAAACGATCCTGGAGTGGGAACAAGGTGAGTCGATGAGAATGCGAAATCGATCGCGAATGCAAAAGCTTGGACACGACGCCCGCAGGCTTTTTTCAGCAGCCTGCTAGAGCGGGGCGTCCTCTGAGATGGAAAACGACGGCCCGGCTCGCGCCGGGCCGTCTTCTTTTCCTCGCGGGCTCACCGGGCGGGCGGACCGCCCTGCTTGATCATGTCCGAGATGTCGCGAAACTGGACGTCCGTGGGAACCGTGACCATGGTGTCGGGCACGGAGGCGTTCAACTCGACGTCGGAGTTTCGAGACGTCATCGTCATCCCGTTGGTGTCCACGACGACCTTCACGGGGAAATTTTTCAGATCGGTCGCCAGCCAGACCTTCTCTTTCCTCTCCTTCCGGGCCCCCTCCGCGGGAGTCACGAGCTCGTAGACCTCGCAGGAGTGGCCGTCGACCGATTCGGACCCGACCTTGTGGCCTTTCGTCCGGTACTCCGTGACCCGGCTCGCGTAGTCGCCCGTCGCGTGCGGGCGCCCCGCCACCGAGGAGTTGATCTTCATGCCCTCTTTTTGCCCGTCCGTCCACTGGTAGACGGTGTCCCCCTGCTTGACCGTGTTCATGTTCATCCCCATCACGGCCGATTTCATCCGCATCCGTCCATCCTTCTGAAGCCAGATCTCCGAGGACATCTCGGGCATCGCCTGAGGGCCGCCTTCGATCTGGATGGCCGACTTCCAATGGACGCCGCCCTCCCACTGCCCAAACGCCGCACCTGCGAGAAGAAGACCCGCCGCCGCGCCGGCGATCGAGCGAGATTTGAATTGCATTTCAGGACTCCTTTCGAACCGGGAGAAAGTGTAACCGAGGCGCCGCACACTCGCGCATCAGACGAAGCGGCAGAGGATCTCGTTCGAAACGAGGAACCCCGGTTCTGAAAACCTCAGGCGCTCTCCCGCCGCGACTAGCAGCCCCGCCGCCCGCCAGCTCCCGTAATCCTCCGAGAGCCGAGGGTCTCCTTCCGTCGCGATCCATGTCTCGACCTCTTCCGTCGAGACACCGTCGGACAGCCTCAATCCGAGAACGATCCGCTCGCGGGACGCCTCCGCGGCGCCGATCGGACGGTCGAGGGCGGTCGGTCGCCGCCCTCCCGCGAGAGTCTCGAAGTACGCCGGAAGTCCCGACACGTTCGCGCGGCGATGCCCGGACCAGAACTCGTGCGCGGAAATTCCAAGGCCCAGGGTCGGGAGCCTGAGCCAGTACTTCAAGTTGTGCCGCGCCCGGAACCCCGGCCGCGCCCAGTTCGAGATTTCGTAGTGGTCGAGGCCGGCGCAGTCGAGAGTCTCGCCGAGCTCGAGCCAGAGGTCTGCCTGCGCGTCGTCGGACAGGTACCGCTCGGGGCGGCGGGCGCGGTCCTCTTCGATGACCTTCGACTTCTCCGTCTCCAGCAGGTAGATCGACACATGCGCCGCGCCGGACCCCGCGAGCTGCCGGGCGCTCGCCCGAAACGTTGCGGCGGTCTGTTCGGGAAGACCCAGGATGAGGTCGCCGGAAACGGAGAGCCCCGCGGCCAGCAGGGTGTCCAGGGCCGCGCGCGCGGATGCCGCGTCATGCCGCCGTCCCACCGCGGCGAGCTCCCGGTCTTCGAACGACTGCACCCCGAGCGAGATGCGGTTGACGCCGGCCTCCGCCCAGCGGAGGGCCAGCTCCGGCGAAACGTCGTCCGGGTTCGCCTCCATCGTGATTTCGGTGTCGGGCGCGAAGGGAAAAAGAATCCGGAGGCGGCTCGTCAGGCGCGCGAGGTCGTCTTGAGGAATCAGCGACGGGGTCCCGCCCCCGAAATAGAGCGAGTCAAAGCGAGCGCCGCCGGCTTCCGCCGCCGCGAGAGATGCCTCGGCTTCGAGCGCGGCCAGGTAGGCGCCTCGCGAGGACGAATCCGTCGTCACGACGAACGAACAGTACTCGCACCGGGACCGGCAGTATGGAAGGTGCACGTACAGCCCCGCCCGCGCCGCGGCGTCGCTCACGCAGGGGTCTCGGCGAGAGCGGCTTCGGCCTCCCGCGCGAGCTCCGCTCCGAACGGAAACGCCCGGGCGAAATTTCCCTCGCGATGGATGGCGGAGAGGTCGCGGCCGCACGAATCTATCCATCGAACGGCCGCCTGGAGCCTGGCCGCGCGATGCTCGTCTGTCAGGCCTCGCGCGGCCTCCTCGAGCCGGGAGGCCGCGCGCCAGTTCCCGGTGGGCTCCGAACGCGCGGCGGGCCGTGGCGGCAGCGGCGAGAGGTCCAGGGCTTTCAGGGCGGCGGCAGCGGTCTCGAGCGCGGCGGCAACAACCGCCTCCCAGGGAGAGTGGTGCATCGTGTCGAAAAACCCCTCCGCGGCCTCGGGCTCCACCGCCGCGCGGGCCTCGACGGCGAGCCGCCGGAACTCCGGGGTCCCATGGGGAGCGATCGGCAGCGCGAAGCTGGCCCCTGCGGCGCGCGCCTCTGCCAGGTACGGCCCCATGAATTCGGGGTCCGCCGTCCAGCCCGGGATGACCGGCCACGCCACTCCCGACGGAATGCCGCGCCGGCGCGCCGCCTCGAGGCGAGCCCCATCGGGCCCGGCCGCTCCCGGAGACCACGTAAAGACGGCCACGCGCGTGGCGCGAGCCTCGGCCCGCGCCGCGCCCGGCGGGAGGCCTGAGGCCGGCGGGTCCAGCAAGTACACCCCTCTTCCGGAGTCGAGCGCCCCCTCGGCCGCCGCGAGATACGACCCGCGGACCTCCTCCTCCGGACATCCCCCTTCGATGACCACCGGCCCCGGCGGCATCCGCGCAAACGCCGACGCCCAACCCTCGGCGGCGGAGGGACCCACCGCCAGGACGCCGGATGCGCGACGCGCCACGAACCGCCGTTCGAAGGGGTCGAACCGGTAACGCGGAGGACCGACCTCCCCGGAGCAGGCGAAGGCTCTGGCGGCAATCCGGCGGCCGCCGAGCTCGAGCTCTCCCGCACGGAGCGAGGGACCAGGGCCCTCTTCGTAGAGGATCATCCGCCGTTTCGCGCGGAAGAAGAAGTCGACCGATCCGCCTTCTCGATCGCTCGGCGCCAGCCCGCCGCCCCGTAGCGCGCGAAGACATCGATCTCGAAGTTCACGAGGTCGCCGGGCGCCGCCTCTCGGAACGAGGTCTTCCGGCGGGTCTCCGGGATCACGGCCACGTCGAATGCGACCTTTCCCCGCGCCGCAACAGTCAGGCTCACGCCATCGAGCGCCACCGAACCCTTCTCGACCACGAACCGGGAAAGACCATGGGGGATTGAGAAACGATAGAGCCAGGAATTCCCCGCGCGGGAAATCTCGAGAAGCGCGGAGCGGCCGTCGACATGGCCGAGCACGAAGTGTCCGGAGAGGCGGTCCCCCTGCCGAAGCGCTCGTTCGAGGTTCACATAGCGGCCGGGGCGAAGGCCTCCGAGGCTCGAACGCTGAAGAGTCTCGGAGGAGAGATCGGCCGCGAGCGAGCGTCCGGCCTCGAGTGCCGTCAGGCAGACGCCCGAGACGCAGACGCTCTCCCCGCGCGCCAGCCTTCCGAACCCCGCCGGTGGCGTCACGTCCAGGCGCGCGCCGCCCTTTCTGGGCGCTAGCGTCACGACACGACCGATCGCGGTCACGATTCCGGTGAACATGATCCCTTTCGCATCGCCGGCGAAGTCACGAAATCCGGCCCGTCAGCATCAGGTCTTCGCCCACTGATTCCCACTCCACGTTCTTCAGGCGCGGCGCGCGCGACAGCGCGAACCCCGCGCCTCCGACACCCCCGGGCGCCGCCGATCCGCCGAGGATGCGCGGGGCGAGAAAAAGCGTCGCGCGATCCACGAGGCCCGCCCGAAAGAACTCCCAGAGGGTGGCAGCCCCGCCCTCGACCAGAAGGCTCGACACCTGATCGTCCGCGAGCCGCCGGAGGAGCCTGCCGAGGTCGACGGCCCCGGCGGACTGAGAGGGAACGCTCCAGACCGTCACGCCGGCCGAGGCCAGCGCCCGGGCCTTCGGATGGCTCTCCGGAAGAGCGGTGACCACCAGAGCGCCTGGCGTCCGGGCGAAGATCCGGGCACCCGGAGAGAGGCGAAGCCGCCCGTCGAGCACGATGCGGCGGTGTGGCAGCCCTCCGCTCCACCCGAGCCGCCGGGTGAGACGGGGGTCGTCGGCGAGAACCGTCCCCGATCCCACCAGGATCGCGTCGAACTCCTCCCGCAGGCCGAGGGACTTTTCTCTCGCGTCGCGGCCGGTGATCCAGCGGCTGTGTCCCGTGGCGCTCGCGATTTTCCCGTCGAGAGTTGCGGCCCATTTCGCCAGAACGAAGGGGCGCCGCCGCGACATGAACGTCAGGAACTTTTCGTTCTGCCTCTCTCCGCGGAGCCTTTCCGCCGGCGCCGCCCACGACGTCGCCGTCGCGCCGCGAGCAAGACGCCGCATGCCGCGCCCCGAGACGAGCGGGTTGGGATCGCGGACGGCCGCGACGACGCGCGAGATTCCGGCCGCCGCGATCGCGTCCGTGCACGGAGGCGTCCTCCCGAAGTGCGCGCAGGGCTCGAGCGTGACGTACAGGGTCCCTCCCCGCGCGCGCGCGCCGGCCCGGGCCATCGCTTCGATTTCCGCGTGCGGACCTCCGGCGCGGGCATGAAACCCCTCGCCGACCACCGTTTCGCCCTGCACCACGACCGCGCCCACCATGGGGTTCGGCGAGACGGTATACCGCCCCTTCTCCGCGAGCTCGAGCGCGCGCGACATCCACGACGCGTCCATTGCCCGGGCACCCTCCCTCCCGGCGGAGGCCCGCGGTCTCCGGGCAGATGCTCCTGAACGAGCCGCCACCCGCTTCAAACGAGGGAGCCGGAGACGTCCGCCGTCTCGGAACGCTCTCCCGTGTCATCTCCGAGAAGGGCGTTGGCATACTCCGACGGATCGAACGGCACCAGGTCGTCCATGGCCTCTCCGACGCCGACGTACAGAACGGGCAGCTGAAGCTCGCGGTAGATCGCCAGGACGATGCCTCCCTTCGCGCTTCCGTCGAGCTTCGTCAGGACCACTCCCGTAGCGCCGGCCGCCTCGACAAACCGCCTCGCCTGAGCGAGACCGTTCGTGCCGGTCGTGGCATCTAAAACGAGAAGGGTCTGGTGAGGAGCTCCCGGAATTTCGCGCGAGGCGATCCGACGCATTTTGGAGAGCTCCTCCATCAGATTGTGCTTGGTGTGCAGCCGCCCCGCCGTGTCCACCAGCAGCACCGATACGCCGCGCGCCCGTGCCGCCGCGAGGGCGTCAAACAGCACCGCGGACGGATCGGCGCCTTCCCGGTGACTCACGACGGAGATTCTGAGCCGGTCGGCCCAGACCTGCAGCTGCTCGATGGCGCCGGCGCGAAAGGTGTCGGCCGCCGCGAGAAGGACCGAGCGCCCTTCTGCGGAGTACCGGCGGGCCAGCTTTGCGGTCGTGGTCGTTTTTCCGGACCCGTTCACCCCGACCAGGAATATGACCTCCAGGGGCACACGGGCGGCCGGCACCGGGCGCGGCGCCGAAGCGAGCCACTTCGCTATTTCCTCGCGGAGCAGCTCCCGAAGCTCCGCCGCGTCCGTGCGCCGGGTGGGGCTGGTGCGGCTTCGGATGGCCTCGGTCAGAGCGGCGGCCGTTTCGGCGCCGACGTCCGCTTCCACGAGCGTCTCTTCGAGAGCGAGGACCACGCTCTCGTCGAATCCGAGCCCCTCCTTCACCGCCGTTCCGATCTTCTCGAGGATCTCCGTGTGGGTCATGAACAGCCCGCGCTTGATCTTCGCGAAAAAAGTCTTTTTCGGCTTCTCGGCCGGAGTCTCCTCCAGAGGGATGTCGGTCATGGCAGGGCCATTATTTCCGATCGGGGTGCCCCGCGGCTGCCGCGGAGACCTCCCTCGCGTCCCGACGGTATTCCGAGGGGGGTGCGGCCTAAAGGCTCGGCGTGGTCTCGAGAAGCAGGCGGGCCTTGGATCCGGCGTTCCCGCTCGGGTCGAGCTCGACGGTGCGCTCCAGGTACCGCCGCCCGAGCGCCACCTTTTTCATCCCGACTAAGGCAAGACCCAGCCTCAGGTTGGCGTCCGGATTCTTCGGCTGAAGGCGCACCGCCTCGAGAAAATCCTCTGCCGCGGCGGAGTAGTTTCCGAGCGCTTCCCGAGTGGCCCCGCGGCCGATCAGCGCATCGTACGACCTCGAATCCCGGGCGAGAGCGCCCGTAAACTCGATCTCCGCCCCGGCGTAATCCCCCTGCCGCTGCCGCATGCGGCCGCGGTGGACGAGCGCGTCGAACCGGTCTTCGGGGGCCGGGGAGCCGTCGGCCACCTTCAGGTCCTCTTCCGCTTCGGGGTACTTTCCAAGCTCGATGCGCGCCATCGCCCGGTGCACGCGGTAGGAGCCCTTGTCCGGCGCGAGCTTGACGGCCTTGTCGAAGGGCTCGAGCGCCTCTCGCACCTTGTTCTGCATGATGAGGGAGACCCCGAGCCCGTCCTGCAGGTCCGCGTTTTTCGGGTCGGAATGCAGGACGTCGCGGTAAGCGACTTCGGCGTCGTGATATCGCCCGTCGCGCAGGAGCACCGCGGCCATCCTCTCGTTCAAGAGCACTTCCGCGGACGTCTTCGTCGCCCCGGGCTTCTGGTGGCAGCCGACACCGGCCAGGAGAAGGATGAGAACGCCGGACAGCGCCGCCGACAGGCGTCTCACCGCCGGCACCCGAAGCGCACCGGGAGCGGCGCCGCGTTTCAGAGCGCCTCCTGGAGGAACACGTCCTCTTCGTATCCGGGCGAGGTTGTCGCGATCGGCATGAGCTCCCCTTTCTCGAAAGCGCGGACGAATGCCTGGACGACCACGGGATCGTAGCGCACCCCGGCGAACTGACGGATGCGCTCGACGACGTAACCGATTTCCATCGCCTGCTGGTACGGGCGAGTCGTGGTCATCGCGTCGAACGTGTCGGCCACGGTGACGATTCGCGCCTGCATCGGGATCTGCTCTCCGGAGAGGCCTTCGGGATATCCGCCCCCGGTCCACTTCTCGTGGTGGTACTTCATCCCGGGAATGACGTCGGCGAGCTGCGGAATGGCGGACATGATTGCCGCGCCCTTGATCGGGTGGGTCTTCATGACGGCAAACTCCTCTTCGGTCAGCGCCGTCGGCTTGCGGATGATCGAATCGTCGACGCCGATCTTTCCCACGTCGTGGAGGAGGGCGGAGAGGCGGATGCGCTCCACGTCGTCGTCGGGGAGTCCCATCTCGCGAGCGACCGCCGCCGCGTAGACGGAGACGCGCTCGGAGTGGCCGCGGGTGTACGGGTCCTTGGCGTCGATCGCCTCGGCAAGCGCTCGGATGGACGCTAAAAACAGCTCCCGATTTTCCCGGGCGGCGCGCTGCACGTCGTCGAACGCGACTGCGATCGATCCGCTCATCCGATTGAATCTCTCGGAGAGCGCCGCGATCTCGGCGGTGCCCCGGACCTCGACGGTGGCGCCGTATTGCCCTTCGCTGATCGCGCGGGTGGACTCGGCCAGGCTGGCGATCGGGTCGGACAGCCGGCGCGCGAATGCCAGGCCGAGGAGAAGCGCTCCCGCCAGCGCCGCCGCGCTCCAGAGAAGCGTGTCGCGGACCATACGCGTGACGGAGGCGAAGGCGAGGCCCCGATCCCGCTCGACGAGCACGCCCCAGTCCGGCTGTTTCACGGGCGCGATCGAGGCCAGCACGGCGCCCCGGCCGGTGCTTTCGGATCGCGTCAGCCGGGCGGGGAATCGCACGAAATCGCGCACGAGCGAGAGTCCGCGGCGGTCCTTGCCGCGGGCGGCCTCGGGAAAGAGCGCTTCGCCCTGCCTGTCGAGCAGAGTCACCTGCACCTCGCGGCGGGCCTCGTCGCGAAACTCCTGCACGATCGGCTGCCAGGAAACGAGCGCCTCGACGACGCCGATCTCCCCCCCCGAGTCGTCCTGCACCGGGGCGGCGAGGACCGAAACATGGCCGATCTTAGGCGTGTGGAAGGGACGCCCGAAGTAGAGGGCTCCGTCCCGCGCCGCCTCGAACCCCTTACGGAACTCGTAATCGACCTGCGTCGAGCTGACGTCCGGCCCGACGAAGCTCCCGGACCCTTCGAAATTCACCCCCCGCAGGGCGACGAGCTGCGTCTGCCCCGCGAGGACGGACGCGAGAATCCTCGGTCCGTCCGTTGAATTGAACGGATCCCGCCGCGACAGCCGTCCCGAAACGCGGAGGGACGCGGCCGCGGTGTTCAGCCGTTCGCGCGCGGAGACATAGAAGGCCGAGACGTGATCGGCAACGGCGGACGAGGATCGAGTGAGGTACTTCTCTTCGAGTGTTTCCAGTGTGCGCTGGTTGCGGCGGATCAGGACGCCGTCTGACACGAGCAGAGGAACCAGGGAAGCCGACACCAGCGCGCCCGAAAGAAGCACGAAGAGGCGGATGCGACGCCTCGTGGGACTGCCGGACACGTTACTTCATTATACGCCGGCTTGCCGCCTGATGGAGCTACAAACCTCGTCAGGGCAGAGAGATGCGCGCCGCCGCCTCGAGCCATTCCGTCACGGGGACGCGCTCCTCGACCCGGGCCCGTCCGATCGCTTCGAGGAAGACGCCCGGGATGCCGCCCGCCGTGGCCTTCTTGTCGCGTACGAGAAACGGCTCGAGCCGGGTCGGAGACGTCTCCGCCGCAGGAAAGGGGCCGAGCCGCGAGAGAACCGCGGACACGCGATCGGCGTCCTCCGGGGACAACGCACAGCGTCGGACCGAGAGATCGAGCGCGGCGTGGATCCCCCAGGCGACCGCCTCTCCGTGGCGCAGACTTTCGTAACCCCCGCAGGCCTCGAAAGCGTGGCCGAGCGTGTGCCCGAAGTTCAAGAGCCGCCGCCGGCCGGCCTCGCGCGGGTCCCCGGAGACGATCTCCGCCTTGACCTGCGCCGCGCCGCCGAGGAGGGTCATGAGCGGCTCTTCCTCGCGGGCGAGAATCGCGGAGAGGCTTTTTTCGGCGAATCGCGCCAGGGACGCGTCGGCGATCCAGGCGGCCTTCACCGCCTCGACGAGCCCTGCGCGAAAATCCCGTTCGGGCAGCCCCGCCAGGGCCGCGGGATCCGCGAGCACGACCCGCGGCGCGTGAAATGCCCCCAGGAGATTTTTGCCCTCGCGGTGGTCGACGCCTGTCTTGCCGCCGAGCGCAGCATCGGCCATGGCGCCCGTTGTCGTCGGAACGACATTCCAGGCGATCCCGCGCAGCAGGATCGCCGCCGCGAAACCGGCGACGTCCGAAACGACCCCGCCGCCGACGGCGACCAGGGCGTCGTCCCGCCGTACTCCGGCCGAGAGGGCCGCGTCCGCAATTTGCGAGACGGTGTCGAGAGTCTTGCTCCCCTCCCGATCGTCTATTTCGAGGTCGATCAGCAGGCGGCCGGAGAGCGCGGTCCGGATGCGCTCCGCCGCGGCGCGCGGGCCCGTCGAAGTGACCAGGAGGAACCGGCCCGAAGGAGAAACGAGGCGCGTCGCGGACGCGTCGAGCAGCCCGGAGCCGATCCACATCTCGGTTCCCCCGCTCCCGGACCCTGCCGGGATCCGGCGGACGGGCGGGGATGTCATGCGTCCGACCGCCGGAGGCGGCTCACTTTTGCGGCGGCAGGGTCGCGATGCCGAGCTCGCGCAGCTGGTCGTCCGAGACGGCCGACGGGGCCTTCGACATCAGGTCGGCGCCGGAGGTGGTCTTCGGAAAGGCGATCACGTCCCGGATCGAGGAGGCTCCGGCGGCCAGCATGCAGATCCGGTCGACTCCCAGCGCGATGCCTCCGTGCGGAGGCGCGCCGAACCGGAGAGCGTCTAAGAGAAATCCGAATTTCTCCCGCGCTTCCGCCTCCGAAATTCCGAGCGCCTGGAAGACGCGCCGCTGAACGTCGGCGCGGTGGATCCGGATCGACCCCCCGCCGAGCTCGGTCCCGTTCAGCACCACGTCGTAGGCGCGCGCCCGGACCGCGCCGGGATCGTCTTCCAGCCGGCCGAGGTCCTCCTCCCGAGGGGACGTGAAGGGGTGATGCGTCGCAAACCAGCGGTTGGCGGCGTCGTCCCATTCGAGGAGCGGGAAATCCGTGACCCAGCAGAACCGATACGCCGTCTCATCGATCAGGTCGAGCTCGCGGGCGGCCCGGAGCCTCAGCGCGCCCAGGGCGGCGGACGCCGCTTTTTCGCGATCCGCGACTACCAGAAGAAGGTCGCCGTCCGCGACCGCGGCGAATTCGAGGATGGCCGAGAGTGACTCCGGGGAAAGGTGCTTCTTGGCGGGCGACGTGACTTCCCCGTCCGCGCGTTTGATCCAGAGAAGTCCGCCGGCGCCGTAGCGCTTCGCCTCCTCCGTGAGCTCGTCCAGCTTCTTGCGCGAGAACGCGGCGCCTTTGGGGACCCGGAGCGCTCGCACCGCCCCGTGACTCTCGAGCGCCTTGTCGAACGGGGAAAAGCCCGTTCCCCGCGCGACTCCGTCCAGACGCAGGAGCGGCAGGCCGAAGCGCAGATCCGGCCGGTCTGTCCCGTACCGCTCCATCGCGTCGGCATGGGTCAAACGCGGGAACGGCGGCTCGCAGGCGATGCCCGCCGCGGCGAACGCCCCGGCCAAGAGCGGCTCGACGATTGAGAACACGTCCTCTTCCGTCGGGAAAGACATTTCGATGTCGATCTGCGTGAACTCCGGCTGCCGGTCCGCACGGAGGTCTTCGTCCCGGAAGCACCGGGCGATCTGGAAATACTTTTCGAACCCCGCCACCATCAAGATCTGCTTGAAGATCTGCGGCGACTGCGGAAGCGCATAGAACTGGCCGGGATGGACGCGGGACGGAACCAAAAAGTCGCGCGCCCCCTCCGGCGTCGAGCGCGTCAGCATCGGCGTCTCGACTTCGAGGAACCCCTTTTCGTGCAGCACCTGACGCACGCGAAACACGATCTCGTCCCGAAGGACGAAATTGCGCAGCATCGCTGGACGGCGCAGGTCGAGATACCGGTATTCCAGCCGGAGGTCTTCCGCGGCATTCGTCCGGTCCTCGACCTGGAACGGAGGAGTATCGGAGCGAGCCAGGAACGCGAGCCGTGTCGCGAGCACCTCGATCTGCCCCGTCGCCTGCTCCGCGTTTCCACGCCCCTCGCCCCGAAGGACGACTTCGCCTTCGATCTCGACGACGTCTTCGCTGCGCGCTTCCGAAGCGGTCGCGACGGCGTCTTGCGGGCAGCGCAGCCGGTCGAAGAGAACCTGGACGGTCCCCGACCGGTCCCGCACGGTCAAGAAGATCAGGTCTCCGAGGTCGCGCCGCCTCCCGACCCATCCCTGGAGACGGATGCGGCGTCCCGCATCCGGCGGGCGAATCTCTCCCGCGGGCTGTCGCGGAAGCCTCTCGGGGGACGGAGCGTCGCTCATGCCGGGGTCTTCGCCACGAGAGCGGCCAGGGGGACCGCCTCCTCTCGATGCGCGGAGAGCGTCTTGATTTTTACGGTCTGTTCGGCTCGCTCCGAGGAGCCGACGGAGACGACGCGGACCTCGGACACTCGAAAGGGATAGTCCGCGTCGCCCGAGAGGATCTGACTCGCACGCGTGAATCCCTTCGCGAAACCGCGGCCGGACAGGTCCGTTTCGACGACGGCGCCGGGATGCCTCAAACGGAGGGCACGGGCGACCGCCATCGCGTAGGGAAAGTCTTCCGGGGAGCCCGGGAGGACGTACCAGAGCTCGCGCGCTTCGCGCGGGTCGGAGGGAAGCACTTCGACCAGCCGGTCCTCTCCGATCGCAAAACCCACCGCCGGAAGAGAAGGTCCGCCCATGTCCGCAAACAGGTTGTCGTAGCGCCCGCCGCCTAAGATCGCATTCTGGGCGCCGAGACTCTCCGAAACCACCTCGAACACGGTGACGGTGTAGTAGTCGAGACCGCGTACCAGCGAAGGGCTCTCCGTGTACGGAATGCCGGATTCCCGCAGGAACTCCTTCACCTGCGAAAAGTGAGCGGCCGCCCCCGCGTCCAGGAATTCCACCGTCATCGGAGCGCCTTCGAGGACCGCCTTCGTGTCCGGGTCCTTCGAATCGAAGAGTCGCAGGGGATTCTCCTCGACCCGCCTGCGGTCGTCGTCGGAAAGCTGAGCCGCCTTCGGGCGGACGTGCGCCCGAAGAGCCTCGGCGAACGCCTCGCGGCCCGCGCCGCCCGGGACGCAGTTCAGGGTCACGGAAAGATCGGTGAAGCCGAGTCTCCCGAGGAAGTCGAACAGCATCACCAGCACTTCGGCGTCCGAGGCACTGCCGGGAACCCCGACCATCTCCGCGCCGATCTGGCGGAACTCGCGGTACCGGCCTTTCTGCGGGCGCTCGTATCGGAACTGCTCGCCGGCGTACCAGAGCCGAAGGGGGCGCGGCAGCCGCTCGATGCCGCGCTCGAGCGCGGCGCGCACTACCCCCGCGGTGTTCTCGGGACGGAGAGTCAGAGACCGCCCCTTTCGATCGGCGAAGGTGTACATCTCTTTGTGGACGATGTCCGTCGTCTCGCCGACCGAGCGCGCGAAGAGGTCGGTGGATTCCAGGATCGGGGTCCGGATCTCTCCATAGCCATAGCCGCCGAACACCTGGCGCGCCATCGATTCCACGGCGGCGTACTTCTCGCTCTCGGGCGGCAGGAGGTCTCGCGTACCTTTGACGGCGCGGTAGGCGGGGCTCATCTCGCCCACTCCTCCCCCGCTTCGACTGCCTCCCGCTTGTAGCCGAGGTAGTTTCGGTGGAAGTGCTCGAGATCGGCGACCTCGGCATCCGAAAGGACGCGCACCTGGCGGGCGGGGGCTCCGAGCCACAGCGTCCTTCCGGGGACCACGGTCCGCGGCGTCACGAGCGCGCCCGCGCCGATGAATGCCGAGGGGCCGACGTCCGCTCCGTCGAGGACCGTCGCGCGGATGCCGATCAGCGCCCCGCGACGGATCACCGCGCCATGCACGATCGCGCCGTGGCCGAGCGTGACCTCTTCTTCGAGGACTGTCGGATATCGGGCCACGGTCACGTGGATGGCGCAGGCGTCCTGAATGTTGGAGCGGTCGCCGATCCGGATCGAGTTGCAATCGCCGCGAATGACGGAGTTGTACCAGACGGACACGTCGTCGCCCAAGACAACGTCTCCGACAACCGCGGCGGTCTGCGCGAGGTACACCCGCTCCCCGAGCACGGGCCGCTTTCCCCCGTGTGCCTTGATGAATCCCATGAAGAGGCGGAATTTAGCATGCCGGACCAGCTGCTCGCTGTCGGCTTTTTGCTGTTCGCTTTTCCTTCAGCCGCCGTTCCATGGAGGTCCCCCGGTCCAGGGGTAGGCACCGTCCCGCAGCAGAAGCGGCGGATTCGTCGTGGCGTCCACCAGCGTCGAAGGTTTCCCGCCGGGAGTGCGGCCGCCATCGACGAGGACGTCTATCCCGGCGCCGAAGACCGCCTCGACCTCGTCGGGATCGTCGAGCGGAGGCTCACCCGTGCGGTTCGCGCTGGTCGCCGTCAAAGGTCCTGCCGCTTCGAGGAGGAAGTGGATTGGCAGAGCCGCGGGAAGACGCACGGCCAGATTGCTCCGTCCGGCCGATGCGGCGATGGGAGCGCGGAGCCGGAAAATCACCGACAGCGGGGCGGGCCACAGCGCCATGTAGCGATTCACGAGCGAAGGATCCGCCTCGATGCCGAGTCCGGAGAGCTGCTCGCGGGCAGCAAAGAGCACCGGGAATCCCTGGCCGGCGTCGCGGCCTTTGAGCCGGAAGACTCGCTCGACGCCTGTCGCGCTGCGAGGATCGACCGCGAGGCCGTAGAAAGTATCTGTTGGGATCGCCGCGACTCCGCCATCGGCGAACAGCTTGCGGAGGAACTCGAGACCCTCCGGAGCCGTGCGTAACATTTCGAGCGAAACGCGGAGCATCAAAGCCCCCCAAAAAGCAATCGAAGAGAGGGTCGAGAACATCTCACCGCCCTATGTACCGCTCGTACAACGACCTCGCGCGGAGGGGATCTCCTGTTCCCCTCACGACGCAGCGACCGTCCGCGAAGACAGTCAGGCTGACGTCCTCGACGTCGGCGGACAGCAGATGCTCCGAGCGCCGGACCTGCCCGACGCGCGAAAGCCGCCGTTCGAGACCTGCCAGGTCGGGACGCTCCCGCGAGGCGGGCGCGACCTGGACGGCGCTGCGGCCGCACAGCTTCACCACTTCCGAAGCGCCCTCTCCTTCGAGCGCGGGGAAACGCCCTTCCGAACACACCGGGCAAAGCGCCGAGGGCTCCGCGCTCTCGAACAACCGGCGCGACCGCCACGCACCGTCCCAGGCGCGAAGCGACAGGACCCCCCGGGAAGTGGGAGCGCCGGCGAGCGCCCGGAGCGCCTCCGTCATCGCGATTCCCGCCACGGTCGGCGGAAGCGTCGGGACCACGCCCACCGTGTCGCAGGTCGGCCCGGACCCGGCCGGCGGGAGCGCCTCCAGGTAGCATCGGAGGCAGGGCGCGCCGGGTCCGGTCACCGCGACGAGACCCTGGTCCCCGACGCAGGCCGCGTACACCGACAACGCCAAAAGCGATCGTGCCGCGTCGGAGACGAGGAGCCTCGTTTCGAAGTTGTCCGAGGCGTCAAAGATCACGTCGTGGCCGCCGAGGAGCGTCTTCGCGTTCGTGAAGTCGAGGTCCGCGACGACGCCGCGCACGTCCACCCCGGAATCGATGGCCGTGAGACGCCTCGCGGCCGCATGCGCCTTCGGGGACACCTCAACGGCGTCGCGTTCGTCGAAGAGGAACTGCCGCGAGAGGTTCGAGAGTTCGACCACGTCCCGGTCGATCAGCGTGAGCCGTCCGATTCCCGACCGCACCGCCATCTCCGCCGCCGCCGCGCCGATCGCGCCCACGCCAACGATGGCGATCGATGACCGCCGGATCCGGTCCTGGCCTTGAGCCCCGATCCCGGAGAAGAGGCGCGACCGGGAATGCCGTCCGACAGCGTCCGCTTCCCCGCTCATGCGCGCGCACCGGCTAAGAGGGCCGCAGCATGCTTCATCGCGGTTTCCGGCACCGTTTCGCCGGCGAGCATCCGAGCGATCTCGCCGACGCGCTCGGAACCCGTCAGGAGACGCACCCCCGCGACGGTGCGTCCGCCCACTTCCCTCTTGGCGGCGTGGAAATGCTGGTCCGCGAGCGCCGCGATCTGCGGCACGTGTGTGACACAGAGAACCTGGCTGTGCGCGGCGAGGGCGCGCAGCTTTTTCCCCACCACTTCCGCGGTTCGCCCTCCGATACCCGCATCGACTTCGTCGAACACCATCGTCGGCGCCTGATGTCTTCCTCGGCCGGCGACTGACTGAATCGCGAGCTGCAGCCGCGAGAGCTCGCCGCCGGAAGCGATCTTGTCGACGGGTTTCTCCGCTTCGCCGGGGTTCGGCGCGAAAAGAAACACGGCGTTCTCCGCGCCGCTCGAACGGGGCGGATCGTTCTCCGGCTCCGAAAGCGCAATCCGGAATCGGGCCTTTTCCATCGCGAGCGCCCGGAGCTCCTTTTCGACCGCGGCGGAAAGATCGGGCGCGGCCGTCCGCCTCTTTTCCGAGAGCGCCTGCGCGGCCGTCCGGTAAGCGGCCGCGGCGGCGCGCTCCGC
This sequence comes from Acidobacteriota bacterium, assembly GCA_040004225.1. GTDB lineage: Bacteria > Acidobacteriota > Thermoanaerobaculia > UBA5066 > Gp7-AA6 > JALYUA01. The sequence goes on from JBDUBI010000122.1 coordinate 15,645, forward strand.
CTTCTGAAGGCGGTCGAGAGCGTCTTCCGCGTTTCCGAGGTCGTCGCGTTCGCGGCGCCACCGTTCCAGGAGAGCCGGGAGCTCCGCGACGCTGCCGCCGTACTTCCTTTTCAGGCGCGACAGTCGCTCCAGCCTCGATTCGATGGCGGTCAGGCGGTTGGGGTCCCCCTCGGTCTGCCCCGCCGCGTCTCTGGCGGCCGCGGCGAGGTCGGCGACCCGGCGCTTGAGATCCTCGATCTCGTCGAGGTGCGCCCCTTCCGCGGAGTCGATCTCGGCGAGCTCCGCGAAAGCGCGCGCCGCTTCGCCCAGACGATCGGCCGCAGAACCCTCGTCTTCGGAGAGAGCCGCGAGGGCGGTTCCGCCGGCGCGGCGGATGCGGTCCGCATGGGCAAGGCGTCCCCGTTCCCGCTGGAGCTCCTCCTCCTCGCCCGGTTCCGGCGCGGCGGAAGACAGCTCCGCGATCTGAAAGTCGAGAGTCTCCGCGCGCGCGGCCCGCGCTCGCCGCGATTCTTCGAGCGAAGCGAGCGCCTCTCGCGCCTCTTTCGAGCCGGAAGCGGCGCGTGCCGTCGCCTCGAGCTCGCGGGCAGATCCTGCGTAGCCGTCGAGCAGCTCCAGCGTCGTCCGGGCTTCCGCCAGCTCGTGCTCGGAATTCTGACCAAGGATGGCGACCAGCCTGTCGCCCAGCCGGGCGAGCGTCCGCACGGAAGCGGGCTCATCTTCGACAAACGCGCGTCCCCGCCCGTCGGACGACAGTTCCCGGCGGACCAACACCCTGTCAGAGTCCGGAAGCCCGGCGTCGGAGAGCAGCCTCCGGAGCCCCGCATCGGCGTCGAACTCCCCGATCACGGAGAGGCGAGCGGAACCCTCCCGCACGAGGTCCGAGGAGCCGCGGCCGCCGGCTAAGAGCGCGAGCGCATCGACGAGGATCGACTTTCCCGCGCCGGTTTCGCCCGTGATGACGGTCAATCCTCCGGAAAGCTCGATTTCCAGGTCTTCGACGATCGCCAGATTCTTGACCGTGAGGCGGCGGAGCATGGAGGGAGTCTAGCTCTCGCGCGGTCCCGATCTTCGGGACGGAAAGCCGCAATCGGACGCCGGCTTCCTACTTCTTCGCTTTGGCCCCGATCAACTTTGCCGGAACGCCTCCGACGATCGTCCCCGCCGCGACGGGTTTCGACGCGACACCCATCGAACCGACGATTGCGTCCGTCTCGACCGGCACCCCGGAGAGGACGACGGCGTGGTACGTGATCCGCGCGCCGTCGCCGATGACGGTCTTCGCCAGGGAAATGTCGCTGATGTCATCGACCGCATGGGAGTGGGAGTAAACGTTGGCGTAGTCGGAAATGGAGACGTCGTTGCCGAGGACGATCTCCCCCCGGTCGTCCAAGAGAACGTTTCTGTGAATCGTGACGCGGTCGCCCACGGAGAGGTTGTACCCGAAAGAGAACTCGACTCCGTGAAAGATCCGGACCTTCTCGCCACAGCGGCGAAAGACCCGCGCCGCGAGCATCGCGCGCATCCGGGCCCCGAGGCGCACATTGCGCCCGACGGGCGAGTGGTCGAACATCTGCCAGAACCAGAGCAGCGGTTTCACGGGAGCCCACCGGACGGGGTCGAGCTCGCTGTAGTACTCGGACTCCATCGTGGCGTTGCGCGGATCGAAGCTCGCCAGGAGCGCGCGGCGCGCGGCCGGCGTCTCCGGGTTCGCGAGGGCGTCGGCGTCGAATGGGCGGCCCAGGTAGATCTCCGACAGAGCGTCGCGGACCGAATCGTTGCGATCCCGTGCGGGATCGTCGAGGCGCGCCGCCAGCTCCTGGACGAACCGCGGATACGCTTCCTCTCCCACGGCGCCGATCGGAAATTGTCGAAGGGGCATGTGCGCGCGACCGTAGCAAAGCGGCTCGGTTCCGTCAAACTGGCCGCCGCGCCGATCTTATTCACGGGGGCCGCGCCCGGCCAGGATCCCGCCGAGGCGCCTGGCGGGCGAAGACGTGCTGCCAGGTCCCGACTGACGATCGTTTTTCGCCGGCGAATCGGTCGGTCGGGAACGGGCGCCTTCGGCTCCCGTCGCCGAGATGCTTCAGCCGCGCGCCCCCCGAAATGGAGAGGGACGCGCGCGGCTCAGCCGGCCTTTCGCCGGTTGCTCGAGCGCCGCCGGCTTTTCGAGGGTGGCCTGGTGTCGAGCGCGAACCGGCGGCGCAGGAACTCGAGAGTCATCGCGACGCCGAATCCCGTCGCTCCCGCGTCGTACCCGGAGTGCTCCTTCTCGAGATGCGCGACACCGGCGATATCGAGGTGCGCCCAGCTCGTTTTCGGCGGAACGAACTCTTTTAAAAACACCGCGGCGTTGATCGTGCCCGCCGCGCGGCCTCCCGTGTTCTTCATGTCGGCCCAATCGGAGCGCAGGTTGGAGCGGTAGTCGTCCCAGACGGGCAGCCGCCAGAGCCGTTCGCCGGTCTCTTCTCCCGCCGCGAGCAGCTCCGCGGCGAGGCCATCGTCCGGCGTCATCATCCCGGCGCAGTCGTGCCCGAGCGCGATCAGCACGGCGCCCGTCAGAGTCGCGAAATCGAGGAGCACGTCGGGGCGGAACTTTTCGGCATAGGAGAGCGCGTCGGCGAGGACGAGGCGGCCCTCCGCGTCGGTGTTGTCGACTTCGACGGTCTTCCCGTTGCGCATGCGGAGGATGTCCCCGGGCCGGCACGCCGAGCCGCTGGGAAGGTTTTCGGTCAGCGGCGCCAGCGCCACGACGCGGAGGGGGAAGCGGAGCCGACGGACCGCGAAAAGGCAGGCGAAAACGGTCGCAGCGCCCATCATGTCGTACTTCATTTCACCCATCGATGCGGCGGGTTTGATCGAGATGCCCCCGGAATCGAAGGTGATGCCCTTGCCCACGAGGACCACCGTGCCCCGCGCGCCGGCCGGACGGTGCTCTCCGATCAGAAACACGGGAGGGCGGACGCTTCCCGAGCTGACGGCGAGCAGGCCCGCCATCCGCTCGCGTTCGATCTCGCGCCGGCCGAGCGCCCGCACGGTGACCCCCGAGCGCCTCGCCATCGTCCGGGCTTCCCTCGCAAACTCCGCCGGCCCGAGGTCGTTGGCGGGAGTGTTCCCGAGGTCCCGCGCCCAGCGGAGGACTTCGGCGAGCACGGGGGCGTCGCGCACGGCCTCTTCCAGGTCCGAGGCGGTCACCGATTCCGGCAGGAGGAGTGTCGCGCCCGAATGGGCGGGCTCGTGGCCGGTTTTCGACTTGTAGCGATCGAATCGATAGTCGGCCTGAGCGGCTTCCCGCAGGAGCGAGCGAAGCCTCGGGAGCGGCAGCTCCGCGTCGAACGCGAGCACCAGACGGCCGGGAGAGTGCCGCAGCCGGTCTCGAATGGCCCGGCGCATCGCCCGCCGGACCGTCCCCAGCGATGCGGGCGGTTTTCCCAGCCCGACCAGCGTCCAGCCGCCTCCCGAGGCCGTTTCCTTCTCGCGCCCCCGGAATCCGGACGTCCGGCAAGCTTCGCGGAGTGCCGGGCGGACGGATTCCGGCGCCCGGGCCCACGGTTCCCGGGTCTCGTGCAGGAGCGCGATCGAGGAGACTTTGCCCCACGGCGGTTCAGACGCGATGTCGATTTCCATGGAGACAGAGGCTATCAGGGAGAGAGCCGGCAGGCGCCGGCACCATGCCGAAAAAAATGGGGCCGGGCGGCCCGTCACCTTTCCACAGAGGCTCCTCCTCCCGCGCCGCCGGCCTCGTGCTACTGTTTTTTTGTGAGCGCGGTGACCGAGACTCGTCTCCCGGGCGTGCGTCTCATCCGGCGCGGGAAAGTCCGGGAGCTCTACGACCTCGGGAACTCGCTCCTCTTGGTCGCGACGGACCGGATCTCCGCGTTCGACTGCGTTCTTTCACCCGGCATCCCCGACAAGGGAAGGGTGCTGACGTCGCTCTCCAATTTCTGGTTCGACCGGTTCTCCGACGTCGAGAATCACATCCTCGAAAAAGACGCGGATCGCTTTCCCGAACCCGTGGCTTTCTCGAAGGACCTTCTCGCGGGCCGCGCCGTGGTTGTGAAAAAAGCGGAGGTCATCCCATTCGAGTGCGTCGCGCGAGGGTACATCGCCGGTTCGGGGTGGACCGATTACCAGCGTTCGGGCGAGATCTGCGGCATCCGGCTCCCGCCGCGCCTTCTCCAGGCGTCACGGCTGCCGGAGCCGATCTTCACTCCGGCGACCAAGAGCAGCTCGGGCCACGACCAGAACGTCTCTTTCGAGCGCATGGCCGGCGCCATCGGCCGGGAAGAGGCGGCCGCTCTCCGCGACCGGACTCTCGACCTCTACCGGCGCGCCCGGGAGTACGCGGAAACCCGGGGCCTGATCCTCGCCGATACCAAGCTCGAGTTCGGAAGGTTCGAGGGCCGGCTTCTCTGGATCGACGAGGCGTTCACGCCGGATTCCTCCCGATACTGGGACGCGCGTCTCTGGAAGGAGGGTCAACGGCCCGCCTCCTTTGACAAGCAGTTCCTGCGCGACTGGCTCGAGTCGACGCACTGGAACAAGCGGCCTCCCGCGCCCCAACTTCCCGAAGGAATCGTCCGCACGACCCGGTCCAAATACCTGGAAGCGCATCGCCTCCTGACGGGTCACCTCCCCCGGGGCGTCACGGCGTCGTAAGATTCGCCCCGGCCGGAGAGAAGTCTCTAAATTCCTCAAAACAAAGGGCGAGCTCACCCCGCGGAATGTCCGCCGCCGACCCCGGGTTCTCTCAGGCCGGCCCGGGGATCCCTCCGTCCTCGCAAGAGGTCAGACGGACCCTTCTGGCACAACCCTTGTAAGTGCCCCCCGTATGAGGCCACGTTGGCCCCGTTTAATCAGGAGGTCACGATGAAGAAAGTTTCCCAACTGGTTCTCACAGGATTGCTGTGTCTCGCGCCCTGCGCGCTCGCGCAGAACGCGGACCAGAACACGGCGGGACCGAGCCGTAATCAGCTGAAGCTGCGGTTGACGGAGCCCAAGGACGGCGCGCGGATCAGCGGGTCCACGATTCGCGTCGCGGTCGATTTCAACAAGACGTCGTTTGGAGAAGGCCAGGGGACGAAATTCGGCGAAAAGAACTTCCCGATGCCGATCTTCGACGTGTACGTCGACAACACCTTGAAGCAGACCCTCCGCGGCGGCGAGAACAACGTCGCGACCATCAACGACGTTCCCGCGGGCAACCACAAGATCGTCGTGATGGCGAAGAACATCTCCAACGAAGTGATCGACCGCGCGGAAGTGAACGTGGTCAATGCGGAAGCCACCGCGGCGACGACGACGGATACGACGTCCACGGCGCGCGAGACCACCACGTACGACGCGAACCGCTCCAGCGCCTCGACTTCCTCCAACTCGACGGACACGACGTCACCGTCGTCTTCGAGCATGCCGAGCCGCTCGTATGACACGAACCGGACCGACAGCACGAGCAACCGCAGCAGCTCGATGCCGCGCACGGCCTCGAACGCCCCGGAAGCGGCGCTGATCGGCCTCGCGCTCGTCGCGGGCGGACTCCTAGTCGCCCGGCGGGCCCGGTAAGGAAAGACCCCGGTCCCGGCTCCGCATCGCGCGGGGCCGGGAAGCCGGACTCCTCATGACGACGCATCGACCCTGCTTCCAGCGCCTCGCCCACATCCTGAGCGCCGTCGGAATTGCCTTCTCGCTTCTCGCGGCGGCCCCTGTGGCCGAAGCGCTTCGCGGCGCGGAGCCCGGGCCGAATGTCTCCGCCGGACCCCGCGTTCCTCTCGGATCGCCCTCCGCGGGCGATCTCGTCGCAAGGATCGCGGTTCCCCGCCTCGCCCTCGATGCGCCCGTTTACGAGGGCGTTGATTCCCTGACCCTGGCGCACGGAGCCGGCCATCTCCCGGGGACCGCTTTGCCGGGAGAAGAGGGAGGGACCAACCACACCGTCGTCGCGGTCCCGCGCGATACGGCAGCGGCGGGCATCTCGCAAGTGCGCGTGGGGGAAGCCATCACGATGCGGACGCCGTTTGGGCTCCGCTCCTATCGCGTGACGGCGCGGCGTATCCTGGCGCCGGACGCGCTCGAAATGTCGCCGACTCGCCGTCCCCGGGTCACGCTCGTCACCCCGTATCCCGCCGATGCGGTCGGCCCCGCGCCGATGCGCCTGGCGCTGGTCCTCGAAAGAGCCTGACGGAACTTCTGCCCGCCGTCTCTCCCCCTTCCTCAGCGGCCTCTCTCCCCGTCCCCGCGGCCGATTTCTTTTAAGAAGTCGGCGACCCGAGCGACCGGTCGCGCGGCGATCTCCGGGAATCCGGCCGCATCGCCGGCGTTCCCCGCCGGAAGAAACGCCGTCGTGAACCCGAGCGCCGCGGCTTCCCGCAGGCGGGACGCGGCCGCAGGGACCGTCCGGACTTCTCCGAGCAGGCCGATCTCGCCGAAGGCAACGGCGTCCCCGGGGAGGGCCACGTTCCGCGCGGAAGAGACGATGGCCGCCACGACGGCCAGATCGCAGGCCGGCTCCCGAATGTCGAGGCCGCCCGCGCAGGACGCGAACACTTCGCGCGTCGCCAGAGCGACCCCGGCGCCTTCGAGGACGGCTAGAAGAAGGGCCAGGCGGCCCGGATCGACCCCGAGCGCGACCCGGCGGGGGGAACCGGCGCTCGAAGCGCCCACGAGCGCCTGGATCTCGACTAAGAGCGAACGAGAGCCCTCGCGCGCCGCGGCCACCGCACTGCCCGGCACACCCGAGCGGCGTTCCGCCAGCAGGGCCGCCGATGGGTTCGCGATCTCCGACAATCCCTCGCCCGTCATCTCGTAGAGAGCGAGCTCCTCCACGGGACCGAAGCGGTTCTTCGTCGCCCGCACGATCCGCCGGGAAGAGCCGCGCTCTCCCTCGATCGTCACGACTGCGTCGACGAGATGCTCCAGAGACTTCGGACCCGCCAGGCTGCCGTCCTTCGTGACATGTCCGATTAAGAGCACCGGAACGGTTCGCGCTTTTGCCCACCGAAGCAGGGCCGACGCGCACTCCCGCACCTGCGAGACGGTGCCCGGCGCGGAGGAGAGCGCGGGGTCCCGCACCGCCTGGATGGAGTCGACCACGACGACGGAAGGCGGCCGCGCTTCACATTCGGCGATCACCCGTGTGACGTCGGTCTCTGCCAGGACTAAGAGCCGCTCCTCCCGGATCCCGAGCCGCTCGCCCCGCAGCCGCACCTGGGACGCCGACTCCTCGCCCGAGACGTACAGAACTTCCCCGGCCGCGCGGGCGACCCCTCGGGCCACCTGGAGCAGGAGGGTCGACTTTCCGATGCCGGGCTCCCCGCCGAGAAGAACAACGGATCCGGGGACGATGCCTCCTCCGAGCACGCGATCGAGCCCGGGCAGGGCGGTCCCGATCCGCGCCTCCGGTTCCGACGAGACCGATGAAATGGGGCTCGAGGCGGAAACCGCGGCGGGGGCCGGACGCTCCCCCCGAACCTCTTCCACGTAGCTGTTCCACTCGCTGCAGTCCGGGCAGCGGCCGAGCCACTTGGGCGAGACGGCTCCGCAGGACTGGCAGGCGAAGACGGTCGTGATCCTCGCGCGCATCGGAGGGCTCAGGCCCGGGCGAACGTGCGAGTCGCGGGCCGCCGGTTCACGGTTTGATCGGAATCGACCCGAGCAGGTACTTGATGTCGTCGTCGCTCCAGCGAAGGCCGCCTCCCAGGAAGAGGGAGTCCGCTTTCCGGGAGCGGTTCAGGAAGTCGTCCCATCCGCCGGTCACGTAAACGGAGGGCGAGAAGTAATACCTCGCCGTCACCTTGCCATGGGCCGCGAAGCTGGGCCTCGAGAAGTCGAAGAGCTCGGCGCTGAATCGCAGGCGGTCGTTCAGCGACCGGTAGTCGAGCGCCGCGCCTCCGCGGGACTCGATGATCCCCGCCCGGGCGGCGAGGCTGTTCCACCGATAACCGAAGAGAGCGCTGATCGCGAGCTCGTCCTTGAATTCCTGGGTGTTGATCGTGGAGACCTCGCGGTGCCCGTCGGGGAACGTGGTCGTCACCTGGCTCAGGGTATTGACCCGCTTGCCGAGGGGCTGCGTCGAAAGCTCCAGCTCGTAGAACTGAGGCGAATTTTCCTTGTTCACGTCGAGGGTGACGTAACCCTTGGCCGTGCTTCCACGGGCCAGATACTCCGAGCGGAGCCCGAGGTCGAGCTTGATGCGGCTCGCCGCGCCGAGCGCCTTGTTCAGGCCTCCGACGCCCTCCTTGACGGCGACCAGAGCGTCGTTCAGGTTCTTGTGCGTCTCGTCGCTCTGCACGAGCTTACCGACGGTCCCCTCGCCTTCCTTGATGCGACTCGTGATCTGGTTGAGGTTGTCGGCGGTCGTCTCGAGCTTCTGGGAAATATCGCGGATGTTCGCGATGCTTCCGCTGACATTCCCCGAATTGCTCGCCACGAGACGATCGATCCGGTCGACGAGTTTCGTCATCATCGCGGAAAACTCTCGGAAGTTTCCGACCGTCGCGTCGACGTTCCCGCGGTTGGCCGACATCATGGTGCGGAGGTCGTCCGAGATGATGCGCACGTTCTCGACGATGGTCCGGAGCCGCTCCTCTCCCTCGGGGCCGCCCAGAGACTGGCTCAGGTTGTGGCTGATGTCCTTCACGTCGACTTCGATGTCGCGGGCGAGCTTCGTGATCTGATCGAACGTCACCGGCACTTCGCCCTTGATTACGGTGCCCTCGGGAAGAGACTGCTCCCCGACCGGACCGGGGATGAGCTCGACGTACTTTTCACCGAGCAGGCCCAGGTTCGCGACCGATGCCGACGCTCCGCGGCGCAGATCCACGTCCGGGTTGTCGATCTCGAGGTCCACGATCGCGCCCTTGCCGTTTTTTCCGAGGTGAATCTTGTCGACCTTGCCGACCGGCACACCCGAGATCCGGACCGTGGACTTCTCGTTCAACCCGGAGATGTCCGGAAACTCGACGGAGACCCGGTGTCCAGCTCCCCTGCCCAGCCGAAGCCCCTGAATCTGCCAGATGAGGACGCCCGCGAGGAGCAGAACGACCACGAAGAACACTCCGACTTTTGCCGCGGCGTTCATGCGCCCTCCGAAGGTCTCTTGTTGTCGGCCACCTGCCCCTCGGGAGTCAGCGGACCCGCCGCGCTCCCGTCCACGAACTGACGCACCGCCGGATCCTGGGAGCTCAAAAACTCCTCCGGGGGGGCCTCGAAGAGTATTTTTCCCCCGTAGAGAAGCGCGATCCTGTCGCCGATCTTTCGCGCGCTCGGCATGTGGTGCGTGATCGTCACGATGGTCGCGTTCAACTTTTCCCGCATGTTGAGAATTACTTCGTCGATCACGTCCGTCATAATCGGGTCGAGGCCGGTGTTCGGCTCGTCGAAGAGCAGAATGTCCGGCTCATGGGCGATCGCCCGCGCAAACCCCACCCGGCGGCGCATGCCTCCCGAGAGTTCCGACGGACGCTTCTGCTCGACGTCGGGAAGGTGGACGATGTCCAGACACTCCCGCACCCGGTCGCGGATCTCGCGGGCGGGCCGGCCCGAGCGGCGCAGAGGAAACGCGACGTTCTCGTAGACGTTCATGGAATCGAACAGCGCCCCCTCCTGGAAGGACATACCAAACGCCTTGCGCAGCTCGTTGCGCTCTCGGTCCGAGATCGACCACACGTCCTTCTCGTCGACGAACACGCGCCCCGAATCGGGCTTCAAGAGGCCGATCAGATGCTTCAGCAGGACGCTCTTCCCGGTCCCCGAGGGGCCGACGATCACCAGGGACTCGCCCTCCGCGACCTGAAAACTCAGGCCGTCGAGAACCACGCGCCCGTCGAAGGCCTTGTGCAGGTCTTCGGCCCGGAGCTTCGGCTCCGCTCCGGTCGCGCGCACGGGCTCTTCGCGGCGGGCCTCCATCAGAACAGCAGCTTGGTCAGGAAAAAGTCGGCGAAGAGCACCGACAGGCTCCCGCTGACCACGGCGCGGGTCGTGGAGC
>JBDUBI010000082.1:0-25597 GCA_040004225.1 Acidobacteriota bacterium
CCTCCTTCCCTTCGGTCAGGAGACTCCTCCCGCTGCGAGCTTAGCCACCATCGTGGTGGAGGCGTAGCTCTGCCCCCTCGCCCCGCGCTCGGGGAGAGGGTTGGGGTGAGGGGGCTCGCAGGGTAACTCTCGCGTGCGCCAATGCCGGTGATGACGGGATCCCTCTCCCCGCGTTTGACAAGGGGGCCTCGCGGGCAGGCAGCCGCGCTCGCCTTTATTCGGGCTCGCGCGTTCGGCGGCCAGGTGCTACTCTCTCCCCGTCCTCTCCGGTTCCGCGCCGGGCGTCCTCCTTCCCTCGAGGAGGCTTCATGCTCGTTCGCGTTCATTCAGCGGCAACGTTCGGGATCGAAGCGCACGTTCTGGACGTGGAGCTCGACGTTTCCCGTGGATTGCCTTCCTTCACGATCGTGGGGTTGCCGGACACCGGCGTCCGCGAGGCGCGCGAGCGCGTCCGGTCCGCGCTTCGCAACAGCGGTTATGCCCCCGTCAACGGCGCGATCACCGTCAACCTCGCCCCGGCGACGCTGCGCAAGGCGGGGGCGGCGATCGATCTGCCGATCGCGGTCGCCTTTCTTCTGGTTGCGGGACTCGTCCCTTCGACGGAGAAGCGGAGGATCTACGTCGGCGAGCTCGGCCTGGACGGCGAGGTCCGGCCGGTCCGAGGAGCTCTCTGCCTGGCGCTCGCCGCTCGCGCCGCCGGCTTCGAAGAATTGATCCTGCCGGCCGGAAATGCGTCGGAGTCCTGCGCGGTCGACGGGATCCGGACGGTCGGCGTCCGGTCGCTCGCGGCAACGGTCGCGCATCTTCTGGGAGAGCCGCCCGATCCGGCCGACGCCAGGGACCGGAAAGCGAATGAGATCCGACCCCCCGCGGCGGGCGACTTCGCGGACATCCGGGGACAGGCCCTGGCGCGCCGGGCGCTCGAAATCTCGGCCGCCGGGGGGCACCACGTCCTGCTGTCCGGCCCACCCGGAACGGGCAAGACCATGCTCGCCCGGCGCCTGCCGACCATCCTCCCGGCGCTGACGCGTGCGGAATCGATCGAGGTGACCTCCGTCCATTCGATCGCAGGCGCGCTTCCGCCGGGCCGCGGGCTTCTGTCGGAGCCCCCTTTTCGGTCTCCGCATCACGGAATCTCCGGGCCGGGTCTTGTGGGAGGAGGCACACGGCCCCGCCCGGGGGAAATCTCTCTCGCTCATCGCGGGGTGCTGTTCTTGGACGAGCTGCCCGAATTCCGCCGGGACGTGCTCGAGGGCATCCGGCAGCCTCTCGAGGAAAAGCGGGTCTGCCTGGTGCGGGTGGGCGGCGCGTGCGTCTTTCCGTCCGACTTCCTCCTCGTGGCGGCCATGAATCCATGTCCCTGCGGTTTCCACGGAGATCCTCGTCGGATGTGCCGGTGCTCGGAAGGCGAGCGCCTCCGCTACGCGCGCCGCCTTTCCGGCCCGCTTCTCGACAGGATCGACCTCCACGTTCGGGTGCCTCCCGTCCCCTGGGGCGACCTCGAACGAGAGACGGAAGGCGAGTCCTCCGCATCCGTTCGGGCGAGGGTGGAGGCGGCCCGTGCTCTGGCCACGGGACGATTTCCGGAACGGTGCGGGTTCCGGAACGCGGAGCTGCCCTCGGCCGACCTCGAGCGCAACGTCTGCCTGGCGCAAGGCGGACGCGCCATCCTCCACGCCGCCGTCGACCGCATGGGCCTCTCGGTCCGGGCGGTTCACAGGGCGCTCCGCGTCGCACGGACGATCGCCGACCTCGAAGCTTCCGACATTGTTTTAAATCAGCATCTTGCGGAAGCGCTGGGCTACCGGAGCCACGGCGCGGAAGAGGACTGGGAACGGCTTGACAGGGCCACCCGGAGCCCCTACCATCGTCCGGTCCCGACACTCTCACGGAATTGACACTCCCGGTAGCGCGCAACTTGGCGTACCGGCGGAGCCATTGGCTCGAGGAGGCAGGCGTTGAAGTACAACACGATCATCTTCGTGCCGCATGCAAAGGCAAAGTTCCGGAAGCTGACCGTGTCGACTCGCCTCCTCTCAGTGGCTGCGGGGGCCGCCACTCTCGTGCTGGTGGCCGCCATCAGCTTCGGCTGGGCATTCCTCTCCTCCACACGGCGCGATCGGCAGTACCTGCAGGTGCTGGCAGACAACGCGAAGTTGAAATCCACGTCCGCTGCCCTCCACGGGCGACTCGAGGGGCTCTCCCGGCAACTTTCGGATTTCGAGGCGCGCACGCGCCGGCTCTCGATCGTCGCCGGGCTGGCGGAGTCGGGACGGACCGGCGCCGGCGGCCCGCTCGCGCTGAATGCGTCGCCGGCGCCTCTGGACGAGCGCAGCGCGTTTCTCGGGTCGCGTCTGAACGCTCTCGAGGGACAGTTCGCGCGCCGCGAGGTGCTCGTGTCCTCGATGCCGACCGTCTCCCCCGTCCACGGATTGCTGAATTCGGGGTTCGGTGCCCGGCGCGATCCCATCACCGGTCAGGGAGCCTTTCATCCGGGGCTCGACATCTCGACCCGCAGAAACGAGCCCGTCCTGGCGACGGCCTCGGGGATCGTCGTCAAGAGCGGCTGGGCCGGCGACTACGGAAAGGCGATCGAGATCGATCACGGAAACGGCTTCCGCACGGTGTACGGACACCTGGAAGCGATGCTCGTCCGGGAGGGTCAGAAAGTTCGCCGCGGGGAGCGCGTCGGACTCGTTGGATCGACCGGCCGCTCGACGGGGCCGCACCTTCATTACGAAGTCCGGCAAGGCGACCACCTCTTGAATCCCCTCGAGTACATCCTCGACGCGAAGTAGGCCCGGCGCCGGAATCCGTCGAGAATCGGCGGACGGGTCGATTCGCCCCTTCTCCCGTCCGCCCTTCGGCTTTCGCCTTTTCACCATTCGCCCATCGCCGCCTGTCGGCCTTCGCTCGCGTTTCTCTCCCCGTCGGCGCGGCCGCGTCCCGTCACCCCTCGAAAGCGAATAAACTCCCCCCGAGAAGGGTTTAGGCTCGAAATATGATCGACCGCGTCCTCGCCAAAGTCTTTGGCACCCAGCACGAGCGCGATATCAAAAAGCTCCTGCCCAGGGTGCGCCGGATCAACGAACTGGAGCCGGCCGTGAAGGCTCTCTCCGACGACGCCCTGCGGGGGAAGACGGCCGGGTTCCGCGATCGGATCGCCGCGGCTTTGAAGGATGCCCCTGAAGACCCGAAGGAGTTGAAGGCGCTCCGGAATGCGACGCTCGATGGCCTGCTCGAAGAGGCGTTCGCGGTGGTCCGAGAGGCCTCCGTCCGAGCGCTCGGCATGCGCCCGTTCGACGTCCAGTTGATCGGCGGCATGGTCCTTCACCAGGGAAAGATCTCGGAAATGAAGACGGGAGAGGGAAAAACCCTCGTCGCCACGATGCCGGTCTATCTAAACGCCCTGACGGGCCGCGGCGTCCACGTCGTCACCGTCAATGACTATCTCGCCCGCCGCGACGCCGAATGGATGGGGCGCGTTTACCGATTCCTGGGGCTTAGTGTCGGCTGCATTCAGAACAGCCTCTTAGACGACGAGCGGCAGGCCGCCTACGCCTGCGACGTGACGTATGGCACGAACAACGAGTTCGGGTTCGACTATCTCCGGGACAACATGAAGTTCGAGATCGAAGCCATGGTCCAGCGCGAGCATGTCTTCGCGATCGTGGACGAAGTGGACTCGATCCTCGTCGACGAAGCGCGGACGCCGCTCATTATTTCGGGGCCGTCTGAAGAGAACACCGACATTTACTACAAGTGCAACCGCATCATTCCGAGCCTCGCGAAGGGCAAGGAAGAAACGGACAAGCACGGCAACAAGACGACGACCGGGGACTACCTCGTGGATGAGAAGTCCCGTACCGCCGTCCTGACGGAAGAGGGCGTCGCGAAGGCGGAGAAACTGATTCGAGTCGAAAACCTCTACGAGCTCCAGAACATCGAACTCCTGCACGGCATCGAACAGGCGCTGCGGGCCCACGCCCTGTACAGGCGCGACGTCGATTACATGGTGCGGGACGGGCAGGTCCTGATCGTCGACGAATTCACGGGGCGCGTGCTGCCCGGCCGCCGGTGGTCCGACGGGCTGCATCAGGCGGTCGAGGCGAAGGAAAACGTCAAGATCGAGCGCGAGAACCAGACCCTGGCGACGATCACTCTCCAGAACTACTTTCGCCTCTACGAGAAGCTCGCCGGTATGACGGGAACCGCGGACACCGAGGCGTCGGAGTTCCACCAGATCTACAAGCTCGACGTCGTCGTCATCCCCACCAACCGTCCGATGATCCGCGCCGATCATCAGGACGTGGTGTACGCGTCGGAGCGCGAAAAGTACGAGGCGGTCGCCGACGAGATCGTGCAGTTGCGGGAGAGGGGACAGCCGGTTCTGGTCGGGACGGTGTCGATCGAAAAGTCCGAAAGGCTCTCGAACCTGTTGAAGACGCGCAAGGTCCCGCACGTCGTCTTGAACGCGAAGTTCCACGAAAAAGAAGCGGAGATCGTCGCCCAGGCCGGGCGGCCCGGCTCGGTCACCATCGCGACGAACATGGCGGGCCGCGGCACGGACATCGTGCTCGGCGGCAATCCCGAAGCGATGGGCGAGCAGCAGCGAAACCAGCTCGGCAGTGAAGAAGAGTTTCAGAAGCTCCTGACGGATCTCCGCGAGGCCGCAGCGACGGACAAGGACAAGGTCCTGGCGGAAGGCGGTCTCTTCATCGTCGGAACCGAGCGCCACGAATCGAGGCGCGTGGACAATCAGCTGCGCGGACGCAGCGGCCGACAGGGAGACCCCGGCGCGTCGAGGTTCTACCTGTCGCTCGAAGACGACCTGATGAGGATTTTCGGCAGCGACCGGCTCCAGAACATCATGCGCAAGCTCGGCATGGAAGAGGGCGTCCCCATCGAGCACGGAATGGTCAGCCGCGCGATCGAGCGCGCGCAGAAGCAGGTGGAAGGCCGCAACTTCGAGACTCGCAAGCACTTACTCGAGTACGACGACGTCATGAACCGCCAGCGGGAGGAGATCTACAAGCTCCGCCGGGAGATCCTCCAGGGAGAGCAGGGTAAGGACGAGATCCTCCGACTCGCGGAAACGATCTTCGACGCGAGCTTCAACCGGCATCTGGACCCCGAGAAGGCCGCGGACGAGTGGGACATGAGCGGTTTTTCGATCGACATGAAGGAGTTTTTCGGCGCCGACGCGCCCGACCTCGCCGGGAAAGATCGCGAGGCGATCCGGGAACTGTTCTTAAAAGATCTGACCGGCCGGTACGATCACAAGGAGAACCTCCTCGGTCCGGAGACCATGCGGCTCCATGAGAAGTTCGTCATGCTGCAGGTCGTCGACCAGCAGTGGAAGGACCACCTTCTCGCCATCGACCACCTGAAAGAGGGCATCGGCCTGCGCGGCTACGGCCAGCGCGACCCGCTCGTCGAGTACAAGAAGGAATCGTTCGAGCTCTTCACGGTGATGAAGGAGCGCATCGAAGATCAGATCGTGCAGTACCTCTACAGGCTCCAGCCCGTCGCCCGCGAGGCGGAAGGCGACGTGGACCTTCCGCGGCAGGAGCCGGTCGCATTGCCGCCGCGCCGACAGGCATCCAACGTCAACTATTCGTACGGCGCCGCGGCATCCGGGGGACAGGACGCGAAGCCGGAGACGGTCCAGCGGCAGGCGCCGAAGGTCGGCCGCAACGATCCCTGCCCCTGCGGCTCCGGGAAGAAATACAAGAAGTGCCACGGAGCCGAGGGCGGCCCCGCCGGCGGCGGCGCCAAAGGCGGCTCGAAACCGTCCGGCGCGGAAGCGGAGGCGGGCGCCTGATGGCGGTCCGCAGAAAGATCCCCCGGGCGGGAGCCCCAGCCCGCCGCGCTTTTCAGGACCGCGAGATCCCCCTGGCCCTGACCTTCGACGACGTCCTTCTCCTCCCGGCCCACTCCCGCGTCCATCCGAGGGAAGTCGACCTTTCGACCCGGCTGACCGGGGGCATCGCGTTGAACGTTCCCATCATCTCCGCGGCGATGGACACCGTCACGGAATCCCGCCTCGCGATCGCGATGGCGCAGCAGGGAGGGCTCGGCGTCATCCACAAGAACCTGACGATCGAGGCTCAGGCCGCCGAGGTCGACAAGGTGAAGCGGTCGGAGTCCGGAATGATCGTGGACCCGGTGACGTGCCGTCCCGAGCAGAAGATCTCGGAAGCCCTCCTCGTGATGTCTCGGTTCAAGATCTCAGGCGTGCCTGTGGTCGACGACCGCGGCAAACTCGTCGGCATTCTGACGAACCGGGACCTGCGATTCGAGACGCGTCTGGACCTTCCCATCTCGGCGCGGATGACAAAGGACCACCTGATCACGACACCCGTCGGGACGACCCTCGAGCAGGCGAAAGAGCTCCTCCACGAGCACCGGATCGAAAAGCTCCTCGTCGTCGACCGCGCCGGCAATCTCAAGGGTCTGATCACGGTCAAAGACATCCAGAAGGCCATCAAGTACCCCAACGCCGCGAAGGATCCGCTCGGGCGCCTTCGCGTCGGCGCCGCCGTCGGCGTCTCCCGCGACATGCTCGACCGCGCGCGCGCTCTCGTGCAGGCCAAAGTCGACGTTCTCGTTCTCGACTCCTCGCATGGCCACAGCCAGGGGGTCTTAGACGCGCTGAAACTGCTGAAGAGCAAGCTGCCATCGACACCCGTCATCGCCGGGAATGTGGCCACGGAGGCCGGGACCCGGGACCTCGTCCGGCGGGGCGCGGACGCCGTCAAGGTCGGCATCGGTCCCGGTTCGATCTGCACGACCCGCGTCGTGACCGGCGCCGGGGTTCCCCAGATCCATGCGATCCGCGAGTGCGCCCGCGCGACGAAGGGGCGCATCCCGCTGATCGCGGACGGAGGAATCAAGTTTTCCGGGGACGTCACCAAGGCGATCGCGGCCGGAGCGCATCTGGTGATGGTCGGGTCCCTGCTGGCCGGAACGGAAGAGTCCCCGGGCGAGACGATTCTGTACCAGGGCCGCACCTTCAAGGCCTACCGCGGAATGGGGTCTCTCGGCGCGATGAAGGCCGGGTCGTCCGACCGTTATTTTCAGGAATCGGTCGAAACCGACGACACCGCCAACGGCAACGGCTCCCCGCTTTCGAAGCTCGTCCCCGAGGGGATCGAAGGCATGGTCCCGTACAAGGGCAGCGTCGAGGCTCTCGTGCATCAGATGACGGGCGGAATCCGAAGCGGGATGGGCCTGGCCGGGTGCGCGACCATCGAGGACCTCCGTACTCGAGCCCAGATGATCCGGATCACGTCCGCGGGGCTCAAGGAGTCTCACGCCCACGACGTGATCATCACGAAGGAAGCGCCCAATTACAGCGGGGAGAAAGCCTAGACAAGCCCCGGCGTCCCGCGCGCAGCGCGGACCGAGCGCTACTCTTCCTGACTGCGAGTCGAGCGGCGCGCGCGACTGGCTTCCTCCGCCGCGTGCTCCTCCCTCGCCCACTTCTCCTGGCGTTTCTTCATGATGTGCTCGAGCCGACGCGCGAGATCCGCCTCTTCCCCCGACGAACGGGGGCGGTAGTACCGGCGGCCCTTGAGAGCCTCGGGGAGGCACTCGATGCCACCGACGCCCTCCGGCTCCGAATGCGCGTACCGGTATCCCCTTCCATACCCGACTTCCTTCATGAGGCGCGTCACGGCGTTGCGGATCACGGGAGGCACTGGCTCCGCCGGCTTTTCGGCAACGTCGCGTTTTGCCTCGTTCTCCGCTTCGTAGAGGGCGTTTGATTTCGGCGCCATGGCGCAGTAGACCGCAGCCTGGGCGAGCGCGAGAGAACCTTCGGGCAGGCCCAGGAACTCGAAGGCTTCCTTGGCGTCGAGAGCCATGCGCAGCGCGCGCGTGTCGGCGAGGCCGATGTCCTCCGAGGCAAATCGGACGATCCGCCTCGCGAGATAGAGCGGCTCCTCCCCCGCCTCGAGCATCCGAACCAGCCAGTAGATCGTGGCGTCCGGGTCCGACTCCCGCATCGACTTGTGAAGCGCGGAGATGAGGTTGTAGTGCTCCTCGCCGGCCTTGTCGTACAGGAGCACCTTGCGCTGAAGAAGGTCGCGGAGCCGGGAGGCCTCGATGCGATTTGTCTTTCCGGCTTCGGCATCCGCCGCGGCGGCTTCGAGAAGATTCAAGGCGCGCCGGGCGTCGCCCCCCGAGGTCTGCGCGATGAACGAGAGCGCCTCGTCGTCCATTCGGAAGTCGCGCGCGCCGAGCCCTCGAGAGAGGTCCCGCAGGGCCCGCCGGGCGATTCGGGCGACGGCCTCGGGGGCGAGCGGGTCGAGCACGACGACCTTGCAGCGGGAAAGAAGAGCGCCATTCAACTCGAACGAGGGATTTTCGGTGGTCGCGCCGATCAGCACGATCTCGCCGGACTCGATGTACGGGAGGAACACGTCCTGCTGGGCGCGGTTGAAGCGATGGATCTCGTCTAAGAAGAGGATCGTGCGCTGGGCCGTCGCGGCCCTCCGCTTGCGCGCCCCCTCCAGCACCTCGCGCATCTCCTTGACGCCCGTCGCGACGGCGGAGTACGAGAGAAACGCAGAGGATGTGTGAGCCGCGATCAGCCGCGCGAGCGTCGTCTTGCCGACTCCGGGCGGTCCCCAGAAGACCAGCGACGGAATCCTGTCTTCCGCGAGCGCGCGCCGCAGAAACCCGTTCGAGCCGACGACCTCGTCCGGGCCCTCCACCTCGTCGAGCGACCGCGGGCGCATCCGGTCCGCGAGCGGGGAGTCGGCGGCCGGTTCTTTGGAGAGCGAACGAACAGGCTCAACGTCGAACAGGTCGCTCATGCGGATTCGAGCTCGCGACGGCACTTTTCCGAGCAGACGGGCATCCACTGGCTGCCGGAGCGACCGGCCATTGCGAGTCGGCGGTCGATCCACGTTCCGCACACCGGGTCTCGCACCATTTCTCCCTGCACCTGCGGTCGGCCCTCGCGCCCGCGGGACGACAGGGAGCGAAGCAGAAATCCAATCAGCCTCAGCGCGAGGAGTATGGCGAAGAGGAGAAACAGGAAGATGGCGATCCGGGCCATGGCTACCCCGCTCGGACGCGGGAGATCTGTTCCTGAAGCCTGTCCGTGTTCGGAATGTCCGGGTACCGGCGCTTCAACTCGTCCAGTCCGCGCTGCGCCGCCGCCGCGTCCTTCGTGTCGAAGGCCTGGACGAGGACGAGATTCAAAAGCGCCTGCCAGTGATTCGGGTCGGCCGCCCGGGCCCGCTCGAAGGTGGAGATCGCGCGGCGGAACTCGCCGCGGTTTCGGTAGGCGGCGCCGAGATCCGACAGCACCGCCGCATCTTTGGGCGCTTTCCGTATCGCCTTTTCGTAGGCTTCGATGGCGTGGTCCCAGTCTTCGGCGTCGTAGGAGGCGTTTCCGAGGGCGGCCCACAGGCGGGGGTTCTCGGGATCCCGGGCAATTTCCGCGCGGAGCGACTCGAGGGTGCCACCGGCCGCGGAGGTCCCCGCGTTGGCGGAGCGAGGCGCCACCGGCTGCCCGGCCCCGCCTGCGAAGTAACCGCCGATGAACCCGAGGAGCAGCCCGACGAAGAGAGGCGCAAAAGCGGCCGCGAGGCGCCCGCGCGGCGCCGGGGGCGCGTGCTCGGTCACGGGGCGACCTCCGCGCGAGAAGGTAACGAAGCCAGGCGGCCGAGGTGCCGCGGCCCGCGACCCGTGGGCAGGGCTATCGAGAGAGAGCGCACGATGGGTGGCCTCTCGCCCAGGGAAAAGAAAAGCGCCATGAGGGTTTTCCCCATGGCGCTATTTTAGATCCTCGACGCGATCGCCGGTCCGGCGCCCTCGAGGCGCCTCCGGGCTCAGTGAGCAGCCGCCTTCAATGCCGCCGATTTGGTCAGAGCGCGGTCGACCTGCCGCTCGACCTCCGGTTCGTCGAGTCCGTTGATCACGGCGATCTCGGAAACGATGAGGTACTTCGCCCGCTCGTACATCTTCTTCTCGCGGAACGAAAGGGTCTTGCGCGAGCTGATGAAATTGAGCGTTTTGAGAACATCGGCAATGTCGTGGAGCTTGCCGCTCTTCATCTTGTCCAGGTTCTGCTTGTAACGTCCCTTCCAGTCGCCCGACGCCGAAAACCGGCTGTCCGCCAGCCGCTTCATGAGGCCCGTGATGTCCTTCCGCTGGGTCAGCCGCCGCAGGCCGATCAGGTCCGTGTTGCCAATGGGCACCATCACCTTGGAGTTGTTCGACAGAAGACGGAGGTGATAGAAACTCCGAGGCGAGACGGGCCCCGTTGCGAAGCCTTCGCCGATCTTTTCCACCACGGAGACACCGTGGTTGGGGTAAACCACCTTCTCTCCTACTCTGAAGCTCACAGAGTCCTCCTGTTCAAAAAAACGGAAGCTTGCCGAACCGCCGATTATAGGGCCAAACGTCGGAAAATGCAACGTTTAGAGGCGCCGTGCCGGTCTCGTGGAGAGCCGGACGCCCGGCAAAACGCATGTTCCGAAGTATTTAGAGCGAACGATCCAGGATTGCCGCCGCGCCCATCCAGAACCCGGAACCCTTTCCGCGACGAGAAAAGGCGGACCGGACATTCCGGACGGAAATCCGGACGCGCGCGAGGCGCCTCGGGGGGTCCCCCCGGCGTTTTCTTCCACGATTTGAACCGCTATCATCGGCGGCCCGGCCGGAGTGGTGGAATGGCAGACACAGGGGACTCAAAATCCCCCGCTCGCAAGGGCATGAGGGTTCGAATCCCTCCTCCGGCACCACTGTCAGGCCTGGCCCCTGACCGTCCTCGACCCCGGCGGCCAAAACTTCAGCGGCCGGGCCGGGGCGGACGATCCCGGACGAGCTGCCGGATGAGGTCCGTCTGGATTTCCTGGATCTCCAGGAGCCGCTGCCACTGCTTCTTGAGCAGGTGCTCCATCCGTTCGTTCAGCACCCGGATTTCGAGCTCCGACTTCAGGTTGACGCGATAGTCGTTCTCGGAGCGGAGCCGGTCCTTCGTCTCCTGCCGGTTCTGGCTCATCATGATCACGGGCGCTTGCAGGGCGGCGATGCACGAGAGCACCAGGTTCAGCAGGATGTAGGGGAACGGGTCAAATGGACGCCGCGCCAGGAAGATCGTGTTCGCGACGATCCAGGCGATCAGCACGGCGCCGAAACTCAGAATGAACCGCCAGCTTCCGCCGAACTCCGCGATCTTGTCGGAAACCCGGTCGCCAAACGTCAAGCCCTGCTCGAATTCCTCGTTGATGTTCTCCGTCAGAATCTCTTCCTCGCGGATGGACCGGATCACCTGCTCCTCGAGATCGGAAAGCTCGCCTTTTTCATCTTCGAGGAGCCGCTCCATGTGCGCGGCGCGAAACCGGTTCAGGTCGGTCGAGCAGATCGCGTCCGTGGGCCCGAAGGCGGGGTTCTCATCCCGCACGGATTGAAAAATGTGCGGGCGCAGGAGCTCGCCGGATGTGAGGTGTGCCGGCGTGCTCGTTTTTCCACAGACTCCGCAGAGAGATTTGGGCCCTTCGCTCAATTCCGCCTCCCGGCCGGGTAACGCCCGGCGCCGTTTTCAAACCATACCGCGACGTCGCCGCCGCAGCGATCCGGGCGCGGCGGAGGCGGCGAATCCGAAGGAGGAGGAGGGCCGCCGCGAGAAGCCGCGCAGAGCGAAACCGGGATCCGAAAGGGATCCCTCAGAGCTCCAGCCCGTACTCCTTGATCTTGTTGTAGATCGTCTTCAAAGAGAGTTTCAGGAGCTCGGCCGTTTTTGGCTTGCTTCCGCGGGCGAACTCGAGCGTCTTCTGAATGAGGCGGCGCTCGACATCCGCCAGCGAGGCCCCGACGGCAATCTTCACCACGGGCGGCTTCTTCCTCCGCGACCGCCGGCGAGCCCGGGGGCCGGCGAGCAGCGAGAGAACCACGGTCGAACCGATGACGTCGCCATCGGCGAGCGCGGAGGCCCGGCGCACCACGTCCCGCAGTTCGCGGACATTTCCGGGCCAGTCGTGGGCCCGCAGCGCGTCCAGAGCCTCCGCGTCGAACGCGACGGCGGGATCGCTTTCGAGAAGGAAACGGCGCGCGAGAAGATCGACGTCGTCGCCCCTTTCCCGCAGCGGCGGCAGGTTCACGATGCTGTCGCGGAGCGCGTCAACGAGATCCGGCAGAAGCTTGCCGGCGGCGACAGCTTCCTCCGGGGACTCGTTGACCGCGAGGACGGCCCGAAATGGCCCGGGGCGCTCGATCCACGAGAGGAGCCCCTGCTGGTGCGGGAGCGCCCGGCGCTCGATGGAGGGAAGGAACACCGTGCCCCGGCCCGAAGAGGGAGGCGCGGCCGCGCCGTCGAGGTCCCCCATCTTCAGAAACGCGCCCGAGCCCCGGGACGACAACCCGTGAAGGACGCGCGCGATTTCTTCCTGCTCGGTCCCGGCTTCTCCGGCGAGAAGGATCGGCGAGTCGGCGGCCGCGGCGTGCTCGATGACCGCGAGGGCGGACTGCCACCGAGGAGACTGGCCCACCAGCGACGCCGCCATTTCGGAGCGCACCAGGGACACCCGAACGCTTTCTGCAGAAGCCGCGCGCTCCCGCTGCTCCCGGAGCCGGGACAGAAGCCCCGCCACGCGCGCATCGGACACGGGGCGCCAGAGAAAGTCGGCGGCGCCGCGTTCGATCGCGGAAACACCCCGCTCCAGGGAATCCACGTCGACGAGCGCGAAGACGGAGCGGCCCTCGTGGCGCGACTGCTGTTCCGAGAACTCGGATGCGTCGCCGTCTGGGGCGTCCAGCGCCACGACGACCAGGTCGGGCGCGTAATCCGGCAGCATCCGCCGGGCGTCTGAAAGGCCCTCGACGCTCCGGACCTGCTCCCCGGCCGCGGAAAGGGCGCGGCGCAAGGCGTCCCGGGAGGAGGCGACGGGGTCGATGACGAGGGTCCTCATGAAGAGAACGATTGTAACCGGAGAGGACCATTGCGGGCGCCCCTGCCGCCGCTGGGAAGGGGGACGCACGGGCCCCGGAGCGTCCGAGGCGGATCAGCGGCGCCGGTCTCCCGTCCCCCCGCCTCCGACAATCCCGAGCGAGGACCACAGAGCGTCGACGCGGGCGCGCACTTCGTCCGTCATCCGGATCTCGTCCGGCCAGCGGCGCGCGAACCCCTCTTCCTTCCATTTCCGGGTGGCGTCGATGCCCATCTTGCTTCCGAGGCAGGGCAGCGGCGACGCGTGATCGAGCTCATCGACCGGTCCATGGACGAATTCGATGTCGCGCTCCGGATCGATCGCGGCGAGCGCCTTCCAGAGGAGGCGCCCCGGATCGCGCACGTCCACGTCGTGGTCCACCACCACGATCACCTTGGTGAACATCATCTGCCCCGTCCCCCAGATCGCGTGCATCGTCTTGCGCGCGTGCCCCGGGAAACGCTTGTCGATGGCGACGACCATCAGGTTGTGAAACACGCCTTCGACCGGAAGGTGCATGTCCACGATCTCCGGGATCGTCTTCTTGACCAGCGGAAGAAAGAGGCGCTCGACGGCCTCGCCCAGGAATCCGTCTTCCATGGGAGGGGGTCCCACGATCGTCGTGAGGTAGACGGGAAACCTCCGCCGCGTGATCGCTGTGACGTGAAAGACGGGGAAGTCATCCTCGAGCGAGTAATAGCCGGTGTGGTCGCCGAAAGGACCTTCGCGGCGGCGGTCGCCCGGATCCACGTAACCCTCCAGGACGATCTCCGCCTCCGCCGGAACAAGAAGGTCGACCGTCCGCGCGCGAACGAGGGGGACCGCCTCGCCGCGCACGAACCCGGAGAAGAGAAATTCCGAAACCCCCGGCGGAAGAGGCGCGATCGCCGAGAAGACGGTGGCGGGATCGCACCCGATCGCCACGGCCACTTCCATGCGCCGCCCGTCGCGTTCGTAGCCGCGCGCCTGCCCCGCGCCATCCTTATGCTTCTGCCAGTGCATTCCGGTCGTATTGCGGTCGTAGACCTGCATGCGGTACATGCCGACGTTCGTTTTTTGGGTCGACGGGTCTTTCGTGATGACGAGAGGCATCGTCACGAACGGTCCCCCGTCCTGCGGCCAGCAGGTCAGGATCGGCAGCGCGGTCAGGTCCACCTCCTCGCCCGTCGAGACGACCTCCTGGGAGGCGCCGGAACGCACCGTTTTCGGAAAGACGGAAGCGAGCTCCGTCACCCGGGGAATGGCCTTGAGCTTGTCCAGGATTCCCTCCGGCGCCCTCGGGTCCAGAAAGAATTCCAGCCGCTGCTCCCACTCCTGCCAGGAATCGATCTCGAGAGCCGCGAGCATCCGCCGCTGAGAAGCAAACACGTTGATCGCCACCGGTACCGTGGAGCCCGACACGTTCTCGAAGAGCAGGGCCGGCCCGCCCGCCTTCACCGCCCGGTCCGCGATCTCCGCGATCTCGAGGCGCGCCGACACGCGCGCCTTGATCCGGACCAGATCTCCCTGCGACTCCAGCCTCTCGAGAAACGCGCCGAGATTCCGAAAAGCCACGGTCAGCCCCCCGATCCGCCAAACAGTCCGAACCTTCTCCGCTGCCATTCGGCGACACCGCCTTCGACGTGGGAGACGTAGAGAAACCCCTGCCGCGCCAGGAACTCGCAGGCCGACGCGGCATCGGTTCCGTCGCGGCTGAAGATGACGATCGTCTCCTTTTTCCACGCCCCGATCTCGGAGTACCGGCGCGGCAGTTCCGAGAGGGGGACTTCCCGGCAGCGCTGAAGGTGCGGCAGCTCGGCCGAGAATTCGTCCCCGTGGCGCACGTCGAGCAGAAGCGCGCGCGGATTGTCGCGGATCATCTCGTTCGCGACTCCGGGCTGCACCTCCCGGCAGTTTGCCGTCAGCGACTCGACGACCCGGCGGCTCGTCACGCAGGCCGGACAGGCGAAGACGAGGCAGAGCGCGGCGGCGGCCAGGGTGCGCGGGAAAGGCATTTTCGGGCTGATTTCTCCGGTGAGATTATCCATCGAGAGAGAGGGAAACCTCTGCGCGCACTTCGCCGACCGCCAGCCCTTTCACGTTACGAATCTCAGGACGGCGCCATCGCGCCAGCCGGGATTTCGTCCGGGGATCGAGCCGGCCAAGCCGCTCCAGGATGGCGAGACAGACGGCGTCGCGCGAGCGGGACGACCCATCTTCGATCTTGAATGCGATCCCGATCGACTTCTCTTTTTTTCCGCGCGCCTTGAGCCCCACCGCGTAGACCCCCTCGGCGCCCTCTTTGCCGATCCACTTCCCCGCGCCGGCTTCCAGAAAATCCGTCGTGAAGCGGTCCCGCCCCGCGACCATCCCCGGACTCGCGGTCATCGCCCGGGCGACCCTGGCCGCCGCCGCGCCGCCCTCTCCCGGCCACCCTCGGGCGAGCAGCCGGGCGTACGAAAGGGCCAGGGCCGCCAGCGGAAGGAAATAGACCGGCAGGCTGCACCCATCCACCGCGACCCCGATCGATGCGGACGGGACGCCCGTAAACTCCGAGACGCGGGCCAGGATCTCCGCCTGCAGGGGATGCCACGGCTCCCAGTAGCCGCGCGAAGGGAGGCCCAGGAGGCGGCAGGTCAGAAGAAGTCCCCCGTGCTTGCCGGAGCAGTTGTTGTGGAGGGCGGAAGGCTTTCTCCCCGCGGCGATCAGCGCGCGCGCCGACGGTTCGTGCATCGGAAAGTGCGCGCCACAGCCCAGGTCGGCAACGCCGAACCCCCCCCGGTCCAGAATCCTCTGCGCGACCCGCACGTGCCTCGGCTCTCCCCCGTGGGATGCGCACATCAGGGCGATCTCGTCGTCGTGGAGCGCAAACGCGCTTTCGCCGCCGGCGGCGAGGAGCGGCATCACCTGGAACGGTTTTGCGGCCGAACGCAGGTAGATGTCCGCTCCCGGTTCTCCGCACGACGCCACGAGGAGGCCGTCCTCGTCGACAACGGCGACGGAGCCGCGGTGCAGGGACTCCGTTTTGCCCCCGCGCAGCACGCGGGCGAGGAGGGCAGGAGCGGCGTCGGACATGGGCCGCCTTCTATCATGCGCCTCCCGCGGTCGCGCCGGACGGCGCCCCGCCGCAAAAACCGGATCGGGCTTATTCTGAGACCGACGTTCGCGAACGATCCGGGAAATAAGAACCGCGGAAATGCTGTTCCGGAGGACCGATGCGATCCTTCCTGCTTGCCTTCGTGCTCGCGGCCTGCGCGGCCGGCGTTTCCGCAGAGGACGCGCGTATTTTCCCGGATCTGGAGTTCGCCGGCGCCGAGGGCGGGGCGGTGCGATTGTCGCAGTTGAAGGGAAACGTTGTCCTCGTCAACGTCTGGGCCACGTGGTGCGGCCCCTGCCGTCTCGAACTCCCCGTCGTGCAACGGATGTACGACCGCTACAGCGACCGGAATTTCGTCGTCGTCGCCGTCAACATCGACGCCGACCGCAAGCGCATCGAGCCGTTCATGAAGCGATACAACATCTCCCTTCCCATCTATTACGCGTCTCCGGAAGACGCGGGACAGATGACCGCTCTAGGAATCCCTTCCACGTTTTTGATCGGACCGGACCGCACGCTTCTGGACAACCAGGTCGGCTACTCCGCCGAAGTCGAGGGCAAGTGGAAGCAGATCATCGAGAAACACCTGAAAGTGCAGAAGAAGGGAGCGCGGTAACCGCGCGGCACGGACGCCGCCGCCCGGACTGCGGCGGCCAGACCGTCCTCTTCAAAACCAGCCCGACCGACCAGCCCGCGACCCCTTCGGGGAATCCCCTGGAAACACAGCCGACCGTTCTCCTCAAGACCAACGACCCCGCCCCCGGCCCCGACCTTGCATCTTCCCCCCGTCCGCGCCCCGTGGGGGGGCGCCCGGCCACACCCAATGGAGGCTCCATGAAGACCCGGATCGCATCCCTGTCGCTTCTCGTCCTGATCCTTTCCGCCACGGCCCTGTCAGCCCAGTCGCGATCGAGCACCGCGGTCGAGATCAACCCGTTCGGCGGCTACCTCTTCGGGGGCCGGTTCTCCCGCGGCACGAACGCGCTTTTTACATCGGACGTCGATGTCGATGATCACGTCACGTACGGCGGCCGGATCGGGTTCAACGTCACGCGCTCGCTCGAGCTCGAGCTTCAGTACTCCCGCGCGGAAACTTTCTTCGCCACCCACGAAGGCGGCGAGCTCTTCGGAGACGGATCGAGGCGCCTGGGCCGCCTCGACATCGACTACTACCTCGGGTACCTGACCTTCAACTTCGGCCACAATCGGCGCGTGACGCCGTACCTGAGCCTCGGTGCGGGAGCGGCGCGACTCGACCCGCACGTGCAGGGATCGCCGGCGAGCAGCGAGAACAAGTTCACGGCCAGCGCCGCGGTGGGAGTGAAGACAATGTTCACGCCGAACTTTGGAATGCGCTTCGACGGCCGGTACTACGGCACCCGGCTCCGGAATCGGAATAACGGCGGCCGGTGCGACTCCTTCTTTGACGACTGCAACAGCGACCGGCGCGACTGGCTGACGAACGGGGACGTCAACGGAGGGTTCGTCTTCGCGTTCTAGGACGCGCGCCCCGGGTCGGGAGTCAGGACTCCCTCCGTCCGTCCGACCCGGATCCTTCGCGTTTCTCCGGCCGCGCGCTCGATGACGATCTCGATCGTCGGCGGGAGAAGAGTGCGTATGGCCCGCCCCGGCCACTCGATGGCGACGGGGGCCCCGCCGAGGGCCTCCGGGACGCCGACGGACATTAGATCCGCCGCGCGATCCTCCAGGCGGTAGAGATCGACGTGCCGGAGCACGAGGCGCCCGCCGGGATCGGCGTACTCGTGAACGATCGCAAACGTCGGAGACGCCACCTCGCGAGGAGCCGCCCCCAGGCCGCGCGCGAGGCCGCGGACGAAGCAGGTCTTCCCGGCGCCGAGATCGCCTTGCAGGTAGACGACGTCGTCGCTCCCAAGGCTGCTCCCGAGCCGCGCCCCCGCCTCCTCGGTTTCCTCGGGAGACAGCGACAGGAGCTCGCGGATCACCGGCCCTCCCGGGGCGCCGCGGTACGAAGAGCGAGACGCGTCGCCGGAAGCGCATCCGCGAGCTCGCCGGCCAGCATTCCGCTGTCTCCGAAGGTCTCCGCGAGAAGGTCTCCGGCCGCTCCGTGCAGATAGACGGCGGCGATCGCCGCGTCCTCCGCGTCGAGACCGGCGGCCAGAAGCGCTCCGACCGCCCCGGCCAGGACGTCGCCCGAACCGGGGGCGGAGAGGAGAGGGTTGCCCGTCGGGTTGACCGTCACGCGCCCCGCGGGGTTCGCCGTCAGCGTCCCTTCCCCCTTGAGGACGACGATCGATCGGCTCTCCTTCGCCAGAAGAGTGACGGCCCCGAGACGGTCGCCCTGCACCTGCCGCGCGGTCCGCGAAAGCAGGCGGCCGGCCTCACCCGGATGGGGCGTCAGGACCGTCGCGGCCCTCCGGCGGGAGAAGGCCTCGGGGCGGCCGGAGAAGGCGTTCAGCGCATCGGCGTCGCAGACGAGCGGCAGCCGAGTCCCGAGAAGAGCGGACAGCACGGCGCGCACCCCCTCGCTTTCCGAGAGGCCGGGGCCGACGACCGCGGCGTCGAAACCGGCGAGCGCCGCCAGAAGGACCTCCGCCGCTTCGGGCCCGAGAGTCCCGTCGCGCTCCGGGAGGGCTCGCGTCATCGACTCGGGAACCCCCGACACCGCGACGCTTTCGATCGAGTCCGGGCAGAAGATCGTGACCAGGCCCGCTCCCGATCGGAGAGCCCCGCGCGCCGCCAGGATCGCCGCGCCCGCTTTGCCCCGCGAACCGGCAATGATGGCGAGGCGGCCGAAGTCCGCTTTGTTCGACCCGGGCGGCCGTGCCGGAAGAAGGCGGGCGACGTCACGATGCTCGACGATGCGAACGCGGCTCTTCTGCCGCTCGAGCGCCGCTTCCGGGATCCCGATGTCCCGGACGACGACGTGGCCGCACCGCCCCCGCGCGGGGGGAAGCACGTGACAGAACTTCGGAGCCCCGAACGCGACCGTGGAGACCGCCTGGATCGATTTGCCCGGAGGCTCGCCGGAATCCGACGACAGACCCGAGGGGACGTCGGCCGACAGGACGGGACGGCCGGCACGGGCCACCTCGGCGATCACGCGAGCGGCGCGGCCGCGAGGCGCGCGGGAAAGTCCCGTCCCGAAAAGAGCATCGAGGACGCCATCGCAATGCTGCAGGGATTCCCGGAGCCTGTTCCAGCCGCCGCGGGACACGAGGGAGGCGATCTCGAGGCCGGCCTCTTCCGCGAGAACGCAGTTCCGGGCGGCGGGACCTCGATATTCCGCGGGAGGATTCATCGTGAACAGGGTGGCCGACACGCCGCCGGCCGCCAGGAGCCGTCCGGCCGCGAGACCGTCGCCCCCGTTGTTTCCGGGCCCGCAGACGACCACCACGCGGCGCCAGTCCGGGAACCGGGCGCCGATCTCGGTCACGAGAGCCGACGCGGCGTTTTCCATCAGCTCGAGGGCGGGAATGCCGGCTCGCATCGCGGCGGCATCGGCGGCGCGCATCTGCCGGGCATTTACGACCGGAATCATGGAAGCTCCGCCAGGGCCCGCGCCGTGGCCGCCGGAAAGTCGGGGGATTGCGGATCCCGCGCGGAGAGATCCCGCCGCAGCCTGTCGAGATCGTCGGGACGGTCCACGTCGTAGCCGGAGGGAAGCATCGAAAGTTCGACGCCGCAAGCCGCGAGCCGGAGGCGCGTGGTCTCGAGGACCGCGTCCGTCGACCAGGGAATCTCCCGCAGCGCCTCCTCCCACGGAGAGTCGGCGGAGAACGCGATCGCGCAGTAGCCTCCGTCTTCGGCGGGGATGGCGGCGGCCCCGCCGGAGGCGACGCGGTCGAGGGCGTCCGCGACCGTTTGACGGAAAAGGGCGGGATGGTCCGACCCCACGGCGACAGCCGCCGGCGCCCCGAGCGCGAACTCACGGGAGAATGCCGCCGCGAGCCTCTCGCCGAGGCCTCCGGCGTGTTGCGACTCCCGGCGCCAGGGGGCCGGGAAAAGCGCGGCCAGCTCCGGAGCGTCGCGATCGGGCTCAGCGGCGAGAACAGGCTCCCACGCCGGGAACGCCCCGTAGAGCCGGGCAGCATCTTCCAGAAACGCGCGGTAGAGCCGCAGGGCGCCTTCGTTGGTCAGTCGGGGGGCAAGCCGCGTCTTGACGCGTCCGGCGACAGGGACACGCGCGAAGAGGACGAGGGACGGCCGAGCCCGCATGGCCGTATCGTAACGGGAGAGATCGAGCTCGGGAAGCGGTCCGCAGGCACAGGCCCGCGGGACCGGGCGGACGCCCCGGATGGCATCGCCGCCGCCACCGGGCGGGAGCGGGAGGGGCGGGATAAACCGCGAAGAGTCGAGCGATCCGCGCGACCGGCCGGCGGAAGGCCCCGCGCCTAGTGGGTTTTGGGCTTGTCTTCCTTTTTCGCCTCTTTCGGCAGCAGAGAAACAAACAGGTTTTTCTGAAAATACGAGGTCGCCCCGGTGCTTCCGTCCCGCACCGCAATCGCGATCCGCTGGCTGCCGGGCCCGACGGTCATCGTGAAGTCGTAGAACCAGTCTTTTCCCTGCGCCGCCGTGAGGTCCTTCGACGGGACCGCCACCGGCTGCCGCTGGATCGCGAGGTCCGACTGCTTCTCGGCCGCGTCGCGCGCAATGACGTACACGAAGAACGCCCCCTCGTAGCGGTCGCCGGTCGGAAGCAGGCCGAGCTTGCCGATGGGAATCGCAATCCGCACGGGAATCGCGAAATTCTCGTCGTTGTAGGGCTTCTGCGCGCCGAGTGTCACGTGGATCCCGAGCGGGTTGTCGTCGCGGGGATAGAAGAGACTCGCCTGGACGGCCTCGGCGGCCAGCGTCTCGGGAGTTTTCTCCAGAAACGTCTTGCGAAAGCGCGTCCGCATCCCTTTGCGTTTCACATTGACGGTGATCGAGTGCGGGCGATCCACCGCCGATCGCGAGGTTCGATATCCGAGCGAATAGAAGCTCGAGAAATCCTTCCCGAGCTCGTTCAAGCTGTTCTCCCAGCTGTTCGTGTTGATCGACGCCATCCCTCCGGTCTGCTCGGCCAGCATCTGGAGGGGCGCCTGGGAGTTCTGACGCATGAGGAAATCGCTCGGGCGTGTCTGGAAGCTGCGGTTCTCCGCCGTGATCATTTCGTCGACGGTCAGCCCCGAGGCGTCGAGGGCCCAGATCGTCACGCCCTGCGCGTTGGCGGCCTGGACGATGCCCGCGTACTTACCGCTCATGTCGAACTCGAACGCTTCCAGGGTCGACGCGCCCTGCTGGTACTTCTTCTGGACTGCGTCGAACAGCTCCATGCCCGCGGTGGACGGCAGTCCTTCGGACACGTAAACGAGCACCTTTCGCCCCTTGACCCCCGCCAGAGCGTTCAAGGTGTTCTTTAAGGCGTCGACGTCGAACTCGAGATCGTTTCGCAGGGAGCGCGCGTACTGCCGGGCGATCTGGGTGGCTTCGTCGGGTGAGCGGGACTCGTCGATCCGGTGGAGGCTGTCGCGCCGCTCCCCCGCCGTGGACGTCCCCCCGCCCGTCTCCCGCTCGATGTCCTCGAGGGCGGCCAGGATCTCCGTCGGGTCGGCGGTGAACTTGCGCTTCACCTTGAGCGAACGGTTGAAGGTGATCACTTCCGCCTCCGCGCGCGGCCCCACGTTCTTCGAGACGAAGTCCTTCAACTTTCCGAACATCCGGTTGCGGTTCTGAGGGGAGATGTTCAGGTTGTCGATGTAGAGGATAAAGCGGGCCTTGATCTCCTGGGGAAAGTCACCGCGCGCCTCGACCGTCTCGAGCGGCTCGCTCTTTCCGTCTCCGAATGTGACCTTCCCGCCCCCCACGGCATAGAAGTTCTCGACCGCCTGCGGCACTCCGTCCTGGAACACCTCGAAATCGTTCTTGGTCAGATCGGTCACGCGGTTGCCCTTGGAATCGGTGACCACGACTTCGACGTTGCTGATGTGGACTTCGACCCGCTCGCCGACAGGAGGCATCGGCGCTGGTGCGGAAGACGGCTTAGAAGCCTGCGCCAGCGCGACTGTCGCTCCGAGCAGCCCGACGAGGGCGAAAGGTATCTTCAAATGAGCCTCCTGCGGGACGACAAGCGCCCGCGCTTGCGCGATTATTCCCCGCCGGGGCGCTCTTCGCCCGTCCGGGCCAGGGGCTCAAAAAAACGATGTTGCTTTGTCCCGGGGAATTCAACAGAATTCGCCTCTCCGGAAGGTCCCCCGGGGCTCCGGAAAGCGTTGAAAAGCCATGAAAAGAGCATGAAAAGAGATAGAGCAGAGGAGCATCCCAGAATGCCAAGTCGACGTTTTCGCTCCGCCGCGGCCGCTCTTCTGCTCCTGGCGACGGTTGCTTTCGCGGGATGCAAGAAGATCGAGGCCCGGCAGGAAGTCAAGCGAGGCAACGAGGCTTTCAAGAGCGGCAACTACCCCTCGGCCCTGGCGAGCTACGAAAACGCCTCTCGCCTCGACCCGTCCCAGACGAAGCTCCAGAAGAGCATCGGGCTCGCCTACATGGCGATGTACCAGCCCGGTTCCAAACACCCGAAGGACCTCGACTTCGCCGCCAAGGCGATCGAGAACCTGAAGACGTACCTGGCGGCGCACCCCGAGGACAAGCGGGCGAACGAGTTCCTGGTCTCGATGTATCTCTCGACAGACCGGTACGACGACGCCATCGCCTTCTACAAGCAGCGGCTGCAGACCACCCCGAACGACACCAAGGCCATCCAGTCCCTCGCGGCGATGTACTTCAAGAAGGGGGACTTCAAGCAGGGATTCGAGTGGCTGAACAAGCGGACGGCCTTGGAGCCCGACAACGCGGAGGCGTACGTGATGATCGGGGTCCAGGCGTGGGACCGGTCGTACCACTACCCGGACATCGACCCGGCCACCCGCACGCAGATCGTCGACACGGGGCTCCACGCTGTCGAGAAGGCGCTCCAGCTGAAGCCCGACTATTTCGACGCGCTGACTTACATCAACCTCCTCTATCGCGAGAAGGCGAAGGTCGAAACGGACCCCGCCAAGCAGCAGGAAGACATCGCGGCGGCTGACCGTTACCGGCAACAGGCACTCGAATTGCGTAAGAAGGCTGCTGCCACCACGCCGACGCCGGAACCGGCGAAGTAGATCCGGTGTCCTGCCAGTCGGGAGGAGAGACATGTTCGAAGATGTTCTGATCGAATCGGGCAACCGCAGCGGCGGGGCGAAGACGGCGCTGACTCTGCCCGTTTCAGTCGCGATTCACGCGGTGGTGATCGGACTCATCGTGGGCGCGTCGATCTGGTTCGTTGACGACGTTCCGGAACCTCCGATCCCCGTCACCTTCTATGCCGCAGCTCCCCCGCCCCCGCCTCCTCCTCCGGCCGCGCCGAAGGCCGCCCCGAAGGCGGTCGAAGTCCAGAAACAGGTGCCAGTCCGCTCCGCGGAGATGGTGCAGCCGACCATCATCCCCGAGAAGATTCCGGTCGCTCCCTCCGCGCCCGAGGCGCCCTCCACCGGCGGCGTCGAGGGGGGTGTGGAAGGCGGCGTCGAGGGAGGCGTCCCGGGCGGTGTCCTTGGAGGTGTCGTCGGCGGGACGGGGGGCGCGGGCGGCGGCGACGAGCCGCTGCGCGTCGGCGGCGAGGTCAAGGCGCCTTCGCTTCAGAGCAAAATAGAGCCCACGTACCCGGAGGCGGCCCGCAAGGCCCGTATGGAGGGTGTGGTCATCTTAGAAGCGATCATCACCGCCAGCGGCAGCGTCGAAGAGGTCAAGGTGCTGAAATCGGTCAATCCTCTGCTCGACGCTTCGGCCGTCCGGGCCGTTTCGGGTTGGAAATACAAGCCCGCCACCTTAAACGGCAGAGCCGTCCGCGTTTACCTGACCGTGACCGTCACCTTCAACTTGCACTAGGATTGCAGATCGTCGTCGCGAGCTGCCGGATAAAGATTACCGAATGACAAGGAGAGCTTCATGAGTTTTGATCCCGTCACTCTCTGGCAAACGATGACACCGCTCGCGAAGGGGGTGAGCATTCTGCTCATCCTCATGTCGGTCTACTCATTGACCGTCGCGGTCGAGCGATTCATCTACTACAACAAGGCCAAGAAGCAGTCGCTCGCGTTCGCGCGCCTGGTGACCGGGTTCTTGAAGAACGACAAGCTCCAGGAGGCGATCGACTCGTCGAAGAAGTTCAAGAACAGCCACCTCGCGCGCGTGGTCTCCGCGGGACTCTACGAGTTCCACAACGACATGGCTTCCGGCGCCACGAACATTCAGGGGCACGACCCGATCGAAGCGGCCGAGCGGGCCATCGAGCGGGAAACTTTGGTCACGACCGCCGACATGAAGAAGGGCCTCTCCGGCCTCGCGACGATCGGCACGACTGCGCCCTTCATCGGCCTCTTCGGCACGGTCATCGGAATCATCAACGCCTTCCGCGGAATGGCGCTGACGGGCTCCGGAGGCATCGCGGCGGTTTCGACCGGAATCGCGGAAGCGCTGGTCACGACAGCCCTGGGACTCTTCGTCGCGATCCCGGCGGTCTGGCTCTTCAACATCTTCATGAACAAGATCGAGCGATTCCAGGTCGAAATGTCCAATTCCGCGTCGGAGCTTCTCGATTACTTCATCAAGCGCCGCGGAGCGCAGGCTCAGCGCACGGCTTAGACACACTTTCCCCGGAGGTATCCGATGGGCGTGGGAGGCGGCGGCGTCCGCAACAAAATTCAAAGCGACATCAACGTCACACCGCTGGTGGACGTCTGTCTCGTGCTTCTGATCATCTTCATGGTCGTCACGCCGCTCCTTCAAAACGGGATCAGCGTGCAGCTGCCGGAAACCCGGAATCCCGACAAGAAACCGGAGGGCGACAAACAGAAGGTGGTCACGGTCAGCTTCGCGTCACCCCCGGCGTATTACCTTTCCGAGAAAAACCCGATGGGAAAAGTCGAGTTCCAGAAGACGCTCGAAGAGATGTACCAGCGGGCCCCGCAGACGGACCTCGTGATCAAGGCCGACCAGCGGCTGAAATACGGCGAGGTCAAGGAAGTGATGCGGATCACCAAGGACGCCGGGTTCCAGAACGTCGGCCTGATCACCCAGAAGAAGGCGGAGGGCATGCCGCAGCCCGGCGCGGCCGCCCCGGCCTCGAAGTAGCTTTCAAAGAAACCGAAGGAGATCCGTCACATGTCAATGGCAGCGGGAGGCTCGAACGACTACAAGAGCGACATCAACATCACCCCGCTCGTGGACGTCGTTCTCGTCCTTCTCATCATCTTCATGGTCATCACGCCCCTCCTCCAGATGGGGTACGACGTGAAGGTGCCCCCCAAGGCGCCGCCGACCAACATCGCGGACATCCCTCCCGACCAGCTGGTCGTCTCGCTGATGCCAAACAACAAGATCTTCCTGAACAAGCAGGAGCTGACGGCGCAGCAGCTCGCCACCCAGCTCGCCGACAACCTCAAGAATCGGCGCGACAAGACCGTTTTCTTCTCGGCGGACGACTCGGTTGCCTACGGCGACGTGGCGACGCTGATGGACGTCGTGCGGAACGCTGGCGCGAACAACCTCGGCATCGTCCTCGAAACCGTCCCCGTCC
>JBDUBI010000074.1:0-7751 GCA_040004225.1 Acidobacteriota bacterium
ACGAGATGTCGTGCGCGTGGTCGAGCTTCCCGCGATAGGACGTCGCGAAGTACGGCGTCCGTATGTCGTGAAACGCGAAAATCTTTTTCGCGAGGCTCTTGTCCTGCGCGAGATAAAGAGCATGCGGACCGGCCCCGGTGTAGGGGCTGTCGATCAGGTCGAGGTACGCCGCGATGTTCATGTCCTTCGTGTCGTCTCCGGCGTAGGACTCGGTCAGGTTGAAGACGAGGTCCACGTCCGCCCGCGCGACCGCGGCGAGCGTCTGGGAGCGTCCGTCGAGCACGAGGTAGGACGGCTCATGCCCCAGCTTTTCGAGCGCATCGAACACCTCTTCGCGGTCGGGCTTCTCGCGTTTGCGCTTCCGGCGGGTTCCCGGCTTCTTCCCCTTCGGCGGCGGCGGCTCCGCCGGCTCGGCCTCGGGCGGTGTCTCCTCCCAGAGGTCATAGAGGATCGCGACTTTCGTCTTCTCCCGGAGCGAGTTGCTCATGCGGTCCTCCCGGTCAACGCTGCACGGACTTTCCTCTGGTCAGGTAATTCATCGCGAGCGCCGTGGCATACGCCGTCACCTCCGTCAGGTGCTCGGGTTCGCAGCGAACGTCGGCTACGAGGCCGAGCTCGCCGACGCGGTGAGCGATGGCCTCGACGATCTGTTTGACCAGAGGGCGGGCGACGCCGGTCCAGTAGGCGATCTTGTCGATGATCGATTTGCGATTTTCGCGAAGGAGGTCGGCGGCGGGCCGGACGCCCTTGCGCCGCCGCTTCGACACCTGGAAGATGTCCGTCAGGTCGCTGTCGAGCGGGAGCTCCACGACGGAAGCGGACTTCTCTTCGATTTTCCCGTCGTAGAACTCCCCCACCGTCGTATCCATTTCGTCGACCGTGATGTCGGTCGCTCCCCGCTCGCGGACGGGAGCCTGGTCGCGGACGCGCCGCGCCACCCGGTCGATGTAGCGAAGCTTCGCGAGCGCCGGCCATCCCCGGTATCGCCGCCGCCACTGCGAACCCGGTGTGAGCCAGACCGCGAACGTCTCGGCGAAATCTTCGTCCGGGTGCTTCTGCGCGTACCACCCGGCGATGTGCCGCACGAAGCGGCGCGAGAAAGGGACCGGCCTGTAATCGTCGCGATAAGGACGCCGGAAAGGGCCGAACAGGTCCCGCCATTCGGGAGTCTTGTAGAGCTCGTAGGCGTAGTTGAACGCGTGTCCCGCTTCGTGACGCAAATACATCAGGATCTCGCGCTCATCTTCGAGATCGTTCATCTCCTTCTCGAGGCGTGCGAGCTTCGGGTCGGCCAGATAAAACGGGATCCCGATCACCGGCTCACCGGACGGACATCCCCACTCGTCGGTCAGATAGCACCCGGGCCGGAACCGCTTCAGTCCCTTTCGCTCGAGCTCGCGCGAAAGCTTCAGGACGTAGCGCTCGAGAGGGGAGCCCTCGAGCTTCAAACCGAGCTCCCGGATGGGCTTGGTCAGAATCTCCTGAATATCCGGAGGAGCTTTTTCAAACGCGCGCAAGGATTTCCATCAGGGTAGCACGGCGGCCGCTCCGCGCACGGTGTGGCGAACGACCCAAGCTACAATTGAAGGCTTGCACAAGGAGAGCCTTCATGGCCGATTGCACGATTCGCGTGAATCCGAACGGGCCGTATCGCGTGACAGGTCCAGCCCGGTTGACGGATCCGCAGGGAAACGAAACCGTGATCGAAGAGGGGCGCGCGGTGTCCCTCTGTCGGTGTGGCGCCTCGGTCAACAAGCCGTATTGCGACGGAACTCACAGCCGCATCGGATTTGCCGCGGCCGAAGGCGCCGTTCAGAAGACGGGAAGCTGAGAATCTGCGGACTGCGAAGTGTCCGGGACTTGCGAGCCCGCAGGCGCGGCGAAGCGAGGCGGCCCCGTCCTGACGACGGCGACTTTCGCCTGATCGCGCGGCCATGATCCTCCCGCTGACGCTCGTTCTCTTCGCGGCCACCGCGCCGCCTCCCGAGTCCGTCGCGGTCGATCTCGACGGGGACGGGACTCTCGAAACGGTCACCGCGGCGGTCCACGGAAAGACGGTGCTTCTCGAGGTCCGCTCGGGATCGTCGCGCAAGGTGGTCGCGCGCGCGGAGTCTCCCCTGCCCGCGGGGGGAGCGGCCGCGGTCTCCCTCGCGACGGGGAGTCTCGGCAGCGCCGGAGCGCTCCTCGAAGTCGTGGCGGCGAGCGCGGGCGACACCCTCGAATGCCGCAGCATCTGGCGATTCCGGGATCGCTCTCTGTTGCGGGTGCCGGTGGAGACCCGCTCGGGACCGCTGCCTGGCTGCGGCGAACGGGGTGGGTGGGACTACGCCTGGGACCGTCCCTCCCCCGACGCTCCGGCCGAGTATCGACGGGAGAGGACCCGCGAAATTTCGGACGGGACGCACCACCAGGTGGAGAGCTTCCGCTACGCGGGATTCAAACTCGAACCCGATCCTGCGAGAAGCGAAACCAGGATCCGCGGACTGGTGATTCCGTCCTGGTATCCCACACGGCTCTACCAGAAGAGCTCGCTCGAGAGCCTCTACGCCCGTTACGATCTCGGCCCGTTGAAGCGGGGTCCGCGGCTTCAGATCATCACCGATTCCGCGGAAGGCCTCTTCGCCGTGCGCCTCGGCGTGCCCGGGAAAGAGGATCTGCTGCCCGTCACCGCGCGCGACGCCTCCCCGGAAGGGCGCGACGTGGTGCTGACCCTGGGGTCGCAGACACCGCCCGTGCGGCTCCGGTTGACCCTCGCCGGAGGGGCCCCCGTTCCGGGAGAGGCCGTCCTCTCGGGCCACTCCGCTTCCCTCGACGGCTTCTACTCCGGCGCCATGCACATGACGGAAGGAGTTCTTCGGATCTTCGAGACGGCTGCCGACGAGCTCGCCACGAACGGCCTGGTCGGAAACTGGACGAGCGGCAAAGGAGAGCCGATGGAGATCGCCCTCGCCTCCTCCGATCCGGTGGTCCTGAACATCAGGAAGGCAACGTTCCGTATGGAGCTCGAAGGCGCCCCCGAAGGCGTGGATTCTCTGGCGCTTCCGAGCGGCGGCGGCCGGCCGACCCGCGGAGTGCAGCTGCGGGGCCCGAACAGCTTTTCCTGGATTCCGGTCGTCTGCAACGAAGCGGTCGCTCCGTGGCGGGATTGCCGCTCCTCCGGGCCCGGCGAGATCTTCCACCGCGTCGGTGCGCGGATGAACGCCCGCTGACCTTTTCCGCCGGAAAGCGTTAAGCTTCGACAGACCCCCATGGCAATTTCGCATCTCGGCCTGTACGTTCAGACAATCGGGGCCGGCCTGCTCGCCCTCATCTTTCTCTACCTTTCGAGGTCAGGCGGAACCACAGTCTTAAACGCCGCGGGGTACGGCTGGCTCTTTCTCTTCGTGGCGCTGACGTCCTTTCTTCTCCTTCCCGAGGGGGCAATTCCCTTCGCGAATCTGCCTTACGAGTACTTCACGCTGCTCTATCTGGTCTCGTTGATCGTGGCCGCGGACCGGATGGAGCACGAATCTTCCCTCGGGAAACCGCTTCGCACCGCCGCTCTCGTCGGGCTCGTCGTCTCGTTCGCCATCGTCGCCCTGTTTCGAACCGGATACCTTTTCCTTGCGATCCACATGGCGGTCAGCGCAATCGCCTGGTTTGTCATCACCGTCCTGATCTTCCGCAGCCGCGGCGCCGGCCTCGGGAAGACTTTCTCCGGCGGGCTCGCGGCAAGCACGACGCTGATGCAGATGGCATACGTCGTTTTCTTCGCGATCTCGGCGAGCAACAGTCAGGTGTTCCCCTTCCTCTCCTATTCCGGGTTCTACGACCTCTTTCTTCAGATGCTCTTCGGCATCGGACTGATCATCTGGGCCATGGAAGACACAGAACGGAAGCTGACCACCGTGCACGCGCGGGCGGTCGACGACACCCAGCGGTCGAAGCGCCGCGCGCAGATCGATCCCCTGACGGAGGCCTACAACCGGTTTTTCCTCGACGACCTCCGCCCGACGCTCGCTCGCGAGCCCGCCGGCGGCTCGATCGTGTTGATCGACGTTGACGGACTGAAGACCATCAACGACAAGGAAGGTCACGAGGAGGGCGATAAGGCGATCTGGACAGTCGCCGCCGCCGTGAAGAAGCTGATCCGCGGCGACGACTACCTGATCCGATGGGGTGGCGACGAGTTCTTAGTCGTGCTCCCGGGCATGGACCAGGAGGTCGCCAAAAAGCGGTTCTACATGCTCCCCTCCAAGATCGAAGAGGTGCGCCAGTCTCAGCGCTCCGCGACGCGGGCCTACAAGAAGTTCGTCGCCGCCTCCGTGGGCGTCACCCCCTTCTCGAGCCGGGTGCCGCTCGATATGGCCATCGAGACGGCCGACCGCGTCATGTACGAGCGCAAGAAGGCGTTGAAGCAGATGCGCGGGGAGCCCCTGCAGCGCGGCGAGCCCGCGCCGCGCACGGCCAGCCGGGAAACCCCGACAACGACGCCGACCCGGCGCGCCTGGGACAAGACGAGCAGCTGAGCTGCGGGAGAAAACGAACGTGCGATATCACTGGACGGAGTGCCCCGGTTGCCGCTGCCAGGTGGCGGTCAACACCAGCACAGCATCGGGGCTCGTGACGGGATCGCTTCGGCGCTGGTCGACCGATCGCTCGATCAACGACGGGCGCGCCATCCGCGACGTCACCGCCGACGCGACCGGCGGCTTCGCCACGGAGTGCGTGTGCGGCCAGCCGTTGACTCTGGGGGCAACGGCGGATGCGGTGGGGTCCGAGCGGGGCGAGTAGTCGTCAGATCCTTCGGCCCTCGCGCCGCTACGATTGTTCGTCTCCGGGCGGGATTTTCAGCATCACGATCGTCGCACCCGCGCCCCCCCGCTCCGGAGGCGCGTCGAAGAACTCGACGACCTCTTTGCGCTGTCCCAGGAGACGCCTCACCTCGGCTCGACGCACCCCGATGCCTTTGCCGTGGATGAGACGCACTTCGCGCAGGCCCGCCTCCCGCGCCTCGCGCAGGTATTCGGCGAGAACGGACGGCACGTCCTCTGGCCGAAAAGAGTGCAGGTCGAAGGCATCTTCGATCGGGACGCGTCGCAAGGCTCCTCCGGCGGAGACTGAGGACTGGCCGCGGAGAGCTATGCCTCCGCCTCTTCCATCGCGACGTCGAGCGGCATCGCCGCCTTCGCCACCTTCGAGATGATGCAGTATTTCTCGGCGAGCGCCAGGGTCTTCTCGACGGCCGTGCGGTGGGAGGAAAGCAGCGCAGCGGGAACGCGGGCGAAGATCGAGACCCGGGTCATCCGGAAGCCGCCGTTCGGATCCTTCCCCAGCTCTCCCGTCAGTCGCAGGGCGGGATCGGGGTAGGGGACTCCGAGCTTCTTCAAAAAGATCCCCCAGGTCCCCGCGAAACACGCGCCGATGGCCGTGAGAAGAAGCTCTTCGGGATTGGCGCCCTTCCCGCAGCCGCCGAGCTCCTTCGCGCCGCCGATCGGGATCCTGAAGGACCCGTCCGCGACCACTGCCGTGCCGCAGCCGCTTCCGTCCCCGACCCACTCGATGGATACCGCGTACTGAGGCGCGCCCCCGGGGGCTGCGGGAGCGGCGATGCCGGCCGAACCAGCGGAACCGGCGGCGGCGGGAGCGGGGGAAACGGCGGGCGCGCCGTCCGCCTGCGATTCGTGCGTGTTCTTCCCCGAAGGAATGTCTTTCATGGAAACTCCTGGTTGTCTCGAGCGTGATCCTTCCGTCGGAGCGGACTTCCGCCGTCCCGCTCCCGTTTCACAAACTTCCTGGTTCCACGCAGTTCCCGTTCGGTCTGCTCGAGGTTGGCGGCCGCGAACCGATCGAACCACGCCCAGGACCCGTACCGCGGGCGCAGCGCGTCGATTCCGGCCGCGGCGAGCGAAGGCCCCGAAAGACCCGCCTCTATGGCCCGGGCGGCTGCCTGCCGCATGCCGGTCAGATAATCTCGAAAAAATCGGACCTGGAGAGCGCGGCCGGGCTCTCCGTGCCCCGGAACGAAGGCCGCGGCGGGAAAATCGCCGATGAACTTCTCCAGCGTGGCGATCGACGCCGCGGTGTCGGCGTCGATCAGGTTGGGGACTGTCGCGTTCCAGAACAGGTCTCCCGCGTAGACCACGTCGGAGGACTCGACCCGGACAATCACGTCCCCGCCGGTATGCCCGGGAAGAATCAGTACGCGGGCGGTCCGATCGCCGAGCCAGAGGGTCATGCCGGAGGACGGCGTGATCTCGGGCAAGACCAGCGCGTCTGAGAGCGCCCGATCCCCGGGGGTGATCTCTTTCCGCCATTTCAGGTTCTCGCTTCGGGCAAAGCGGAGGGCGTTTTGGTGCGCCAGAATGGCGGCGCCCTCGCGCTGGAACACGGCGTCTCCACCGACGTGATCGAGGTGAGAGTGCGTGTTGACGACCCATCGGATCGGCAGGGCGCTCAGGCGCCGGATTCCGGCGAAGAGATCCCGAGCCGCCTCTTCCGTCGCGAATGTGTCGACGACGAGGATGCTTTCGGACCCGATCACGAAGCCCGCGTTGCCGATGGAGAGCCGGTCCCCCGGCGTCGCGATCGCCGCGTAGCATCCGGGACCCGCTTCTACGATTCGGAAATGAGAAGCGGGCACCGCGGCCTGCGGCCGCATCGAAGCGGCAGAGGCGGCGAGCAGGAGGGCGAGGACGCCGCGGCGACGAAGCATGCCGCCATTCTAGCCACCGGCACGGAGGAAGCCCCGCCGACAGCTGATAGCGTCATTGCCGATGCGCCGCCGCGTGGCTCTGGCCGTCGCCTCCGCAGGGGCCGCCGCCTGGGTCGGCGCCTCGTGGATCGTGGCCCGCACGCTCGCCAGGCGGCTCATCTCTTCTCAGGGCCTGACACCCTGCCAGGCGAGCCGCGAAGACCTCCTGTCCGGACTCTCCGCGGCGGGCGCGCGCGTCCACGACTACCGGTTTGCCGGATCGCCGCGCGCCCCCGATGAGCTCTGCGCGATCTTGGCGACGCCCGCGAAGGGCGGCTCGTCGCGGACGATCGTCTTCCTCCACGGAAAGGGGGGAAACGCGGCCGAATGGGCGCCGGATGCCCTGCGCGCCGTTTCCCTCGG
Source organism: Acidobacteriota bacterium (assembly GCA_040004225.1). Classification (GTDB taxonomy): domain Bacteria; phylum Acidobacteriota; class Thermoanaerobaculia; order UBA5066; family Gp7-AA6; genus JALYUA01. Next base: position 7,097 of record JBDUBI010000074.1, read on the forward strand.
ATACAACGCCCTGCTGCCGGACCTCCGGGGGCACAGACCGAGCGGCGGGGAGCTCGTCACGCATGGACTTCTCGAGCGCGAAGATCTCGCCGCCGCGATCGCGGCCGCCGAGGCGCGCTTTGACCTCGACGCTTCGCTTCTCGCGGCGCACTCGTGTTCCGCCGGCTCCGCGACCGCCCTCGTCTGGGCGGCCGGCGAGCCGAGAGTGCGCGGCATCTGGCTCGAATCGCCGTTTGCCGACGCCAGGGAGATGGCCCGGCACTATCTCGGCATCCTGACGGGGCTGCCGCGCGCGGTCCTGGGCCTCGCGACCGCGTTTGCCATTGCCCGCGCGCTGGCGACTCTCCGCGCGGCGTTCCACGTCACGACGGAAGAAATCCTCGCGTCCGACCCGGTGCGCGCCGCGGCCCGGGTCCGGGTCCCGATCTCGGTCGTCTTCGGAGCGGAGGACCGTCTCGTTCCGCCGCGTTTCACACAGCGCCTTGCGAACGTGCTGCCCCCCGGCAGCACCCTCTGGAACCCGAGGGGCGCCGGCCACTGCCACCACGACAACGAGCCGCAGAAGGTCAACGCGACCGAATATGTCGAACGATGGACCGCCTTCTTCGCGGCGGTGTTTTCGTAGCCGTTCAACTGCCCTTCCGGAAAAAACGAC
>JBDUBI010000019.1:0-2303 GCA_040004225.1 Acidobacteriota bacterium
GGACTACCGCCCCGGGCTCGCCCCCCTCACCTGTCTTCTCCCCCCGCTGTCGCGGGTGGCGAGGGGAGCAGCGAGCCGTCTCGCCTCTCGACGGTGGCCTGGACAAGAGCCGCGCCGGAGGCGAGACGGAGCCTCCACGCCCGGCTCACCTCGCCCGGACCAACTCCATCCCGACCGCCTTTTCCGTGAGCGCAATCTCCTGCGGAAGGTGCTGCCCTTCCACCCAGACGATGGCCTGGGATGCGAGATCAGTCTTCAGCCGTTCCGCCGCAGCTCGCAGCTTCGCCAGGTCCGAAACGTCTTCGACGAGCCCCCACGCGGACGTCTCTCCCGCGGGCACGGGTTCGAGGGACCAGACGAAAAGCGGAACGTGGATGCGTTCGAGGTACGCGCGCACGGTCGCCGGCGCATGGCGGCTCGCATCGACCGGCTTCCTGCCGAGAACGAGCAGGACGGCCCGCCGCGTGCAGCTCTGGACCGCCTGCAGCCCGGCGACCGCCGTCGCGTCGGCGTACCGTCGCTCCGGATCGGGCTTGCCGGGATGCGAGATCCGCGTCAGAAGCCAGTGGAGTCCGGCATCTCGCCCGCGGAACTCGTGCGAGGACTCGAAGAGCTCCGCCGGTCCCGACGTCGTCGCGACGGAGCGGACGCTCGGCCAGATGAATCGGATCCTGTCGTCATCGCCGAGACGCAGCTCGAGGCGGAGCGCCTCGCTGTCGAAGACGGGGAGCGTTCCCCGCCGGCCCGGCTGGATGATCGTCCGCCCTCCCCGACCGAGACGCGAGAGGGCCTCGGCGGTCGAAAGATCGCGCACGACGAGCACCTGCGCGCCCGAGCGCTCGACTCCCACCGCCCGGAGTGGTGCCCGCTTCCGGGTGATCCAGCCCTCGAGCGCCGCCGGGGCGGGAAGCGCCGCCGCCGGATCGAGCCGCACGGCGATCGCGGTCAGCTCGCTTCCCGTTTCCATCGAGCTCCTGCCGCCCAGCACCGCGTCGGCCCGGCAGTGAATCCCGTTTCCGAATTCGGCAAGGGCGGAAAGAAGATGAGTGCTTCCGCCGTCGTAAGCCGGGATCGGAAAGCTCTCGACCCCCCTTACTGCGAGCGGCCGCCCGTCGAAGGTCACAGACAGAGCGGCCGGAGGCCCAGGCTGGAGGCTCGCCCAGGAAAGCTGGGCTCCCGTCGCGATCCCGTTCTGGTCGCGCTGGAGGAGGATTGACATCTCGGCCGCGGGCCGGGGAAGATTCAGCCATTGCCGCGCCCGCGCGATTTCGTGCCCCTTCGCATCGAGGGCGCGCGCGACGAGCTCGTGCGGAGCCAGCTCGGGCCCGAAGTCCACGCGCGCGGTCCACGGCTTCTGCTCGATCCGGGCGGCCGGCGCGCCGTCCAGAAGAAGCTCGACCGCCGCGACGGGCCCGCTCGCCGTCACGGTGACGGGACGCGGGCCGATCACGAGCCCCAGGAAAAGGGAGACGAACGCGATCACGGCCCGAGGACGGGAAGGCCGCGGCGCCCTCGCTCCACCACGGCGTCAGCCGCCGCTAGCGTCCGGAGGCGCGGCGGCGGATAGGGACGGGCGCCGCCCCGACCAGCTTCGGTCCCTTCTTCCGCAACTTCCGCCTGGGATGCTCGGTCGAGCGGCCGATCCAGTCGGCGAAGCCCGGTGAGCTTTCGTCGACGCGATACGCCAGGATTTCCGGAAGCTCGTACGTATTGATCTTCTGGATCGTCTCGCAGACGGCGTCGAACTCGCGGGCGCGGCTCTTGATCAGGAGGAGGAACTCCCCGTCGTCGCAGACGCGGCCCTTCCACCGATAAATCGAATGGACGTTGGGAATGAGGTTGACACAGGCGGCCTGGCGGTTTCGGATCAGCGCGTGGGCGATGTCGAGAGCCTGCTCCTCCGTTCCGACGGAGGTGACGACGACGATCAGATCCTGACTCCGCATCGAGGCACATTCCATTCCTCGCAGAGCCCGGTGTCAAGGCCGCATTTCCGCGCAGGCGAGGCGCCGACGATGTCAAGGGCAAGCCGTCGGCGACAGCGCGCCTGGTTCTTTATGCCTGATGTGCGGGGTGACGTTTCGCGGCGCACGAGCGATCCGCGGACGCGAGATTGGCAACAGATCATCAGGCCAAGGCAGGTCCGATCGCACTCCTCAGGATGTGGGGCCTCTCTCCAACAACCAGGGAAGCCCCCAAATCGGCGGTGTGTCCCGGGCGTATCCCCCCAAAACGCCTCTAGACCTTCGCGCGGCCCAGCCTGAGCGAATTCCCGATCACGGAAACGGAGCTGAAGCTCATTG
>JBDUBI010000005.1:0-2299 GCA_040004225.1 Acidobacteriota bacterium
ACTCATTCACTTCGTTCGATAGGGGTTAAAAGCCCGGCGGATCTTAGCCGAAAGGCTCTGCATAAAGATAGCAGCGCTTCGGAGGGCCCTGTTACCCTGATTCCATGAAGTTTTCCAGGGTCACCGCCGCTCTCCTGGGCTGCCTGGCGCTGTTGACCGCCGGTGCCACGGCTCTCCTTCCGGCACGGGTCGATCAGGTTGCCCGCGAAGTGGAACACGTCCGCGGCCGCCGGTTCGAGCGGCAGGTGCCCGCGAGCGAAATCAATCCTGCCGAGCTGAAACGGGTGCTCCGGGCCAAGCTCCTCGAAGGGTTTCCGGCGTCTCCCGAGGAGACGATGCGCACTTTAGTCGCCATCGGCTTCTTCGAAGAGACCCCGAACCTCGTGGACCGCCTTCTCGATTTCTACGCAGGGCAGGTCATCGCGTTTTATGACCCGGAGCCCCGGAAATTCTTCCTGGTGAGGGGAGCCCAGGCTGCCGTTCCCTCCTCGGACGAGTTCTCCTCCGACGCCGGGGAACGGATGATCTTCGCGCACGAGCTCACCCATGCCCTGCAGGACGAGTCGATGAAGCTCGACAGCCGGGTGAAGCAGTTGAAGGACAACGGCGACCGCGCGCTGGCCCTCGAGAGCCTCCTCGAGGGCGAGGCGACCCTCGTCATGGTCCGGGTCGCCTTAGCCGAGCTCCCGGGCGGGCAGAGCTCGGAAGTCGAAGAGAGCCTTGCGCCGCTTCTCTCCGCGGGCGCGCTCGAGAGCGCCAACATGCCCAAGGACCTCCCCGATTATTTCGCGCAGCAGCTCTTCTTTCCCTATGTTGAAGGGACCGCATACGTGCGCCGGATCGTCAAGGCGAACGGCTGGAACGGAGTCGACCGCCTCTGGAAGAACCCGCCTGCGACGACGTCGGAGATCCTGCACGAGGGTCCTGCATTCTCCCCGGCCGAGGACCTGTTAACCGCCGCCGACGCGGGGAGACTCGCGCCGCCGGGATTCCGAACGCTGTACACGGACACGATCGGCGAATGGGGCGTGCGCTTTCTTCTGCGCCGCAGCCTGGCGGCCGCGCAGGCGGATCCTCTGGCCGCCGGGTGGCGGGGGGATCGGATCGCGTTTTTTGGCGCAGGCCGCGACGTCGCCTACGTCTGGAAAATCCGATTTGAATCGCCGGGATCCGCGGAGCGATTCGCCAGCGCATGGACCTCCGCGGCGAAGCTCGGAGGCACGGTCACCCGCCGGGGACCGGACGTAACGGTCACGAAAGGGCCTAAGAAGGCGGTCGTCCGTGAGACGTCCCTCCTTCCGTCTCCATCGCCGCCCGCAAGACTCAAAGCGGAGGGATGACGGGAGTCACCCTCCCATCTGATTCAGGCTGATCGGGATCAACACGAACATCTGGATGGCGTCGAAAGTGCCGTGCGCGATGATGCAAGGCAGAACGTTCCCGTAGAGCACGAACGCCGCCGAGAGCACGGCAGAAATCACGAGGATCCCGACTAAGACGAGCGGCTGCCCGTACACGCCATGGGCCGCCGTGAACATGAGGGTCGCCGCCAGGGGCCCGACGCGGGTCTGAAGAAACGACCGGAAAAACAACTCCTCGACGACCATCGCGGACAGGACGATCGCGAGCCGAACTCCGATCGGCTGGGAAACGATCCAGCGGATCGTCGGATTGACGCCGCCGGGCGCGACGGGGCCGATTCCGCGCTGCCGCAGCATGTACCAGACGATGACCAGAGCGATCAGCACGACGATCGTGAGAAGCCATCCCGCAAGGCCGATCCACAGCCCCGCCCCGAGATCCGCGGCGGGCCGCGCGCTCTTCAATTTCAGGAACTCGGAGAGCGATGTGCGCGGCGTCAGCGCGTAATACAGAGCGAGGAAAACCAGCAGGACGCCATGAACCGCGAAAAGGGAAACGACCGTCAGGTTTTTTCTCTCCGGGGCGGCTCCGGCGAGACCTCCCGCGAACGGGATCGCCACGGTCAGGAGAAGAACGGTGCCGAGGAGTCCGACCGCGATCAGCCGGCGCGGAGGGTCAGAGAGACCGTCCTGGAGGAGAAGCCCGCGCGAACGGGCGCGTGCGAAGGAGACGGCGATCCCCGCGCAGCCGATCGCCAGCAGGACGGCGAAGAGTGAACTGTTCATGTAAATCGGAGATGCCTCCGCGGGCGGCGGAGCATAGCATTCCGTCGCCAACCGTCGCCTTCGCTCACTGCGGGAGCTGCCTTCGCCACCATCGTGACTGGAGCGCAGCTCTGCCCCCTCGCCCCGCGCTCGGGGAGAGGGTTGGGGTGAGG
>JBDUBI010000094.1:0-25069 GCA_040004225.1 Acidobacteriota bacterium
GGCGAGCCGGAACTGACACAGTCTGTTAGACTCCGCCGTTTTCATGTCACCCGAATGATCGAAGTCCAGAGCCTTACGAAGCGCTACCCGACCGCGGTGGCGGTCTCCGACGTCACCTTTTCGGTGCGGCAGGGCGAGATTTTGGGATTCCTGGGCCCGAACGGCGCCGGGAAGACGACGACGATGCGCGTCCTGGCCGGTTTTCTTCCGCCGACGTCCGGCACGGCCCGCGTGGCGGGTTTCGACATCGTCCGGCAGTCGCGGGAAGCCCGGGCCTCGCTCGGGTACCTGCCGGAATCCGCCGCCCTCTACCCGGAGATGCGGGTCCGGGAGTACCTCGTCTTTCGTGCGCGTCTGGAGGGAGTTTCCGGTCCGGAGGTGCGGCGCCGCGTCGACGACGCGATCGGCCGGTGCCTGCTCGAGGACGTCGCCGACCGGAAGATCGACAACCTCTCGAAAGGCTACCGGCAGCGCACAGCGCTCGCCGGCGCCCTCGTGCACCAGCCGCCCGTGCTGATCTTAGACGAGCCGACGGTCGGCCTCGACCCCACGCAGATCATCCGGATCCGGGAGACGATCCGATCCCTGGGACGCGAGCGCGCGGTCCTTCTCTCGACCCATATCCTTCCGGAAGTCGACGCTGTCTGCGATCGCGTGCTGATCATCGACCGGGGCCGGATCGTCGCGGAGGGCACGCCCGAAGAGCTCCGGCGCCGCCTCGCCGGGACCCCGACTGTCCGCGCGATTTTCCGCGGCACCGTCGCAGTGCGGGAAGACCTCGCCGCGCTCCCCGGGGTTCTCGAGGTCGAGGAGTCCGCGTCGGACGGGGAGACCCGCGTCAAAGTGCACGGCGCGCCCGACTCGAACCTGGCCGAAGAGATCTTCCAGCTCGCCGTCGCGCGAGGTTGGGTCCTGCGCGAGCTCGCCCGCGACGCGGTCACTCTCGAGGACGTGTTCGTCCGGTTGACCCACCACGACGACGCGGCGGCGGCGCTGGCCGCGGACGCGCCGGAAGAACCGGCCGCGCCGGTCGCGAGCCCCTCATGAGGAAGTGGCTGGCCATTGTCGGCCGGGAGTGGCGCGCTTACTTCTTTTCGCCGCTCGCGTACGTGATCCTTTCCGCGTTCCTGCTCGTCAACGGCATCATCTTCTACGCGATCCTGTCGTATCTCTCGGCGCCCGGAGCCGGCCGGGGCCAGGCGCTGATCCTGCTCTTCACGAACACGTACTTCTGGATCTTCAACCTCTTCGTGGTTCCGGTCATCGCGATGCGCCTTTTTCCGGAGGAGCGCCGAAGCGGGACGATCGAAAGCCTCCTCACCGCGCCCGTGTCCGAGACCGAGGTGGTGCTCGGGAAATGGTTCGGAGCGCTGGGATTTTTCCTGACCCTCTGGGCCCCGACGCTCCTGTACGTGGTGTTCCTGCGCTCCCAGACCCGCATCGACGTCGGGCCTGTCGCCTCCGGCTATCTGGGCGTGGCGCTGCTCGGCGCTTACTTCCTGGCGGTCGGGACGTTCGCGTCGACCCTGACCAAGAACCAGATCGTCGCGGCGATCCTCTGCTTCGGCATGCTGATCCCGATTTTTTCGGTCGGGCTGCTCGAGTCGATTCTCGGGGGCGCGGGCCGGGATTTCGTCGGGTACCTGAATCTCTGGGATCACATGGATGAAATGGCCCGGGGGGTCGTGGACAGCCGCCGGATCATTTACTACCTGTCCGGAACCGCTTTCTTCCTGTTCCTCGCGACGGTCTCTCTGGCCGCGCGAAAGGAGAACCCGTGAAGCCCGCGGCTGCCCGGGCGAGCGCCTCCACCGCGGCGATCGTCCTTGGAATCGCTCTCTTCGCGGGAGTCAACTGGATCGGTTCCCGGCACTGGTGGCGGGGCGACTGGACGTCGAGCGGCATCTATTCGATCTCCGACACGACGCGCAAGACCGTGGCGAGCCTGACGAAGCCGGTCCGCGTGACGGTGTTCATGACGAGGCAGTCGCGGCTCTACCAGCCCGTCACGGAGCTTTTGAACCGCTACCGCAGCCTTTCGTCCAAGATCGAGATCGAGTACCTCGATCCCGAGCGCAACCCGATGCGCGCGAAAGCTTTACTCCAGGAGTTCGAGATCCGCCAGAACACCGTCGTCTTTCGGTCGGGCGACCGGAAGAAATATGTCGAAGAGAGCGCGCTCGCGGACTTCGATTTCGGCGGCGCGATGGGCGGCGGGCCACCCGAAATCAAGGCCTTCAAAGGCGAGGAGGCGTTTACGTCCGCCCTGCTGGACGTGACGGAGAGCCGGGTCACGAAGATCTATTTCACGTCCGGTCATGGCGAAGCCGCTCTCGACGGAGCGGAGCGCGGCCGCGGGTACGCGGACATCAAGCTGGCGCTCGAGCGGCAGAACCGCGCGGTCGCGGCCTGGAGCTCGCTCGGGAAAGGCGATCTGCCGGCGGACGCGAGCGTGATCGTGGTCGCCGGGCCGAGAAGCGCATTTCTCGAGCCCGAGATCGCCGCGCTCTCGAAATACCTGGCCGGGGGAGGGCGTGTCCTCGTGCTCGCGGACCCCGTCCTCCCCGGCGGCGCCTCTCCTCCGCCGGACCTCGGACTCGGGCCCCTCCTGGCCTCTTATGGACTTCGGCTGAACACGGACATTGTGATCGATCCCGAGAAGGCGATTCCGCAGGTCGGGCCCGAGACCCTGATTGCCGACAAATACGGCTCGCATCCGATCGTTCGTTCCCTGTCGTCGGAGGCCCTCCCGGTCGTCTTTCCGCTGGCGCGGTCCATTGCAAAAACCGACAAACCGCCCGCCGGATTTGTCCAGACGCCTCTCGTCGAGACGACCGCGGCGGGTTGGGGAGAGACGTCGCTGACGAAACTGGAAGAGGTGAAAAAGGACGCCGCCGACAACGCCGGGCCCGTCGCGATCGGGATGGCGGTGGCCCCGGCGGACGAGAAGAAGCCGGGCGCCCGCCTCGTCGTGTTCGGCAACTCGCGGTTCATCGCGAACGGGGCCCTCGCCCAGGCCGGCAACGCCAACCTCTTCTTGAGCTCCGTGGCCTGGCTCACCGGCCAGGAACGGCTCGTCGGGATTGCGCCCAAAACACCCGAGCAGGCTTCTCTGTCGATGACGCGCTCGCAGGTGAACCGGATCGGCCTCGCGGCGATCCTCGGTATGCCTCTCTTCGCCGTCCTGCTGGGCGTCTGGGTCTGGTATCGCCGCAGAGACTGACCCCTCCCGCAATGTCTTCGCGCAAAATTCTCCTTCTGACGGGCCTCGTGCTCCTCCTCTTCGCGTTCATCTTCTTCTTCGAGCGGAAGATGCCGACGACAGCCGAGGCTCAGCAGAAGAAAGAGCTCGTCTGGGACGTGCCCGTCGAGCAGGTCGAGATGGTCCGCCTGGAGCGCGCGGGCTCGCCCGCCCTGGAACTGAAGAGAACGGCGCCGTCCGCCTGGAGGCTCGTCCGTCCGGAGACTTACCCGGCGGATGCCTCCGCTGCGGGCGATCTGGCGGGACAGCTCGCGCGGCCGCGCCGATCCGGGAGCGAATCCGCCGACGCCCGCCCCGAGGACTACGGCCTGACGGCGCCCGCGACGAAAGCCACGCTCGTCTGGAAAGATCCGAAGAGCTCCGGGAAGTCCCAATCGAGGACCATCGAGTTCGGGGTCGACATTCCCGGGACGGACGCCGTCGCGGCGCGGGCCTCCGGGAGCCCCCGCGTCTTTTTTGTCGCCTCCTCGGTCGCCGCCGCGGCGCGCAAAACCGCCGCCGACCTGAGGAGCAAAGAGGTGTTTGGCGGCTCGGCGCCGGACCTGACGAAGATCGACATCGAGCGCGGCCGCGGGCGCGTGGCGCTCGCTCGGAAGAATGGAATCTGGTGGTTGAGCCAGCCCGTTGCCGATCTCGCGGACGGAGACTTCTCGCAGCGTTTCGCCGACGAGCTCACCGGGCTGAAGGTGCTCGAGTTCGTCAGCGCGGGCGAAAAGCAGAACCTGGCCGCGATGGGGCTCGCGCCGTCGCTCTACCGCGTGACGCTCACCGACCCGAAGACGTCCACCTCGGTCGATTTCGGCGCGACGCGCTCGGACGGGAATACCGTGTACGCGCACCGGGAAGGCCAGGTGTTCACGGTTCCGAGCTCGGTCGTCGAAGATCTTTCACGCGAGGCTGTCGTCTTTCGCGAGCCCCGCCTTGTCCGGTTCGATCGCGCGGCGCTCTCTTCAGTCGAAGGGACCTTCGGCCAGGAGCGGTTCGCGTTTTCCCGCAAGGGCTCCGGCTGGATGGCCGGGACGCGGACGGTGCCGGCGGCCGGCGCGGACGATCTGATGACGGAACTTCTGGATCTCAAAAGCCGGAGCTTTCTCGATGACAGCGCCGTGCCGGATCTCTCCGCGAGAACTCCGGCGGCGACGCTCGCGTTGAAAGCCGGCGCGAACGAGACGTGGACGGTGAAGCTCTTCTCCCTCCGCGGTGAGACGCAAGCCTCAGTCAGCGGCCGGCCGGGCGCGTTCCAACTCCCGGCGGACGCGATCGATCGGGTTCACCAGGCGTTCAAAAAGGCGGCGGGCGGGAAGTAGGCTTCGTCGACGGGCGAAGCGAGGGGTGAAGGGCGAAGAGCGAAGTCTTTGCCGGAAAGCTACCGCTTCCCCGTGGCGTGCGGGGGGCGCTTGTCCGCCTCCGCCTCGAGATGCGCGATGCGTTTCGAGCGCGCCTTCTCCTTCTCGTCCAGGGTCTTCGTCTTCTTCTCCTTGGCCCTGGAGAACATCGTGGAGAGCGCGAGGAGAAGACCTTTTCCGGAGGGCGCCTTGACGCGGCGCGCCGTAGCTCCCCAGTATTTGGTCTTCTTGAAGACGGCCTCGGAGAGGTCCGCGTTGGCTAGGTCGGCGCCGGAGAGCGTCGCCTCCGTGAAGTCGGCTCCGATCGCCCGCGCGAAACGCAAATCCGCCTCCTGAAGATTCGCTCCCTGAAGGTTGGCGCGGACCATCATCGTGCCGGAGAGGTCGGCATCGAACCCCCGGACCGCCGAAAGGTTCGCTCCCTTCAGATTTGCCAGGCGGAAGTTGCCGAGCGAGAGGTCGGCGCGGGAGAAGTTGACGCCCTCCGCGGAGACCTCCGAACAGTCGGCCCCGGCGAAGCGCGCGGCGACGAACGAGTACGGTTTCAGATTGGCGCGCGAGAGGATCGCCTTCGAAAGGTCGGCGTTTTGAAAATTCGCGCTCTCGAACTTTGCCGTGCGCAGATCGACCTCGATCAGCCGCGACTCAGCGAAAGAGACGTCCTTCCCCCTGGCGTCGAGGAACGCCGCGCCCCGCAGCTCCATCTTGCGCATGCGGGCGCGGTCGAGATTGGCGTTGCTGAAGTTCGCCTCGACTGCCGAGACGAGTTCGAGGTCGGCGTCCGAGAAATCCGCCCCCTCGCAGTCCGCCGCGTTCAACTGCGCCTGCCGGAGATTCGTCTTGAGAAACTTCGCTCGCCGCAGGTCAGCTCCGGAAAGGTCCGCGCTTTTCAGGTTCGCGCCCTCGAAAATGGCATTCGGGAACGATCCCCGTACGGCCCCGACGCCCTCGAAGAAGCAACGGGAGAGGTCGGCGCCGTCGAAGTGCGCCCGGGAGGTCTTGACGCCCCGGAAATTTACGTCGGAGAGATTCGCCCCGGCGAGGCTCGCCCCGGTTAAGTCGGAGCCTTCGAGTTTCGTGAAGCTCAGGTCGGCGCCGGCGAGATCGGCCTCCGTAAAATTACAGCCCTGTAGCGACGCGGAACGGAACCGCGCGCCCGCGAGGAAGATCCGGGAGAGGTCCGACCCGTCGAGCCGGCAGTGCTCGAAGGTGGCCCCCGCAGCGGAGGCGCCGGTCCAGCGGCAGCCCTCGAGCGTCGCCCGCGTGAAGTCCGCTCCGTCGAGCTTCGCCCCGGACAGATCCGCGCGAGTCAGGTCCGCGCGGCGAAGGTCCTTTTCGGTGAGATCTCCGCCGGAAAGCTTCGCCTCCGTGAGGTCGGGGGTCACGTTGGCGTTTCGGGTTCTCCATCCATTCCACTCAGGAGAGAGGAGGAGGGCCACATGCTCGGGATTGGGCATTCGTCCCGCGATTGTAGACGACCGCGCGCGCCGGCCTCCGGGGACGGCGGGGCGGGGCGGTTAGAATGGATGCGCATGAGCACAGCCGTGGCCGCGGTTTCCGCCCCTGCGAAAGGGATGGAGAAGATCCGCCGCGCCTTGACCGGCGGGCATCCCCTTCTCTACGTCCAGAGCTGGGAGGAGCCTCGCATCGAGAGGCTCGTGCAACACCTCGCGAAGACGTTTTTCGGGCAGCCCGTTCCCTTCGGCGTCTGGTCGGTCGTCGACGGACTCCTCGTCGACGGCATGCCGATTCCGGAGACCCGCGACCCGATGAAGGCTCTGGACGCGATCCTGCAGGCTTCGGGCAAGGGTTTCTACATGCTCAAAGACTTCCCGGCGTCGTCGGACGCGCGTCCGGAGATCGTCCGCCGCCTGCGCGACCTCTATCGGGGTCTGAAAGACCGCGGCCGGCACGTGCTGCTGCTTTCGCCCAGGCTCGCGATTCCCGAGGACTTGAAGAAGGAGATTTACGTCGTCGAGTACGAGCTTCCGGACGAGGCGGAGATTTCACGCATCATCGATGCCAGCGTTCGCCGGCGGCTCGGCGCGGACGCCATCGACGACGGGGCAGTCCGTCGTCTGGCGCTCGCCATGCGCGGACTGACCGCGGACGAGATCGGCCATCTGCTCGGCAAGGTGTTCGCCGCGCGCAAGGCGTTCGACGAGGGGGCGTTTCTGGAAGTGCTGGCCGAGAAAGAGCAGATGTCGAAGAAGGAGGGCGTTCTGGAGTTCGTGCCGCCCCGCTTCTCGATCGAGGACATCGGCGGGTACGAGACGCTGAAGACCTGGTTGCGCAAGCGCCAGGCCCTCTTCTCGCGTGAAGCGCTCGACGCCGGCATTCCAATCCCCCGGGGCATCCTGCTGATGGGGATTTCCGGATGCGGCAAGAGCCTGTGCGTCAAGACGATCTCGACGCTGTGGAACCTGCCGCTCTTCCGGCTCGACATGAACGCGGTGTTCGGAACGGAAAATCCGGAGAGTACGTTTTTAAAGGCGCTGCGCTCTGTCGAGGCCGTTTCCCCTGCCGTCCTCTGGATCGACGAGATCGAGATGGGAGTCGGGGGATACCGCGAGGGTGGCGACGCGGCGATGTCCCGTATTTTCTCGGGCTTCCTGACGTGGATGCAGGAAAAAAGCGCCCTCGTCTTCGTGGCAGCGACCGCGAACCGGATTCAGCTGCTCCCCGCCGAGATCATCCGAAAAGGTCGGTTCGACCAGGTCTTCTTCGTCGACCTGCCGACGGAGGAGGAGCGCAAGCAGATCTTCACAATCCATCTCCGCAAGAACCGGTGCGACCCCGCCCGGTTCGACCTGGTATTTCTGGCGAAGGCCACCAAGGGATGGAACGGCGCGGAGATCGAGCAGGCCGTCATCTCGGCGGTCGTCGAGTCCTACTCGGAAGGCCGGACCGTCACGGAGGACGACCTGCACCGCGTGATCTCCGCGACGGTCCCGCTCGCGGTCACGATGGAAGAGCAGATCAAGGCAATCAAGAGCTGGGCGCACGACCGCGCCTTGAACGCGAGCACCGCCCAGAAGATGTGAGGAGACGTCCTCGCGTCGCCGAGCTCCGGCGGGGAACGTCGACGAAAGCGGATGACTCGTTCAATTGCTCGTCCCGTCGATCACGGCGGGCCGGAAGGGCTCCAAGAACTCAAGGCGCTTCTGCCACTCCATCATCCGGGCGATCAGCGCCGCGTAGCGGGCGGGAAGCGAGCTGATTTCCAGAAGCGACTGAAGCTCTTCCGGGCGGTACCGCAGCCGCAGCGCAATCTCGGCGGCCCGCCCTTCGGAAGAGAGGCGGGCGAATTCCTCGGGCAGGGGAGGGAGCTCGATCCGCGGTCGCACTGCCTCGAAAATGTGGGTTGTGAGATCGGCCACCCGACCCTCCTCCTCGGCGGAGGCAAACGCCACCGTGTCGAGCTCCACGACGCGGGCCGTCCGATAGGAGCCGCGCGGCTTCTCGTCGATCACCCGGTAACGGAACCGGCCCTCGAGCAGGATGTTGTACCGGCCGTCTTCCAGCTCTTCCGACTCGATGATCTCGCCGGCGCCTCCGACCGGGTAGATGGGCGAATGGCCCTCGTCGGCGTCGACCCCCGGTTTCAACATGGCGAGTCCGATCAGTCGGTCGCCCGCGAGCGCGTCCGCCACCATCTCGATGTATCGGGGCTCGAAGATGTGGAAGGGCACGAGGGTCCCCGGGAACAGAATGCCTCCCGGCAGCGGAAAGAGCGGGATCGTGCGGGTCATCTGGTCTTCGGGCGGGAAAGCTCGACGACATAGGCGGTCGCGTCGCGGATCTCCTGATCGGTCAGTTTTCCCTGGAAACTCGGCATGGGATCGTGCCCTTTCCGGATCTGCCGTTCGATGGCCTCCGAGCTTCCGTCGGACCGCCATTTCTGGTCGATGAGGTTCGCGTAGGGAAATCGGCTCGCGGTCACTGTTTTTCCATCACCCGTCATTCCGTGGCATGACGCGCACTTCTTCTCGTACGTCCTTCGGCCGGCGGCGAGCGTTCTCGCCCCTCCCTCGCCTTCCGGCAGGCGGTTCTCCCGGCAGGAGGCCAGCAGAAAGAGCGCCACGCCGGCGGGGAGGAGCGCACAGGTGCGGCGCGACACGGCGGGGAGTCTACCAGCCGGCTCCGATTTCAGACAGGTCGGAAGTGGGAGGCCGATCCGAAAGACGCCGGGCGATTCTGTTAGCTTTGGGGCGTGGCAGATCCGCGCGACAAGGTGGGCGAAACCGTCCCCGGGAAGTATTACGTGGACACCCAGTGCATCGATTGCGACGTTTGCCGGGTGACTGCCCCGGTGAATTTCCAGCGGGAAGAGGAAAAGGGCTACTCCTACGTCCTTCGCCAGCCCGTGAGCCCGGAGGAGGAAGCCCAGTGCCAGGAGGCCATGGACTCCTGCCCCGTGGAGGCGATCGGGGACGACGGCGCAGCCCTTCCGTGAGCGTTCGATCTCAGCCGCGCCGGCGGCCGGCGTTCCGGCTCCTCCGCATTCTCGGGCCGCTCTCGGTCCGGATCTCAGGCGCGCTCAGTCTTTCAAGCTCCGGAAGTACTCGATCGTCCTGCCGAGCCCTTCCTCGAGCTTCACCTTCGGCTCCCATCCGAGCCTGGCGCGGGCCTTCGTGATGTCGGGCTGCCGGACCTTGGGATCGTCCTCGGGCAGGGGCCGGTAGACGATTTCGCTCTTCGTGTTCGTCAGGTTCTGAATCGTTTTGGCGAAATCGAGCACCGTCAGCTCCGCGGGGTTTCCGATGTTGACGGGCTCCTTCTCCTCGGAGAGGAGCAGGCGATAGATTCCCTCGATGAGGTCCGACACGTAGCAGAAGGAGCGAGTCTGAGATCCGTCGCCGAAGACGGTCATCGGCTCTCCGACGAGCGCCTGCGAGATGAGAGCGGGCACCACCCGTCCGTCGCGCGGGCGCATTCTCTCCCCGTAGGTGTTGAAGATGCGGACGATGCGCGTCGCGACCCCGTGGTGCCGCTGATAGGCCATCGTCATCGCTTCCGCGAAGCGCTTCGCTTCGTCGTATACGCCGCGGGGGCCGATGGGATTGACGTTGCCCCAGTACGTTTCGGGCTGCGGGTGCACGAGCGGATCGCCGTAGCATTCCGACGTGGAGGCGAGAAGGAACCTCGCGCCCTTGGCCATCGCGAGGCCGAGCGCGTTGTGGGTGCCGAGAGAGCCCACTTTCAGAGTCTGAATGGGGAGCTCGAGGTAGTCGATCGGCGAAGCCGGCGACGCGAAATGCATGACGGCGTCCACCGGGCCGTCGACGAAGATGAAGTGTGTGATGTCGTGCCGCAGGAACCGGAAGCGCTTCTCGGGCGTTAAGTGCGCGATGTTTCGAGGGTTCCCCGTCAGCAGGTTGTCGATCGCGATGACCTCGTGGCCCTCGGCGAGAAGCCGGTCGCAGAGGTGGCTGCCGAGAAAGCCGGCGCCGCCGGTGACGACGACGCGCATCAGAGCCTCGCCCGGGGGCGCAGTGCCCGCGGGGTGCCGGTCGATGCGGCGGACTCGGCTGCCCGGACGCCTGCCCCGTGATTTTGTACGGTCCTTTTCATCCTCGCCCCACTCCCGTATAGGTCCATCCCGCCTCCCTCATCGTCCCGGGGTCGTAGACGTTTCGCAGGTCGATTATCGTGCGCGATTTCATGACCCGCGAAAGGCGCGGAAGGTCGAGCGCCCGGAACTCGTTCCACTCGGTGGCAAGGACGAGAAAATCGGCGCCCGTCGCGCAGTCGTAAGAATCGGTCGCATAGTGGACGTCCGGCAGGAAGGATCGCGCATTTTCCATGGCAGCGGGATCGAAAGCGCGGATGCGCGCTCCCAACTTGAGAAGACCCTCCACGACCGACATTGCCGGGGACTCCCGGATGTCATCCGTTTCGGGTTTGAACGAGAGACCGAGAACCGCGCCCGTCCGCCCCGCCAGCGGCCCGGCCGCTTTTTCGATCTTTTCGATCATTCGCGCCCGGGTCTCGCGGTTGACCTGCATTGTCGCCTCGATGATCTTGAACTCGTAGCCGTGCTGTCGGGCGAGGTCCGCGGCCGCCGAAGTGTCCTTCGGGAAGCAGGACCCGCCGAATCCCGGGCCGGGGTGCAGGAACTTGCTCCCGATGCGCTTGTCGAGGCCCATCCCTTTCGCCACGTCGTGGACGTCGGCGCCCATCAGCTCGCACATTCGGGCGATCTCGTTGATAAAGGATATTTTTACGGCGAGAAACCCGTTCGAGGCGTACTTGATCAGCTCCGCCGAGGCGACATCGGTGATCACGAACGGCGTCTCGACCAGGTACAGCGGGGAGTAGATCTCCTGCATCACCTCGACCGCCTTCTCGTCCGACGCTCCGATGACGATGCGGTCCGGCCGCAGGAAATCGGCGATGGCCGACCCTTCCCGGAGAAATTCGGGGTTCGAGACGATCGAGAACTCGTGCTTGCCATGATTTTCCCGAAGGATCTGATCGATCATCTTTCCGGTGCCCGTGGGCACGGTCGATTTCGTCACGACGACCTTGTAGCCGTTCATGTGGATCGCCACCGCCTCCGCGACCTGCCGGACGAACGTCAGGTCGGGAGAGCCGTCCGGCCGGGGAGGCGTCCCGACGGCAATGAAGATGGCGAGCGAGGTCTCGATCGCGCTCTTCAAATCCGTCGTAAATTTCAGCCGCCCGGCTCGCTCGTTCTTGGCGACGATCTCCTCGAGGCCCGGCTCGTAGATCGGGATCTCGCCCCGCTGCAGCGCCGCGATCTTGGGCTCGTCCTTGTCCACGCAGAGGACGTTCATCCCGAAGTCCGCGAGGCAGGCTCCCGTCACCAGGCCGACGTACCCCGTCCCGACCATGCAGATGTTCATCCGTTCACGATCCCTGCTCTCGATACCATGCGACGCTCCTCCGGATCCCCTCCTCGAGCGGGATTCGCGCTCTGAAGGCGAGCAATCTCTCCGCTTTGTCGACGTCGGCGTATGTGACGGGCACGTCTCCGGGCTGATCGGCGTGGTGCTCGAGCCGCGCGGTCTTGGAAAGGGCGCGCTCGATCTCGGCGACGAGCCGTTTCAGCGTCACCGGCCGGGAGCCGCCCAGGTTCACAATCTCGAAGCCGGGCGGCCCCTGCATGGCCGATTCGACCCCGTCGGCGATGTCGTCGACGTAGGTGTAGTCCCGCAGCGACTCCCCGTTTCCGAAGAATGGGATCGGGTCGCCGCGGTCGATCGAGCGGATGAAGCGCGCGATCGCCATTTCGGGGCGCTGACGCGGCCCGTAAACGGTGAAGAAGCGGAGGCAGATCGCGTCGAGGCCGTGAATGTGGTGAGCGGTGAAGACGTGCAGCTCTCCCGCGCGCTTGGTCGTGGCGTACGGTGAGATCGGCCGATCGATCGGATCGTCCTCGGAGAACGGGGTCTTCGCATTGATCCCGTACACGGAGGACGAGGAGGCGAAGACGAAGCGCGGCTTTCCATGCGCGACCGCGGCGTCCAGAAGGTGCAGCGTGCCGACGCAGTTCACTTCTTCGTAGAGCACCGGCTGGAGGAGTGACGGGCGCACGCCGGCCCGCGCGGCCAGATGGACGATCGTGTCGAACGACTCCTCCCGAAAGACGCGGAACACCGCCTCGCGGTCGCGGATGTCCGCCTCGACCAGCCGGTAGCTCGGGTTCTCCGCGTGGATCGCGACGTTTCTCCGCTTCAGAGCGGGGTCGTAGAAATCGTTGAAGTCGTCGAGGACCACGACCCGATCCCCTCTCTGAAGGCGCCGGTCCGCGATGTGCGAGCCGATGAAGCCCGCTCCCCCCGTGATGAGGACCTTCACCTCGAAGCGCCCGGCCGGGACGCCGGCGTCGGCGTCGGAGTCGGGTGGGGCGAAGGCGGAGGGCCGGCAGGCAGGGCATCGTCGCCTTCGTCGTCGCCCGCCGCGGTCTTGCCGTGGGCGCCCGTATAGCGCTTTTTGATGCCCGACTTCTGACGATCGCGCACGAGCCAGCGCAGGAGCTTCGATTCATGCACCCCGACGACCAGGTCGTTCGCGGCGTCAAAGATCGAGGGGTCGTTGATGAGCTTGCCGGCGGTTCCATTGCCCTCGTCGAGCTTGCGGCCGATGGAATCGAGCCTCTTCGAGAAGTTGCGCAGGTTATTCGTGAATTCGCGGCCGAAGCGCTCGTCGTGGAGCAGGAGTGGGAGCGCGCCGTTTCCCTTTTCGAGCTGCGAGGTCACCTGCGCGAGCGACACCGCGGCGGCGGAGAGGTTGTCCACGAGCGCGTAGACTTTTTTCTTGCCCTCGGGATCCGAGAGGAGTGCCGGGAGGGCCCCCGAGTTGGATCGCAGCCCCTCGTCCACCTTTGCGAAGACGCTCTGCATCGACCGGACCGCGCCTCGCAGCGAGTCGCCCGTCTCCCGGCCGTATTTGTCGTCGACGAGCAGCTTCCCGACCAGGCCGTGGCCGGAGTCCACCTTCTTCAGGATCCCGTTCAACGTGTTCAGCGTCGTCTGCAGGCCGCTTTCGAGGCGCGCGCTCTCGGGGCTGTCCGTCGTCAGAGCTCCGAGGAATCCCTTGCCCTGCTCGGTCCGGCCGAGAATGTTTTTCAGCGAACGGGCAATCCCGGAAAGGTCCGTCAGCAGGTCGCCGCTTCCCTCGAGCAGTTTCTCGATTCCGGCTCCCGGCGCGGGAGGAATTGTGCCGTTCATCGGTACCTCAGGCTCCTCGGCCGTGCCACCCGCGAGATCGACGTACTTGTCGCCCAGAAGCCCGATGGTCTTGATGGAGGCGCGGGTTCCCTTGCGGAGGCGGGGCGCGGCACGCCGGTCCACGTCGTAGACGACCCGGACCGTGCGGTCGGCCGGGTCCGGCGACAGAATGACTTCGATCACGTTGCCAACGGTGACGCCGTTCAAGCGGACGGGGTTTCCCGCGACGAGCCCCGCCGCCGAGTCGAACCGCGTCTCGTACGGAAATTTCTTCCGAAACAGGTTCGCCCGGCGGCCGACCATGAGGATTCCGGCCATGAGCGCCACGAGCGCGATCAGAACGACGATCCCGACGCGGAACCTGCGGCCGACCTGGGGCTCGGTGACCAATTTACTGTTCCCCTTTCACAGCAGGGAATGCCGCGGTGCCGCAGGGGAATCCCATCGATCGGAAATACTCCGACAACACCGGGTGCGCTCCCCGAGCGGCCTCTTCGAACGTGCCGACGAATTGAAAGCGGCCCTGGTGAAGGAACGCCAGGCGGTCGGCGACCGTTCTCGCCGCCACGATGTCGTGGGTGACGACGACGGAGGTCGTCCGGAGGCGGAGGTTGATGTCCACGATCAACTGGGCAATCTTCTCCGACGTCAGCGGGTCGAGTCCGGTCGTCGGCTCGTCGTAGAGGATGATCTCGGGTTCGAGAGCGATGGACCGCGCGAGTGCGATCCGCTTCTTCATCCCGCCGGACAGCTCCGAGGGCATCTTCTTCTGTGTGCCGGGCAGCCCCACCATCTGGAGCTTCTCGGCCACGAGCTCGCCGATTTCCTTCGGAGTCTTGTCAGTGTGCTCTTTGATCGGAAACGCGATGTTCTGCTCCACGTTCATCGAGTCGAACAGCGCGCCGCCCTGAAAGAGCATGGCGAGCCGGCGCCGAACCGGGGAAAGTTTTTCTTCGGTCAAAGGCACGATCGACTCGCCGAAGACCCGCACATCCCCGGCATCGGGCTTCGTCAAACCGTTGATGTGCCGCAGTGCTACGCTTTTTCCTGTTCCCGACGGGCCCAGAATGCAGAGGACTTCTCCGCGGTAAACGCTCAAATTGACTCCCGCCAGAATCTCGCGCGCGCCATATCGCTTCCAGACGTCGACGAACTCGACCACGGTCTCGCCTTGCTGGAGCGGTGTTGCTCTGTCGCGCGCGGAGCGTGCCGGCGCCGGAGTGCTCATAGCTGCGTCACAGCGACAGGAAGAGTTTCGTCAGAAAGAAGTCCGAGATCAGCACACAGATGGAGGCAAACACGACCGTGCGGGTCGTCGAGATGCCGACCGCCGCGGCGCCCCCCTCCGTCCGGAGGCCGTTCCAGCAGCCGATCAAAGCGATCTCGAATCCGAAGAAAAAGGTCTTCGCGAGCCCGCTCATGATGTCGGAGATCTGGAGCTGGTTCCAGATGCTGGTCAGGTAATCCTGTGTGGTCATCTGCAGTTCGACAATGGCGATCCCGAGGCCACCTAAGATGCCGAGAACGTCGGCTAGCGCCGCCAGAACCGGCATCATGAAGAGGGTCGCCAGAACGCGCGGGACGACGAGCCGGCGCACCGGCGAGATCGCCATGGCGCGCAGCGCGTCCACCTGTTCGGTCACCTGCATCGAGCCGAGCTCCGCCGTGATTCCGGATCCCACGCGGCCGCCGACCATCAGGGCCGTCAGCACCGGGCCGAGCTCACGCACGAGCGAAAGCGAGACGACCCGTCCCACGAACTGTTTTCCGCCGAACGCCGCCAGGGAGTAGGCCGTCTGAAGCGCCAGGACCATTCCGGTGAAAAGGGCCGTGATCCCGGTGATCGAGACCGATTTGACGCCGATCTCGTCCATCTGGCGGAGCGCCTCCGAGCCGTAAAACGGCCGGCTGACCGCCCCGGCGAGCGTCTGGCCGGCCAGCTGGGTGAGGCCCCCGACGTACTCGACGACCGACTGGCCCCGGCGGCCGAACCGGTCGACGAACCGGAGCCAGCGGAAGTTCCGGTAGAAAAAGGCGGTGGCAGACGGTTGAGGAACTGGCATCCTGCCGCGATTGTATGCCGCGCGCGCTCTCCCGTAAACATCGGGAGCGGGAAGACTTGCTCCCGCCTCGAAGGCGGTCTCGCGGTTCTCTCCGTCGGAACTCGAAAGTCGGCATCCGGCTTCCGGGTAGGATCGCGCCTCCGATGCGGACGCTGCGCGCGGGTCTCGTCTGGCTCGGGATCGCCCTGGCGACCCTCCTCTTCGGGATTCCGGCGATCTTCGCGGCCTTCGTTCCGCCGCGCGGCGACTGGTTCCTGCGGTTTGCCCGCGGCTGGGCCCGGACGATCCTCGCCTTCTCCGGCGTTTCGCTTCGAGTGCTCCGGCCGGAACGCCTGGCGGGCCTGCCACCCGTCGTCCTGGTGGCAAATCACGAGAGCCTGGCGGACATCCTCGTCCTCCTGGCGAGCGTGCCGCTCCAGGTGCGATTCCTGGCGAAGCGAAGCGTCTTCCGCATCCCCGTGCTCGGGTGGTCGATCCGCGCGGCGGGCTTCGTGGCGGTCGATCGCGGGGATCGC
Source organism: Acidobacteriota bacterium (assembly GCA_040004225.1). Lineage (GTDB taxonomy): Bacteria > Acidobacteriota > Thermoanaerobaculia > UBA5066 > Gp7-AA6 > JALYUA01. The sequence goes on from JBDUBI010000094.1 coordinate 15,883, forward strand.
GCGCGCAGCGCGTCCACCCTGGAGGCATCGCTCGGCCGCCTGTCGAGCGGCCGGTCCGTCGTCATATTCCCGGAGGAGACGCGAACGCGAACGGGAGATCTCCTTCCGTTCAAGAAAGGCGCGGCGCTCCTGGCTCTGCGGTCCGGATGCCCGCTGCTCCCCGTGGCGATCTCCGGAACGCGCCAGGTTCTGTCCCGGGAGTCTCTGGTTCCGAGCTCAGGCCGCGTGGTGCTCGCGGTCGGAGAACTGATCCCCGCGGCGGGGCTCGAGACGAAGGACCGCGCCGCGTTAACCGCCGCGGCGCGCGCCGCCGTGGCCGCGCTCCGCGAGGAAGCTTCCGCGGCGCGGCTGCGCAGCGCGTGATAATTTCGGCCAGGGAGACCGCATGCCGCCGACCACCGAGCTGACGGAAGAAAAAGTTCTCGAAACCCTCCGGACCGTCAAGTTCCCGGGACTGTCGCGCGACATCGTCTCCTTCGGGTTCGTGAAGGACCTGACGGTCGGGGGCGGAAACGTCTCCTTTCGCCTGGAGATCACGACCGAATCCCCTCGCGCGGCCGAGGAGATCGAGCGGGACGCGAAGGAGAAGCTCCGTTCGCTGCCCGGCGTCCATGCGGTGACGGTCCGGATGTCCGTGCAGCCCCCTTCGATGGCCGCGCCCCGCGGAGCCGCGGGCGTTCCCCCCTCCGACCCGGGCCTCCTCCGCGACGTCCGGTTCAAAGTGGCGGTTGCTTCCGGAAAGGGAGGCGTCGGCAAGTCCACGGTCGCCGCGAACCTCGCGCTCGCGCTGGCGAAGCTCGGCCAGCGGGTCGGCCTCATGGACTCCGACATCTACGGCCCCTCGCAGCAGATGATGATGGGGATCGACGAGAAGCCCTTCATCAACCCCGAGAATCAGATCGTTCCGATCGAGAGGTACGGGGTCAAGGTGATGTCGCTCGGGTTCTTGATGGACGTCGACCAGCCCGTCATCTGGCGCGGCCCGATGGTCATGAAAGCGGTCGAACAATTTCTGCAGGATGTCGCCTGGGGCCATCTCGACTTCCTGTTGATCGACCTGCCTCCCGGAACCGGGGACGCCCAGCTCACATTGACGCAGAAGATCCACCTCTCGGGTGCGGTGATCGTGACGACTCCGCAGGACGTCTCTTTGATCGACGCGCGCAAGGGTCTCGCGATGTTCCAGAAAGTGAACGTGCCCGTGCTCGGGATCATCGAGAACATGTCGTACTTCATCTGTCCGAGCTGCGGGCACCGCGAAGAGATCTTCAAGCACGGCGGGGGAGAGAAGACCGCGAAGCAGCTCCGCGTGCCGTTCCTGGGGGAAATCCCTCTGGACCCCAAGGTCGCCATCGGCGGAGACTCCGGGCGGCCCATCGTGGCGGGCGAGCCTTCGTCTCCCGTGACGGCTTCCTACATGGGCATCGCCGAGGCGATCCAGCGCACGCTCGAAGGCGCGGCTTCGTAGTCGTGCGGGTGGCCGAGTCTCGTTCCCGGGACGGAATCCAGACCGGGGACTGAAAGCCGCTCTCGATGCCGCTGGCCGGGTTCCTCGTCTCCGCCGCTCTTCTCCTGGCCGCGGCCGGCGCCTCTCCGGATCCCGGCCGGCTCGAGGCGGACAAGAACGTGGGGCTCGCGAGCCTCGAGGAAGGGGATCTCGCCGCGGCAAAGGCGCGATTCGCGTCCGTGCGCCGGCTCGCTCCGGCCGAGCCTCTGGGATGGGCGGACGGCGCTGTCGTGGCGCTCCGGGCGAAGGACCTGGCCGCGGCGAAGGGGCTGCTCTCAGACGCGCTGCGGCTCGCGCCGAACGACGCCCGGGTCCTCGCGCTCGAAGGCACGCGCGCGGAGGCCGCCGGGGAGACGGCCGCGGCTGTCTCCGCGTTTTCCAGGGCGGCGGCGGCCAACCCGCGCGATCTCTCTTCCCGCTGGAACGCCATCCGAATGCTCTCTTCCGGCGCCGCGCCGGATCGCGTCCGCGCGCGGCGGGAGATCGACGGCGCGCTCGGGCAGGCCCCGGACAATCTCTTCCTTCTGCTGCGTTCCGTCGAGCTCGACCGTGAGGCCGGCGATCGGTCGGGAGCGTTTCTCGTGTTCGACCGGCTGGCGAAGCTGATCGATAACCGGGAGCCGAGACTCGACCGCGCTCTGACCGAGGCGCGGAGCGCTCTCGAGGCCGGAGACGCCGTGGCCGCAGGGATCAAGATGCGGATCCTCGAAAATCTGCTTCGAGGCCTTCCGCGCTACCAGCAGGCGAGGCACGACGTGGATCCGGGCGTCGTCGGGATCCCGATCGAGGACTGGTCGCCCGAGCGGGCCTCGCGGCTGCGCGCGAGGCCCGCGGCGATCCCGATGCGATTCGCCGCGAAGCGCCTCCCCGGCCTCGAGACGATGAAAGGCGCGGCCGCCGTCCGCGCCGCCGGAAAAGACGGCCGCGACCTCGCCTTCGCGGGTCCCGGCGGGATTTTTTTCGCCGCCGCCCGGGACGGGTACCGGGCCGCCGCTGCGCTGCCCGGCTCGGGCGGAGCGGCCGACCTCGCGGTGGCCGACATCCAGAACTCGGGAGCTCTCGACGTCGCGACCCCGGGAGCTCTGTGGAATTCGGAAAAGGCGGGGTTTCGCCGCGTCGCCCTCCCGGCGGGGGAGCGCGTCGTCCCGTTCGACTACGACTCGGACGGGGACCTCGACCTCTATGTGTCCGCGCCCGGGGGAGACCACCTTCTTCGCAACAACCTCGATGGCACATGGACGGACGCCACGGCCGGATTGCCCGCGGGCACCGCCTCGCGCGCCGCCGCGGCCGCGGATCTCGATCGCGACGGGGACCCGGATCTCGTGATCGCGCGCGCAAGCGGAGGGCTCGCGCTTCTCGACAATCTCCGCGGCGGACGCTTCGCGGAGCGCGAGGCCGGACTCCCGCGCGCGGGCGCCGTTCTCTCAGTCGCCGCCGGCGATTTGAATGCCGACGGGCGTCCGGATCTCGTCTGGACGACCGAGACGGGGGCCTTCGTCGCCTTGAACCGCGGCGACGGCACCTTCCTCCCGGCGCGCGAGCTCCCTGCGGGAGGCCGGCCGCTTCTCTTCGACTTCGACAACGACGGCGCGCTCGACCTCTTCCTCTCCTCCCGACGCGGCTCGGGTCTCTATCGCAACGACGGCTCCGGGGCGTTTACCCGGGTCGAGGGGCCGTTTCCGCCGGCCGTGGACGCCGAGGCCGTCGACGCCGACGGGGACGGCGATCTCGACCTCGTGCTCGTCACCCCGGAGGGCGGCGCGATCCTCCTCGACAACGACGGAGGCAACGCGAACGCGTGGATCGACGTGGCTCTGGAAGGACTTCCAACCGGGTCCGCCAAAGTGAACCGCCTCGGGTTCGGCTCCGAGATCGAGATCAAGGCGGGCCCGCTCTACGCGTTCCGTACGGCGACGCGTCCGGTGACCCGGATCGGACTGGGCGCGATGCGCAGGCCCGACGTGCTCCGCGTCGTCTGGACGAACGGAGTTCCGCAGAACGCGCTCGCGCCCGCCGCGAAGACGCTGGTCAAGGAAGTCCAGCAGCTGAAGGGCTCCTGCCCGTTCGTCTATGCCTACGACGGCCGGAAGTGGACTTTCGTGACGGATGCCCTCGGACGCAGCCCCGCCGGGCTTCTCTACGACGGCGTGCACCAGGCCGCCGCGGACACGCGCGAGTGGCTGGTCATTCCGGGATCGATCCTGCGGCCCGACGCAGGCGGCCGACTCCGGCTCGATTTCACCGAGGAGCTCTGGGAAACCGCGTACCTGGATTTCGCGCGCCTCTCGGCCGTCGACCACCCCTCCGGCGTGGAACTCGTCCCCGACGAGAAGATGGTGCCGCCGCCCTTTCCACGCAAGGCCCTCTTCACGGTTTCGCGGCCCCTGACTCCCCGCGCGACCGACGAGACGGGACGCGACCGCACGAGAGAAATCGAGCTCCAGGACGGCGTGTATCTCGCCGGATTCGCACCGACCCGCTATCAGGGAATCGTCGCGGCGCACGACCTCGTGTTGGAGCTGCCCGCCGCGCGGGAAGCGCGAACGGTCATGCTGTATCTGACAGGCTGGATTTTTTACGCGGACACCTCCGTCAACGTCTCACTCTCCCAGGGGTCGGGCGTCCGGCCGTTCGGGCCCGAGCTCGCGGTCCCCGACGGGCACGGGGGCTGGAAGACCGCGATCGCGGCGATGGGCTATCCCGCCGGAAAGACGAAGACGATGCCGGTCGACCTCTCCGCTATCCTCGACCGGCGCGATCCGAGGGTCCGCATCCGTACCAACCTCGCCGTCTCCTGGGACCGTGTTGCCTACACCGTCGACGAGGCGCCGGCGCCGAAACGGGAGAGCGCGGCCCCGCTGCTCTCGGCCGTTCTGTCCTTTCGCGGCTTTTCGCGCGTGACCCGGGAAACGCCGGACGGGCCCCAGATCTTCGTTCACGACGACGTCGAGAAAACGCCGCGCTGGGCCGACATGGCCGGCCGGTACACCCGCTTCGGCGACGTCTCTGAGCTTCTCTCCGACGTCGATGACCGGTACATCGTCCTGAAGGGCGGCGACGCCGTTCGCCTGGAATTTGACGCCAGGTCCCTGCCTCCGGTGCCGGTCGGCTGGGTCCGCGACTGGCTGCTCGTCTTGGACGGCTGGGACAAGGACGCCGACAAGAACACGGTGGCCGGGCAGACGGTCGAGCCGCTCCCGTTCCACGGGATGGACGACAGCCGCTACGGAGAGGCTATCGAACCTCCGGACGCGGCGGGAATGCGGCGGTTTCGCGACCGCTGGCTGACCCGGGCGGGCGGCCCGGACGCATTCCGCGACGCGGTTCGATTTTCTCCGGCGGCCTCGGACGGAGGCGTTCGGCCGTGAAGAGAGCGGTTCTGACGCTCGCCGCGGTTCTCGCGCTGGCGGTCTCCCTCGCCGCCGTTCCCGAGCCGGGGAGTGGTCCGGGTGTCTTCCGCGACATCACGCGGCCGTCCGGCATCGACTTTCGGATCACGGCCGACATGCGGCGCCTGAAGATGATCGCGACGATGATCGGCGGCTGCGCGTTCGGAGACTACGACGGGGACGGCCTGCCGGACCTGTACGTCACCAACTCCGTGCCTCACTGGGGCAAGTCCAACGAGAGCTCGTGCGGCCGGCTCTACCGGAACCTGGGCCACGGCCGCTTCGAAGACGTGACCGCGCGCGCGGGGCTTCACGCGTGCGGCCTCGGGATGGGCGCTTTCTGGGTGGACCTCGACGGCGACGGGCGGCTCGACCTGTATCTGACGAACGTCGGCGCGAACGTCGTCTGGTGGAATCGGGGAGACGGCACGTTCGAAGAGGGCAAGGCCACGGGTCTCGAAGACCCGCTGTTTTCGATCGGCGCGGCCTTCCTCGACTACGACGGGGACGGCCGGCTCGACGTCGTGGTCGGCAACTACCTCGACTCGACCCCCGAATGGGAGGCGTCGCAGCCGCAGTTCGAGCTGCGCGTTCCGGAGGACTACCGCGGACAGCCTTCGCACCTGTACCGCAACCTGGGCAACCGGCACTTTCAGGACGTCACGGCCGCCGCGGGCCTCGCGATGAAGCCGGAGGAGACCAAGACGCTCGGCATCGCGGTCCTCGACTACGACGGCGACGGGAATCCCGACCTCTTCTTCGTCAACGACCGAGTTTCCAACCGGCTCTTTCGCAACCGGGGCAACGGCACGTTCGAGGAGACGACGGCGGAGACCGGCGCGGGGATTCTCGGGCCCAGGCCGCGCGCCGGGATGGGCGTCGCGGTGGGAGATCCCTTCGGCGCCGGGCGCCCGAACCTGTTCGTCACGAATTTTGGCGGCGAGCCCAACAGCTTTTACAGGAACGTCGAAGGCTCGCTCTTCGAGGACGCGGGCGAGGCGGCCGGCGCCGCGGCGGTCGGCGAGCCGTTTGTGCGCTGGGGCACCCACTTCGCCGACTTCGACAACGACGGATGGCCGGACCTCTACGCCGTCGGCGGGCATCTCGCGCCGAAGGTCGTCCGCAGGCTCGGGCACTATAAGAGCGGGCGGGCGAAATACGTCGAGGCGGGCGAGCCCGCCTACGCGCAGGCGACGGTCCTCCTCCACAACATCGAAGGGAAACGGTTCGAAGAGTGGAGGAACGCGGGGGACCTGACCCGGATCCGCATGGCGGGGCGGGGCAGCGCCGTGGCGGACATCGACGGAGACGGAGATCTCGACCTCTTCGTCATGGACCTCGCCGGACCCGCGCGCCTCTTCGAGAACGTCGCCGGAAATCGCGCCTCCTGGATTCGGATCGAGCCGCGCCCCGGCACGTCCGGCAGGACCGTTCTGGGAACGAAGGTCCGCGTCACGGCGGGCGGGCGGACGTCCGTCCTAGAGTTCTATCCCTCCCCGTCCTACGCCTCGGGAAGCCTCACAGACCTGCACTTCGGGCTCGGCGCCGTCGAGAAGGGCGTGCGTGTCGAAGTGATCTGGCCGGGAGGCGAGAAGCAGGCGTTCGACGACGTCGTCGGACGCCGCGCCTACGTCGTCTCGCGGGACGGCGGGCTGAAGCCGCGCCCTTAGCGGCGCCTCATGACCAGGCGGGAAAGCCCCTGAACCATGTCTTCTGTAGCGCCCCGCGCGCAGCGCGGAAAGGACGCCGCGTTGTATCCGTTCGCGCGCACTCGACGGGCCCGAACAGGCTCAGAAATAATAGATCTGGATCTGCACCGCGAAGTGGTTCATGTCCTTGACCCGCGCGCGAGCCACAGGAACCGCGGGCTCGATCCTCTCGTAGAGGCCCGAGATCTTCAGGTTGTTCGCGGCGACGAACCAGTTGATCCCCGCGCCGAACCGGCGCTGGTCCCGGGTCCGGAGGGCCGCGTCGGAGAACGTCAGCTTCTCGTACCGGACGAAGGGCTGCAGCTTCGTCGCCGCGTGGTAACACGCGGTCTGCGCCGTGATCGTGCTCTCTCTCGGCAGGAGAGACGTCGTGACGCCGCCGGCGGTCTGGAGGAACTGGCGGCCCCCGTCGAAGAAGGCGTAGTCGAGCTCCGCGGTGGCCGCGCCGCCCGCGACGGGCAGGTCCATGGCGGCGTCCGCGCCCCAGGCGAGAAAGTCGCCCTGGCCATCCGCCCAGCCGCCCACGACGACGATCTTCCGGCTGCCGCGGTTCGTCCCCACGTACGTGTAGCCCTTCTCGACGTCGAGGAAGTCGTACTGGACCCGCCCGGCGAATCGCGGAGCGTTCCGCGATCCGGAGGTTCCCGTCGCGGCGGCCCGCTGCCCGTCGAAGACGCCGGCCCGGTACTCGAGCCGGTCCTCCTGGAGATATCCCTTGAGCGCGAGGCCGACGTCGCGACCGCCGTTGCCCGCCGTCGCCGCGTTCTGCTGCTGGACGAACGAGGCCCCGTCGCAGGCGAGCGTGCTCGACGTGCTCGTCAGGACATTCCGGCTCTGGGGGACGTAGAAGACGCCGGCGTCGAGCATGATCTTCTCGCCCGCGATCCTCCACTCTCCAAAGGCGTCCTGCACGACGAACCCCGCCGTGAGGCTCCTGGTCGGCGTCGTCGTCCCGGTGCCCGCGTTTCCCAGCCTCTGATCGTCGGTCTGGAAGAAGAAGGTGACGTTTCTCGCGACCTGTCCCGCGACGATCAGCCGGACGCGCCGCAGAAACATGTTCCGGGAGAAGCCCCGGGTCACCGGGTCCGAGAGCCAGTCCGCCCAGCCCTGGATCTGAAAACCGAGCCGGAAGTTGACGTCCTCGCTCACCTTGACCTGGACCTGCGCGGGCGAGGCGGCGGCCACGAGAAAGCCGAAGAGCGCCAGCGCACCCCGGGAAACCGTTCGCGCGTGCATCGCCATTCTTTTCATTCAAGACTTCGACATATTCCGCGGAATATATCGAAGCTCGCGGCAGAGCGCTAGAATTCCCGGATGCCCGCCCGGGAGGCTGCCGAACTAAGGCTGAGGATCCGCGTGATCCGCGGCGGGGAGATTCTCATGGGACCCGGAAAGGCGGATCTCCTCGACGCGATCCAGCGGGGCGGGAGCCTGCGCGCCGCGGCGGAGGGCCTCGGGATGTCGTACATGCGGGCCTGGAAGCTCGTGCAGACCATGAATCAGGCGTTCCGGTCGCCGCTGGTGGAAATGGAGCGGGGCGGCGCCGGCCGCGGCCATGCGCTGTTGACGGCTGCCGGCGAGGAGGTCCTGAAGATCTACCGCGACATGGAGAAGGCGGCGGGGTCGGCTTCGGCGGCGTCCTTCCGGAAGTTGCGGGCCCGGATCCGGGAGTGATCCTCGGGCCTTGCCGGGCGATGCGTCCCGTTATACTTGAGTGGATATATCGGGCCGAACTGCGCCCGGGAAAAGGAAGGGTCGCATGCTGATCGGCGGAATTTTCGGCGCGGCTCTGATGACCCTCTTCTCCGTCGCACCGCCGCCGAAGACGACTCCGGCCGCGTCCCGGCAGGTGCGTGTCGCGGCGGCGGCCGATCTCAAGTTCGCTCTCGACGAGGTCACGTCGAAGTTTCGCGCCGTCCGCCCGGACATCGAGGTCACAATCACATACGGCTCTTCGGGGAACTTCTATTCGCAGCTTTCGAACCGCGCGCCCTATGACCTGTTTCTGTCCGCGGACGCCGAGTACCCGCGCAAGCTGATCGAGGCGGGGCTCGCCGTGCGCGGCTCCGACTTCCTTTACGCGCGCGGCCGCATCGTTCTCTGGGTGAGAAAGGACTCGACCCTCGACATCGAGAAACGGGGGCTCGATGCGCTGCTCGACCCGTCCGTCCGCAAGATCGCGATCGCGAATCCCCGGCACGCCCCCTACGGCCGCGCCGCGGAGGCCGCGATGAAGAGCTCCGGAATCTACGATCGCTGCGCCGACCGGATGGTGCTCGGAGAGAACATCGCGCAGACGGCGCAGTTCATCGAGTCCGGCGCGGCGGACGCCGGGCTGATCGCGCTCTCTCTCGCCGTCGCTCCCGCGATGCGCGACCAGGGCCGGTTCTGGACCGTGCCGCGCGAGGCCCATCCCCCCGTGGACCAGGGAGGCGCGATCCTGACGTGGGCCTCGCATGCCGCCGCGGCGGGTGCGTTCAAGGATTTCCTCATCGGGGAAAGCGGGCGCGCGATCCTCGACCGGTACGGCTTCGAGCGCCCGGGCCGCTGACCGTGGACTGGAGGGCGGTTCTCCTCAC
>JBDUBI010000152.1:0-7601 GCA_040004225.1 Acidobacteriota bacterium
TCGCCGCGCTCGGCGAAGGCACGTGCCGAAGTGAGCGAAGGCGACGGTTGGCGACGTTATAGCCTCAAACCGTGCCGTTCTTCGTCAAAGGCCTGATCATCGGGTTCGCGCTCTCGGCGCCGGTCGGACCGATCGCGGCGCTTTGCGTCCAGCGAACGATGAACCAGGGCCGCATGGCGGGGTTCGTTTCGGGCTTCGGCTCCGCGGCGGCAGACGCGGTCTACGGCACGGCCGCCGCCTTCGGAGCGAGCTTCATTTCCGAGTTCCTCGTCGAGCACGGCACATGGATGCAGCGCATCGGCGGCGCGATCCTGGTCATTCTCGGGATCCGCCTCATGTTGACGCGGCCGAAGGAGCGGGAGACAAACGCCACCGCGCGCGGGCTCGCGGGGCATTTCCTCTCCACGTTTTTCCTCACTCTGACCAACCCCATGGGGTTCCTGGCTTTCGGGGCGATCTTCGCGACCATGGGGCTCGGCGCCGTCAAGGGGCATCCGATTCTCACGCTCGATCTGGTTGCCGGCGTGACGGTGGGCGCGGCGCTCTGGTGGTCCGTCCTCGTCGCCACGACCTACGCGTTTCGGCGCCATTTCACGTACTCGAAGCTCATCTGGGTGAACCGCGGGGCCGGGATCTTCGTCATCGTCGTGGGTTTCCTTTACATGTTCGTCCTGCAGGCCGGCGGCGTCGAGCCGAAGCTCGAGAAAACCCTGAAGCGAATTACGCGATCCGAGAGTCGGCCTTCCGGCACGACAGCCGTCTAAGTCTCTCGCGTCGCAGGTCAGGAGGGTGTCTGGAGAGGGCAACGCCGGGACATCTTTCAGAGGCTCGCGTGGAAAAAGTCACCGATCCCCCCCCACCAACGGTCTCCCGTGATCACCCCCCGGCGAGAGAGCGCGTCCTGCCTGCGGGCCCTCTCACCCCAATCTTCTCCCCGGGCGTGCGGGGAGGCGTCACCAACAGTTCGGGCGAATGCGCGACGCCTACCTGCGGACCCCCTCACCCCAACCCTCTCCCCGAGCGCGGGGCGAGGGGGCAGAGCTGCGCCTCCACCACGATCGTGTCTCTTCGCCGCGTACGGCGAGGCACGTCCCGAAGTGCGCGAAGGCGACGGTTGGTATTCTCCCCGGGGCAACCTTTCTCGGCAAGCGTCGGAAGACGCCGCCAGCCGCCCGTTCCGGGCGGCCTGAGATTTCACAGGAGGAATCGTGACATTTTTTCCGCGAAAGAGTCTGTGGAGCCCCTCGTTGCTCGCCTTCGCGGCCGCGACCCTCCTCGGGGCCCAGACTGCGGCTCCCCCGCCGCTCGACAAGCCCGTTCCCGGCATCGAACCCTCGGACATGGACATCAGTGCCGCGGCATGCCAGAACTTCTTTCAGTACGCCGTCGGGGGCTGGGCCAGGAAGTACCCCATCCCTCCCGAATATCCGGCATGGGACACGTTCGAGGAGCTCGCGGAAAAGAACCGCGACGCGCTCCGAAAAATCCTGGAGCGCAGCGCCGGGAGCCGGACGGCGAAGACGGGTTCGGAGGAGCAGAAGATCGGGGACTTCTACGCGAGCTGCATGGATGAAACCGCGATCGAGGCTCAGGGCGTCAAGCCCCTCCAGCCGGAGCTCGACCGCATCGCGAAGATTTCGAATCTCAGGGATCTTCAGACGGAGGTCGCGCGCCTGCACGTCGAAGGCGTCAACGCCCTCTTCCAGTTCGGCTCGGAGCAGGACCGCAAGAAGAGCACCGACGTGATCGCGACGGCCGTCCAGGGCGGACTCGGTCTTCCGGACCGCGACTACTACACGAAGACGGACGACTCCTCGAAGAAAATCCGCGACCAGTATCTCGCGCACGTCACGAAGATGTTCCGCCTCGCGGGTGAAGACGCAACCCGCGCCGCCGCGAACGCCCGAAGCGTGATGGCCATCGAGAACGGCCTCGCCGAAGTGTCAATGACCAACGTCGAGCGACGCGATCCCGATGCGACCTACAACCGGATGGAGCCTCCCGCGCTGAAGGCCCTGACGCCGAGTTTCAGCTGGTCGGCCTACTTCCACGACATCGAGGCGCCTCCCGCTCTGTCCGCGCTGAACGTCCAGCAGCCGAAATTTTTCCGGGCGCTCGACAGGCAGCTCAAGACCGTGCCGATTTCTCAGTGGAAGACGTACCTGCGGTGGAGGCTTCTCTCGACCTCCGCTCCGGCCCTCTCGTCGAACTTCGTCAACGAGGACTTCGACTTCAACCAGCGGATCCTCCAGGGAACGGAGAAAATTCAGCCGCGCTGGAAGCGGTGCGTGCGGGCGACGGACGGGCAGCTCGGATTCGCGCTCGGGAAGATTTACGTCCAGGAGTACTTTCCTCCGGAGGCGAAGGATCGCGCCGACAGGATGGTGCGCAACCTGATCGCGGCGCTCCGGGACGACCTCGCCACTCTTCCGTGGATGGGGCCGGAGACGCGGAAGGCGGCACTCGCCAAGCTCGACGCGTTCCATCCAAAGATTGGTTACCCCGACAAGTGGCGCGACTACTCGCCGCTCCGGATCGACCGGGGACCTTATGTCGTGAACTCCATGCGCGCGACGCGTTTCGAGTGGGCGCGGGACCTGGCGAAAGTCGGGAAACCGGTCGATCGCACGGACTGGGGCATGACGCCGCCCGAGGTCAACGCCTACTACAACCCCGCGTTGAACGAGATCGTCTTCCCGGCCGGCATCCTTCAGCCGCCCTTCTTCAACAAGAACGCGGACGACGCCGTCAACTACGGCGGCATGGGTGCGGTCATCGGCCACGAGATGACGCACGGGTTCGACGACCAGGGGCGCAAGTTCGATGCGGAGGGAAACCTCAGGAACTGGTGGACTGAAGAGGACTTGAAAAACTACCAGCAGCGGGCGACGTGCGTCGAGACTCAGTTCGAGGCCTACAAGTTCGAAGGCGAACTGCACTTGAACGGGAAGCTCGTCTTAGGCGAGAGCATTGCGGACCTCGGGGGTCTCTCGATTGCCTATCGCGCGTACCAGAAGAGCCTCGAAGGGAGGGGCAAACCCGCGCCGATCGACGGATTGAGCGACGAGCAGCGATTCTTCATCAACTGGGCGCGCGTGTGGGCCGCCAACGACCGCCCCGAGTTTGCCCGGCTGATCGTGAACACAAATCCGCATCCTCTGGATCGGTTCCGGGCGATCGGAGCGCCCTCGAACATGCCCGAGTTTTCCCGGGCGTTCTCCTGCAAGGCGGGTGATCCGATGGTCCGAGCGCAGAGGTGCCAGATCTGGTGAGTCCGGGGATCTCCGCCCTTCCTCGCGCCTGAAAGGGACAGGGCAAAATCGAGGGTCTTCCAGGGGGCGCTGGACGAACGAATACGGAACGTAGAGGGGGCCTTCTAATAGCGCTTTTCCTCGCGTGTGACCCCACGACTAGTGGTTTCCGCCTGCGCCGCGTTTTTCTATCGTTGCCCGCTTCTCCTTTGATTTCCGTGATTTACGGGCAGATGGCCTACAATCCTGAGTTCGGCGGGCCTCCGGGCGATGGGAGAGTGGGAGAGTATGCGGTCTCTTTCCCGCGCCTGACGCCCGTCTGATCGAGGAGAGGTCCATGTCAACGGGATCGTTTCAACCGAGACGGATCGGTTCTCACCTGTTGGTGGCGCCGCTTGGCGAAGACTGCCTCGGCACCATCTTCCGCGCGCTTCACGCGACCGACGAGAAGCGCTTCGTGCGATTCCGGATCCTTCAGTCACCGGAGCTTTCGCCGCCCGCCGTTTTTTCCGCCATCGCGCGGCACGGCGAGACAGTCGCGCACCTTTCCCACAAATCCATCGTTCAGCAGGCGGAGCTCGCGGTGGCGGACGGGTCGCCGTATTACGCCTGGTACGAGGGCGCGGGCTGGACTCTCGACACGGTGCTCCTGAGGCTGCGCTCCGCCGGGACCGCTCTTCCGACACCCTTCGCTCTGCTGATCGCGGAGCGCGTCTGCGCGGCTCTCGAACACGCGTGGTTCTCTCCGAAGGACGGCGAACCGATCCGACACGGCCTTCTGTGGCCGGGGTTCGTGTCGATTTCGATCGATGCCGAGGTGCGGCTGGGAGGATTCGGCCTGGCCGACGCCGTCCTGCCTTCCGTGACGCGCGGCCGGCTCGCCCGCGACATCGCGCCCTACGCGGCGCCGGAGACCCGGGAAAGCGGAGTGATGGGGCCGGCGAGCGATGCGTACTCGATCGGAGTGCTGCTGCTCGAGCTCCTGACCTGCCGCCGTCCGGTCGTTGCCGCGGCGCGCCCGGACTTTCGGGCGGAAGACGGGTTCACGGATCGCATCAACAGCCTGCTCGACAGCTGCTTCGCCGCTCCAGAGGAACGCCCTTCCATCCTCGAGCTGCACCGCGCTCTCCAGGAGCAGCTCGCGGCGGGCTCATCGCCGATTTCCTCCGCCGACCTGGCTTACTTCCTGTACACGCTCTTGAACCCCGAATCACGCGGAATCCCCACGAGCGACCACGAGTCGACGAATCCGATCTCCGCCGAGAATATGCAGCCCTTCGAGTTGGCAACTCCCTTTCTCGGGAGGCGCCACGATGATCCGGAGGAAGGCGCCCTCTCCCTCCCGCTCGAGGCCCGCAATGAGGAGCTTTCGTTCCGTGAGTCGTCGGAGGATGGCGCGCCCGGATACGGAGACGAACGTCCTTCCCGGAACCTGGACCTCCGGCGCTCCCCGCCGCCCCCCCGGCCCATGACCGCCCGGCGGTGGATTTCCGGAGCGGTGTATTTCAGTGTCGCGGCCGCCATCATCCTGGGCTTCGAGGGTCTCGCGATCCATCGGGAGCGCTCCGCGGCGGCGGCCATGCGGACTTCGACCTCCGTCGCCTCCGTCGCCCTCCGCGCCGTCGCGGCCTCCTCGGACCGCGCGGCGGTGCGACCGCGTCCCGAAGAGACCGCTCCGGCGCCTTCCGCCGCGCGGGCGCCGGAGTCGCCGATCGCCCCCCGGCTGGTCACCGCCGGACGGCGCGACGCGGCGGGCAAAGAGACAGCCATCGCTCAGGAAACCGTCTATGGCGCCGCGGTCGCTCCGCCGGCGCGGAGACCCGCTCGGCCCGCCGAGACCGCCGCCGCGCGGAAGGCCGCGGAAGACGCTCGATTCCAGGCGGCGTGGGCGAGGATCCAAGCCGAGAGGGGAGAAGCCCGGGATCTCGCCCCCGACGCCTTCGATCGGGGTCGCGGCCAGGAATCGGAAGGCGAACGCCTTCTGCGCGCGGGAGACCACGCCTCGGCACGCGAGGCGTTCGAGCGTGCCGCCGGCGCGTTCCGGGAAGCGGATGACCGTTCCCGCCAGGCGCGACTCGGCCGCATCCGGCTCTCTTCCCCTTCCTCCTGACCCGACCGGGAGCGCTCGCGCGCAGAACTACAATCCGCGTATGAGCGCGTCCGAAATCCGCGTGGGCTTCGTCGGCCTCGGAACGATGGGTCTCGGCATGGCTCGAAATCTCGGCCGCGCCGGCTTTCCCCTCGCGCTCTCCAGCCGCACGAGGACGAAGGCCGAGGCGCTGGCGGCGGAGCTCTCGCCCGTAAATCCGCGAGTTCGCGCCTGGGAGACTCCGGAGGAAGTCGGCCGCGCCTCGGACGTCGTCGTGTCCTGTCTTCCGGATTCTCCGCAGGTCGAGGAGGTCCACCTCGGCTCGGCCGGGACGTCTCGCGGCGCGCGGGGAGCGATCCTGATCGACTGCTCGACGACGGCGGCGGACGCGGCCCGGTCGATCTCGGCGCGGCTCGCCGAGCGGGGGCATCGATTTCTGGATGCGCCGGTTTCGGGAGGCCAGAAAGGAGCGGCGGAGGGAACGCTGACCTTTTTCGTCGGCGGGGACGCAGCGGCAATCGAAGAGTCGAGACCCGTGTTCGCCGCGATGGGAAAACGGGTCACGCACCTCGGTCCGTCGGGGTCGGGTCAGCTCGGAAAGGCGGCCAACCAGATCCTCGTCGCGTGCAACCTTCTCGCGGTTTCGGAGGCGCTCGCGTTCGCGGAAAAAGCGGGACTGCCTCTCGACGCTCTGCACGCGGCCCTCACGGGCGGCGCGGCGAACTCGTGGGCGCTCGAGGTGCTCGGCCGCAAGATGATCGACCGCGATTTCCAACCCGCGTTCGCCATCAAACACCAGCAGAAAGACCTCGCGATCCTGCTCGCGACGGCGCGCGCCGTGGGCGTTCCTCTTCCGGGCGCCGCCCTGGTCCACCAACTGCTTTCCGCGCTGGAGGCCCAGGGGCGGGGAGAGCAGGGCACCCAGGCGCTCCTGACTTTGTACGAGCAGAACAGCGGCCGAAAGGCCTGACACAAGCTTTTTGCGGCGGGCGCGATGGATTCTTTAACCCTGCAAACAAGGAAGTTATCGTCGCTGACAGGCGGCGGGGGCCCGGCTTCGCGTGCGGTGCGTCTAGAATGATCTTGCCATGCTTACCGCCAGCAGACGCGCCCGCCTGGGGGAATGGCTCCTCGGCGAGGGCCTCGTCACGCAAGCCTCGCTCACCCGAGCGCTCGCAGCGCAGACTCGTGTGGGCCATCGCCTTCGCCTCGGAGGGGTCCTGCTCGCGAGCGGGCTCGTCAGCGAAGACGTGTTGCTCGACGCCCTTTCCCGCCTCCACTCCTGCCGCGCCGTCGGCTGGAAGACCCTTTCGCAGGCCGAGCCGGAAGCCGTCGCGTCGTTGAGCGCCGCTCGCGCCGCGCGGCTGGAGGCTTTCCCGTACGCGGTCGAAAAGACGATTCTCAAGGTTGCTTTTCGGGATCCTTCGAACCTCCAGGCGGTCGACGAAGTCGCCGCGGTGACCGGCCGCCGCATCGAGCCCGCCGTCACCTCCGAGGTCCGCCTCATGCAGGCGCACGAGAAGTTCTATTCGCGCGCGATCTCGGGGGAGTTTTCGAACGTACTGAAGCGACTGGACTCCCGACGTGTCAGTATCGACGTCGCGCCGTCCCAAACGCGGGCGTTGCCGCCGCCGCCGCAGTTCTCGGCCATTCCGGAGCCGGAGACAGAATCGCCGACGCGGGAGGAAGTTTCGTCCAATGAACCCCTCGAGGACGCCGACGCGGCGCAGGCCGATCCCGTCGTTTTCCCGGACGACCCGTTTTCGGACAGCTACTCGTTGAACGACTTTCTCTCGGACGCCCTCGCGTTCGGCGTCATGCCCGAAACGCTGCCGGAACCCCGGTGGGCGGGGCCGGACGAAACGTCCCGAAGCGAGATCCCCCTCGATCTCGGCGAACCCCTGCCGGACGACGACCCGTCGGAATCGACTCAACCTTCACTGAGCCGCCGGCCGCGCCCGAGCCAACCTCTCGGGATCGCCCGCTAGGAGAGGCCGCTCGAAGAGCTTCCGGCGTCGCCGGCCCTTTCGCCGGTCAGCGCGATTTCTTCCCGGTTTCGGCCGGCCGCGGACTCTTCGAATCTGCTGACTTCGGCTCCGAATACTCCGGGACGTGGTTGGAAACCGGCGGCACCGACTTCAGGTACGCGAAGATGGCCTTCAGGTCGGAATCGGTCGCCCGGGCAACCCACGGCCAGGGCATCGGCGGCTGAATGGGGCGCGACGTTCCCATGTGTTTGCCGGTTCGCATCGCCTTCAGGA
>JBDUBI010000240.1:0-7553 GCA_040004225.1 Acidobacteriota bacterium
TCTACGCGTCCGAGAGCGACGGCGTCGACCACGCGACCAATCAGAGCTTTCCGTTCTACCCGATCCCGGACGAGGCCATCACGCAACCGCACTGGATCGAAGACGGTTATCCCGGCAACGTCGACCGCCGCTCCCAGAGCGACCGCCATCTGCTGATCGTGGACCGCACGAACCGCTACCTGTACGAGCTCTACAACGTGTTTTTCGACGGCACGACGTGGCACGCCGGATCGGGCGCGTTCTTCGACATGAATGTGAACGGGCGCCGCCCCGACACCTGGACGTCCGCGGACGCGGCGGGCCTCGCGATCCTTCCGGGACTCGTCCGGTACGACGAGGTCGCTGCCGCCGGAGAAATCGCGCATGCGTTCCGCATGACCGTGCGGGCGACCAACGGGTACGTTTTCCCCGCTTCGCACCGGGCCGGATCGACGGCAGGCGCGCTTCCCATGGGGGCCCGGCTGCGGCTGAAGGCGAGCAAAGACATCTCCGGTTTCCCGGCGGATGCGCAGAAGATCTTCCGCGCGATGCAGACCTACGGGCTCATCGTCGCGGACAATGGCTCCGATCTCTACATCGGCGGCACCTACGACACCCGCTGGAACAACTCCGTCCTGAATCCGGCCTTCGCGGCGCTCACGGGCAACGACTTCGAAGTCATTTCGCTCGGATACCAGGGAGGCGCGCCTTCTCCGACGGCCACTCCGACAGCGACCCCGCGCCCCCCGTCTCCGACTCCGACCCCGACACGAACTCCCTCGGCTCCCGCTCCCTCCGCCACGGCAACCCCGGCAAACGGCGCGACGGCCACGCCGACCCCGACGGCTCCGGCGGCAGCCACCGCCACGCGCACGTCGACGCCGAACCCGAATTCGACGGCGACCGGAACTCCGACCGGAACTCCGACCGCGACTCCGACGCCGACCCCGCCCGGGAGCGCGACGGCGACTCCGACGCCGAGACGCCGGCCGCGTCCTCGAACCCTCCTCGTGCCGGCGCGCTCGTCGACGGACCTGGCCGTCGAATCGAAGAAACCGATCTCGTAAATCCGCGGCGCCGGCCCGTCTTCAGCCGCGGCGCGGCTTTGTCCGCATCCACGGAGCCTTCCGCCTCCCGCGGGCGATCCGCGCCGCCACGGGGCAATCCTGTCGGTGGGCCCCTTCGAGATATCCCGTGCTCATCAGAAACTCGTTGACGATCTCTCCTCCCGTGAATTTGAACGTCTTCCGGAAGAGGTCCCGCCACTCCCCGCGGTCCAGAGGGTGGTGCGCGTCCAGCCAGCGCGCAAACGATCCGTGGGTCTCCCGGATTGCGAGGATCCGGCGCGCGTTCTCGATCACAGCATCCACCTTCAGACGGTTGCGGATGATCCCGGCGTCGGAAAGGAGCCGCCGCTTCTCGGCGCCACCGTAGAAGGCGACGGTCGCGACGTCGAACCCGTCGAACGCCCGGGCGAACGCGGCGCGTTTGCGGAGAATGATGAGCCAGGAGAGCCCGGCCTGGTTGATCTCGAGCGAGAGCCTCTCGAAGAGCGCGGCGTCGCCGCGGACCGGAAAACCGTACTCCCGGTCGTGGTACGGGCCGTGGTCGGGATGGCCCGGAGCCACGTCACAATAGGAGCCGCCCATCCGGCGCAGTGTAGAAGAACCGGAATCGGGAATCGGGAATCGGGAATCGGAAGCTGTCTAACGGCGGCTGTCGTCCGGGCGAGGAAACTCGAGCTCGTCGTCCACCTGCATCGCCTCGGCGGAGCGGCGGAGAATGCGGAGCGTCGGCTCGCTGTCCCGTGTGGGTCGCCTCGGAACGCGAGCGAGGACGATGGGACGCGTGATGTCCTCTTCGGTTTCGGCCGAGGCTCGAAACTCTCGGTCCGCCTTCTGGAGGGCGAGCGCCAGGGGACTCGTGCTGGTCGGCATGGTGTCTTCCTTGTGTTGTGCCGGAAGACGTAGCAAGCGGCGTTCCCGATTGCGCTGGCGCCTGAGGCGAGAAAGGTGAGGGACTTGAGGGCGAACGCGTCCCGGGATCTCGCAGATTTGAGGAACCAGCGGCGCCGAGAGTGACAAAAAAAGGCCGCGCCGTTCACAGGCGCGGCCTTGCCGTCGTGGCTCCAGAACTAAGCGGCCTTCTTCATCTTCGACTTCGCCGCCGGGGCGGCCTTCGACTCCACCTCCGTCGCGGTCATGCGGTAGTGGATCGTGACCTTGTCCCCGACCTTGACGTCCGCCGGCATCTTGGTGGCCGCGTCGCGGGAGACCTCGAACCGCTCCTTGCCCTTCATCACGACGATCATCGAGCTGTTCATTTCGACGACCGCGCCCGTCACCTGGTACGCATCCGGCTTCGCCGCGAGCGCCGTCCCGGCCGCCAGCAGCCCCGACAAAACGACCGCCGCCATGAATCGCTGGTTTCGCAACATGGTTTTCCTCCTCCTAGAATCTTATCCGCAGGGCCGGATGTTAGATTGCCGGCCGGACAT
Organism: Acidobacteriota bacterium; assembly: GCA_040004225.1. GTDB lineage: Bacteria > Acidobacteriota > Thermoanaerobaculia > UBA5066 > Gp7-AA6 > JALYUA01. The sequence goes on from JBDUBI010000240.1 coordinate 2,477, forward strand.
TGACACCGTGAACCAGTCGACCTCCCGATTTCTGTGGATCTGCCTGGGAGGCGCTTTCGGGACCGGGGCCCGGTACCTGATCTCGGGGTGGGCCTTGCTGGCGCTCGGGACCGACCTTCCGTGGGGCACCCTCGTCGTGAACGTGTTGGGGTCGTTTTTCCTGAGCGCGGTCATGCAGGTGGCAGTGACCAGCCATCTCATCGCTCCGACCCTCCGGCTCGCGCTGACGACCGGGGTCCTGGGCGGCTTCACGACCTATTCGACATTCAACTACGAGACTCTCGCATACCTGCGGGAGGGCGCCTGGTGGATGGGGCTCGTCAGCGTCTTCCTCACCGTGGCCCTGTGCCTGTCAGCGGGAGTGGCGGGGATCGCAGCCGCCCGATGGGCCGTGGGAGGGTAGCCCGATGCGCGTTCTCGACGGCGAGCAGATCCTCGTCCGGATCAGATCGGAAGCCTTTCAGCGGCGGAGCCGGATGTTGGTCTCAGCCACTCACTTCCTTCGGAACACGTCTTGCACCGCTCCAGACGCCCACCGGGCAGGAGGTAGATCCATGTCGGTCGCGCAGCGAGCCCTCTCTCTTTTCATCGCGGTTCTCCTTGCGGGGTCATGGACCGCGTGCACCACGAGCAACCCCGCTCCCCCGCCGAGCGGCGCCAGCTACGCGCCCGCCCCGCCTCCGTCGTCCTCGAGCGCGAGCCCCGCTCCGGAGCGCCGTTCCGGCAACACGACGGCGGATTTTGCGGCGATGTTCGGCGGGCATTACGAAGGCGTGACCCCCGGCAATGAGCTCCGGCTGAACATCGACGCGGCCGGATTTCATTCGCTCTCGCACCCTTACGACATGTTCCTCGAAATTTTGGGCCGTTTCGACGGCGACAACGTCCGCCAGCAGGGGTTCCTCCACCTGGAGTCTCAGGGCCGCGGTGTCTACGTCGGCTACATCCCGCACTTCGACCCGACGATCAGCGCACTCTCCCCGCGCGCCTCCCGCTTCTCGGCGAGTGAGGCGAACGCGGCCTGCTCGCTCTACATGGAGCCTCAGGGCGACGGGTTCGTCGGGGACAACCAGGGGCAGACGTGCGCCTTCGCGATTCACGGCGCGGTCGGGCGATGGACGCTCCGGGTCGAGCCCGGCGGCCTCGTGGTCCGCAGCGAGTCCTCGGGGGAGACGCTTCGTTTCCGGCGCACGACCTCGTGAGTTCCGCCGCCGGAGGCCCCCGCCCGAGCGCTCGGAGCGACAGAACGGCCGAATAAGACGGCGCTTCCGGGCGGACTCCGCGGAAGCTCCCTCTTTCCCGCCGCTTCGGGAGCTCGCGGCGCTTCGGTGAGCCCTCTGGCGCGGAACGACCCTTCCCGGAGGAGAATGGCCCCCGCAGAGCAGGAGGCGGAAATGTCCTCGACCCTCGAACAACAGTCCGCGAAGCGCACCGCCGGGCGCTTCGATCTCGAGACCGTGGCCCGTTACCGCCGCGCCGTCGACTATCTGGCCGCCGCGCAGATCTACCTGAAGGCAAATCCTCTCCTCGAGGAGCCCCTGCGGCCGGAGCACATCAAGGAACGGCTGCTCGGCCATTGGGGCACGGCGCCCGGCATCAACCTCGTCATTGCCGCCTTGAATCGGGAAATTCTCTCGACGGGCGCGAGCGTGCTTCTCGTCACGGGCCCCGGGCACGGCGCGGCGGCGAACATGGCCAACATGTACCTCGAGGGCACGCTGACCGAGTTCTACCCGGAGATGACGCGCGATCGCGCCGGTCTCGGGAGGTTCCTGCGGTCCTTCTCCTGGCCTCGGGGATTCCCGAGCCACCTGTCCCCCGCTCTTCCGGGCGTGATCCACGAGGGCGGCGAGCTCGGGTACGCGCTTTCGACGGCCTTCGGGGCGGCGCTCGACGATCCGGACCTGGTCGTCGCCTGCATCGTCGGCGACGGGGAGGCGGAGACGGGTCCCACGGCGGGTAGCTGGAACGGCAACAAGTTTCAGAATCCCGCGACCGATGGCGCGGTCCTTCCCATCCTCCACCTGAACGGCTTCAAGATCTCCAATCCGAGCATCTCCGACACGATGACGGACGAGGAGCTTCTCTCGCTCTACACGGGCCACGGATGGGACGTCGTCTTCGTCAACAACAGCGATCGGATCGACGCGGATCTCGACCGGGCCATCGGCGGAGCCTTCGACTCGATCCGGTCGACCCAGGCGCGGGCGCGGGGGGGCGAGGACATCGACCGTCCGCGCTGGCCGATGATCATTCTCCGCACACCCAAAGGTCTGGGGGGCCCGCACGCCATCGACGGGATCCAGATCGAAGGCACGTTTCGCGCTCACCAGATCCCCATCAAGGACCCTCGCGAGAACCCGGCGCACCTCGCGGCTCTCGAACGGTGGCTGCGCTCCTATCGCCCGGAGGAGCTCTTCGACGCGGATGGCCGGCCGTCGGCGGACCTGCTCTCGCTGTGCCCCACCGGAGACCAGCGCATCGCGATGAACCCGGCGTCTTTCGGCGGAAACCGGCGGGTCCCGCTGGCGCTCCCGCCTCTCGAACGGCACGCTGTCGACGTTCCGGGCCCGGCGCGGGGAGCGGAACGCGTCAGCCCCATGAAGTCGCTCGGCGCGTACCTCTCCGACGTGATCGTCGCGAATCAGCCCGAGCGCAACTTCCGAATCGTGTGTCCGGACGAGCTCGAGTCAAATCGGCTGGGAGACCTGCTCGCCGTCACGACGCGCCAGTACGCGTGGCCGATACCCCCGGAAGCGGAGAAAACCAGCCGCGATGGCCGCGTCCTCGAGATTCTCTCGGAACACATGTGCCAGGGCTGGCTTCAGGGATATCTGCTGACCGGCGGACACGGGATCTTCTCGTGCTACGAGGCGTTCCTCCCGATCGTCGACGGGATGATGAACCAGTACGCCAAGTTCCTGAAGTCGGCGGGCGAGACCGCCTGGAGGACTCCAGTCGCGTCGCTCAACTACCTGCTGACGTCCGAGGCGTGGAGGCAGGACCACAACGGCTTTTCGCATCAGGGCCCCGGATTCATCAACAATCTCCTGACCAAGAAGGGGAAGACGTACCGGATCTACCTGCCCCCCGACGCGAACACGCTCGTCTCGACCATGGACCACTGCCTCCGGTCCACGAATTACATCAACCTCGTGATTGCGGGCAAACAGCCGATGCACCAGTGGCTCTCCATGGACGAGGCGGTCGAGCACTGCCGGGCCGGCGCCTCCATCTGGCGCTGGGCCTCGAGCGAAGAGGGCGAGGACCCGGACGTCGTGCTCGCCGGGGTCGGCGACAACCTGACGACGGAGGTTCTCGCGGCCGCGGCGATCCTGCGCGAGGAGGCGCCCGATTGGCGCGTGCGTGTCGTCAACGTGACAGACCTCCTGGCGCTCGGGATTCCCCAGAAGTATCCGCATGGGTTCGACGAGGACCAGTTCCAGCGGCTTTTCCCGCTGGACGTTCCGGTCGTCTTCAATTTTCACGGCTACACGGCCGCGATCAAACAGCTCTGCTGGGAACGGCCCGGAGCCTCCGCGCGATTCGACATCAACGGCTACCGGGAGGAGGGCTCGACGACCACCCCGTTCGACATGCTCGTCCGCAACGGGGTGAGCCGCTATCACCTCGTCATTCAATCGGCGCAGAAGATCGCGCGGCGCCGACCCGCCACGGCGGCCCGCGCCGAAGAGATCGTACGGGCGTACCAGCGGCGAATCCGCGAGCACACGGTTTACGCGGTCGAGCATGGCGTCGATCCTCCCGAGATCGCGGAATGGCTTTGGCAGCGTCCCTCAAACAGTTAGGGCGCGGCCGATGACGACCTCCCGGTCCTGAGATGACGGTCCTCGTCTTCAACGCCGGATCGAGCAGCCTCAAGTTCGCGCTGTTCTCCGGCGAGGGCCGCGAGCCGGCAGCCTCCGGCACGATCGATCTCGAGCGCGAGACGATCGAATTTCCCGCGGCGGTTCAAAAAGCGATCGAGCGTCTCGCGCCGCATCTGGCGCCTCCGGCGCGGCTCGACGGAGTCGGTCACCGGATCGTCCACGGCGGCGAGCGGTTCCAGGAGCCCGTGCTCTTCGACGATGCCCTCGAACGGGAGCTCGCATCGATCGCCGAGATCGCCCCTCTCCACAATCCGCGGGCCCTCGAAGTCCTGAAGGCGGCCCGGGGATTGCTTCCCGACGCGCCTCACGTCGCCGTCTTCGACACCGGGTTTTTCTCGACGCTTCCGCTTCGGTCCCGGGTGTATCCGCTCCCCTGGGAGTGGCACACGGAATGGGGCATTCACCGGTTCGGCTTCCACGGGCTGAGCCACGAATACTCGGCGATGCGCGCCTCGGAGATGACAGGAGGGCGCATCGGCGCGCCGCTCAAGATCGTCAGCTGCCACCTCGGACAGGGATGCTCCGCGGCCGCCGTTTCCGGACACACCCCCGTCGCGACGACGATGGGGTTCACTCCTCTCGAAGGCCTGATGATGGGGAGCCGCTCCGGCTCGGTCGACCCCGGCATCCTCCCGCACGTTCTTCGAGTCGCGGGCTGGCAGCCCGACCAGCTCGAGGACGCGCTCAACCGCCGTTCGGGTCTCCTCGGCGTATCCGGCGTCTCCTCCGACTACCGCCAGGTGGAAACGGCGGCGGACTCGGGCAACGCGCGCGCGCGGCTGGCGCTCGACCTTTACGCGGACCGCGTGCGCGACGCCATCGCGGCCATGGCGGCGGCACTCGGAGGAGTGGACGCCCTCCTCTTCACCGGCGGGGTCGGGGAGCACTCGGCCTCCCTGCGGGCGGCCGCCTGCGGCTCTCTGGGCTTCATGGGCGTCACACTCGATCCAGCTCGAAACGCGGCCGCGTCCTCCGAAGACAGGAAGATCTCCAGAGAAGGCTCCTCCGTGAAGATCTTCGCCATCCAGGCCCGGGAAGAGTGGATCATCGCCCGCAAGACTCGCGGCCTCCTGTCGGAAAGGGCGAAGCCGTAGTTCGGCAGGCGGTCAGCCGCCGCGGCAAGTGCGCGCCGCCTGCCTGCGGGCCCCTCACCCCAACCCTCTCCCCGAGCCCGGGGCGAGGGGGCA
>JBDUBI010000069.1:0-7511 GCA_040004225.1 Acidobacteriota bacterium
CGAACGAAGGGAGCAGGCGAGCGGTCGAGCCGACAGGCGAGCCGCTCGCCGGTGCGTTCGCCCGCAGGCGAACGCAGCTCCCGCAGTGAGCGAAGGCGACGATTCCATGGCACGACCCATGCTCCCTGACCGACCAGGAGGTACCTCATGAAACCCATCCACCCGTCGCTCCTGGCCGTCGCGCTCCTCTTTCCCGCGCTCGCCTGCACCCGCCCGGAGACCCCGAAGGTCGAATCGAAGACCGAGACGAAGAGCACCAATGCCGACGGCACCCGCTCGACGACGACGACGGAGACCAAGCAGATCGGCTCGACCGTCGCCGTGACCACCGAGACCCGGGGGGGCGGGGCGAAGGGCGGCAAGACGGAGAGTGAGACCGTTGTCGGTACCGTTACGGAGCTCGGCGCCGGCAAGTCGATCGTCGTCCTGACGGGGGACGGGGTGAAGCACAGCTACGACCTCGACAAGAAAACCGTGGCTTCGATCGACCCGCGCGTGGCGGTCGGCACCAAGGTGCGCCTCGACACGACCAAGGACAACGACGGCCTGCGGTCCCTGACCGTTGTTCCGGTCGGGGATCGCTGAGCCCGCGCCTCCGTTCCGCGTCTCGCCTTCGCCTCCTCGCCGCGGCGATCCGCCTCCCGAAGTTGGGGAGACATTCTGCCGGGCCGATTCAAGAGCCGGCCGCGAGGCGGCTCGTTGCGCGTGACGCGAACCATCGCGGGACGTCAGGGCGTTCGCGGCGGCCGGGGCTTCAAGCCGAGCTTCGGAAGAAATGACTCCTGCCCTTCGGCGTGCAGCTTCCAGTACTCGAGCCGATCGCTCGCCAGCAGGGTTGCCCTTTCGCCCTCGCTCGTCTCCCACGCGATGATGCGGTGGGGCTCGGCTGCCTCCACGTCGATTTTCCAGGTCGGCCCTCCGGCGATTTCGGCCATCCGGCGCTCGACCTGAAAAGTTCCCGCCGGAACCGTGATCCGCGCGGCGGCCGCGTCGCGGGACAACGTGACGCGCTGCAACTCGACCGTTCGGTGAGAGAGGCGCGCGGCCTCGATCGATTTCACGAGCGGCACCTCCTTGCGCTCGCCCGCTTTGATCGCCGGGGCGGCGAGCCCTCGGGCCCAGAGAAGGATCGCATCCCCGGAGAGGGCGTCCGCCGGAGCCGCCACCGAACGGGCCTGGTCCGCCTCGCCGTCGAAATAGCTGTGGGACACCAGGCGCGCGGTCGCCGCATCGAAGAGCAGCTGCCCGTAAACGCCCCCGCACCATTCCTGCGAGGAGAAGGACACCTTCGTCGCCGAGCCCGCGGGCCGCCCGTTGACGGGGACGAGCGCGACGAATGCGCTCGTCAGCAGGTTGTAGTCGTAGATGCCGGTCTGGAAATCCTCGACGAGATTCATCTTCATGACCGGAAACTCGTCCGCCGGCGGGTGCTTTCCCGGATCCGACTTCACGCGCAACGAGTTGGAAAACGTCTCCGTCACGAAAATGGTGACCGCCACTCCTTTTCGCGACTGGCCGTAGCGGGGGAAGACGAGGTCGTACCCGGCCAGCTCTCCCTTGCCGTCACCCCAGCGCTTCCAGAAATCGTCGCCGAAGGCGGGCGCGCCGAGAGCGACCGGAGAGGCCGGCAGCGCATCCACGCGATGGCTCGTCGTCGCGAGAAGACCCAGCGCGACGCAGCCCGCCAGGGCAACGGCGAGCGGCAGGGCTCGAGAATTTTTCATGGCGTCTCCCGCCCGCCATCTTAGAACCGGAAGAGGCTGTCGCTCCGGGGCGTCGTCCCCCGGAGATGCGACCTGCGGCCGCTCGGTCTGCCGCGGACTCGCCGGGCGACGAAGCGGATCGCCGTAGACGCCCTGCGGCGGGAGACTCTTCTGGAGCGACCGAAGAAGGAACCGGGCTTGCCGGCAGCCGGGATTCGTCCTTGCTTTTGCGCCACTCGTCCGAGATCCGAAGCGCCGGATTTCTGAGCGCCCCAACACTTCCCGAAGAAACAAAACCCCGAACGGCGAGGTCCGTATGTCCCGGAAAACATTCCTGTCGACTATCTGGAGGTCGCATGAAACCGCACATCCGCCGCCCTCTCCTGGTGTTCGCATCGCTCGCCTTCGCGCTGCCGCTCCTCGGCGCACAGGGGCTCACATTTCCGCCAAACGGCGACAATCCGAAGGCCTCCGTCTCCCAGATGATCGGCCCCGTCACCATCCGGATCGACTACTCGAGTCCGCGCGTCGTCCGTGGCGCCAACGACAGGAAGGGGAAGATCTGGGGAGAGCTCGTCCCGTGGGGCCTCTCCGACCTCGCCTTGAACGGATGCGCCGCCTGTCCGTGGCGCGGCGGAGCGAATGAGAACACCACCTTTGCGGTCGCTTCCGACGTGAAGGTGCAGGGACAACCGTTGCCGGCGGGGACGTACGGAGTCCACTTCATTCCGGGCCTGGACGAGTGGACGGTGATTTTTTCAAAGGATGCCGATTCGTGGGGGAGCTACTGGTACGACGCGAAGAACGACGCTTTGCGCGTCCAGGTAAAGCCTGCCCGGGGCGAGTACCACGAGTGGCTCACCTACGAATTTACGGAACGGGGGCCGGCGAAGACGACGCTGGCTCTCAAGTGGGAGGAGCTGCAGATCCCGATCTCGATCGCGGTCGACAATCCCATGGGGCTCTGGGTCGACAACATGCGCCGGGACCTCAAGAGCTGGGCCGGATTCTCGTGGCAGAACTGGCAGCAGGCCGCCGCGTTCTGCGCCCAGAACAAGGTGAACCTGCCGGAAGGCCTGCGCTGGGCGGAGCGGGCGGTCTCCGACCCGTATTCGGGGGGTCAGGAAAACTTCACGACGCTGGCGACTCTGTCGAGGTTGCAGGCATTGAACGGCCGAGAGGCCGAGGCGGCGAAGACGTTCGAGCGCGCGATGAATCACGGCTCCGCGTCGCCGGTTCAGATTCACCAGGCGGGCCGCCAGCTGATGGCGGAGGGAAAGAAAGAAGAGGCGATGCGGGTCTTCCAGTTAAACGCCCGACGCTTTCCTGGCCAGTGGCCCGTGCACGTCGGGTTGATGCGCGGTTACGCCGGCGTCGGGAACCGCAAGAAGGCGCTCGAGGAAGCCCGGCTCGCGCTGCCGTCGGCACCCGACGACGCGAATCGCAAAAACGTCCAGGGTCTCGTCAAGCAGCTCGAGGAGGGCAAAGAGATCAACTGAAGCGGTATCGGCCTCTCTTTACTTAGAGGGGCCGAACCTCACGCCCCCACGATCCGAACGTTGAACTCGGGGGTCTTGAGCGTCAGGAAGAGGGTCAGCCAGAACAGCACGTACGCTTCGAGCGCGCGGGCCGAGGTGATGTCTCCCAGGTCCCGCACGCTCTGCCACCCGAACTCGCGGAGCAACTTGCTGACGCGTTCCTTTGCCGCGGCGTCGTTGCCGCACAGAAATACGTCGGTCTCGCCGCCGACCCGCGACGGGTCGACCATGACGCTGGCGTTCATCGTGTTGAGCGCCTTGACCACCCGGGTCTCGGGAAACTTGTTCTGAATCCGCTCGGCGAGCGAGTCGCCGTCCGCCGCGGTGAAGAGCTTCGGAGGCATCCCGCCGGAGAAGTCGAGCGGGTTGGAAACGTCCACCAGAATTTTCCCTCGGAGATGCTTGCTTCCCGCCGCCCTCAAGGCCTCGAGGGATCCCGCTCCCGACGTGGCGTTGAAGACGATCTCCCCGAACTCGGCCGCGTCGGCGAAGGTCCCCGCGGTCGCCCGCGCGCCAGCCCCCGAAGATTCCACCCACCGACGGGCCTTTTCGTTGCCCGGGTCCCGGGCGCCCATCCTGACCGAATATCCGAGTGCCGTGAGCTTGCCCGCAATCGCCGGACCCACCGTTCCAGTCCCGAGAACACCGATGTTCATGCGATTCCTCCCAGCGTGATTACGCCGGCCACGGGGCTCGTGGTTCTGATCCGGCGGCGCCGGTGTCATCATCCGAGGAATGGCGGGACCCCGCCGGCTCGTTAGACATTGGGCAGGAGGTTTCGAATGAAGAAGTTTCTGATGATCGCCCTTTGGTGCCTCGTCCCCGCGGCGGCCGCGTTTGCGTCTGAGGTCTTCGGCACCGTCAGCGAAAACGGAAAGTTGCTGCCGGCCGGAGTCGCGATGAAGCTGGCGTGCGAGGGCGGCTCCGCGTCCGGCGTCACGGACGAGTTCGGCTCCTACAGCCTGAAGACTCCCGCGACCGGAGATTGCCGGCTCTCGGTGACTCACAAGGGTTCCAGCCCCTCGCTGAAAGTCACCCTGTACGAGAAGCCGAGCCGATACGACCTCATCGTGAAAGATGACGCGGGCAAGCTGAGCCTCGCCCGGAAATGACCCCCGGCGGCGAAGAACCCGAGAAGCCGCGCCCGCGGCGAGACGCGTGGGACAAGGCCGAGATCGTCCTGCAGCCGATCGGCGGGCTGCTGACGGCCCTGGCTGTCGCGGTGCTGGGTTTCTGGACCTCGAGCTATCTCCGCCAGCGGGAGGGTCGCGAGTCGGCGTTTCGCGAGCGGATGCAGACGGCCGACACGAATGCGCGCCTTTACTCGGAGCTGACCAGCAAGCGGGAAGAGTCCGAGAGCGCGCTGCGCAAGGACATGTTCACCTCGATCATCAGCTCGTTTCTGCGCGCCGGCCCGGCGACCCCGGAGCAGAAGATGCTGAACCTCGAGCTTCTCGTTTACAACTTCCACGAATCTCTGAATTTGAAGCCCCTGTTTCTTCACATCGAGCGGGAAGTCAAAGCGACGTCGAACCGGGCGGACTTCGTGAGGAGGCTGGACCAGGTCGCCGACACCGTCATCAAGAAGCAAATGCTGATCATCGAAGATGGCGGAGCGAAATTCGACGCCACGATCGACACGAAGAGCCTGAATTTTCCGGGCGGCGAGTCTCCCGCGTCGTTTGTCGCGAAGGAGCTCGTCGTGGACGGTGTTCATCGCAACGTGAAACTGGAAGTTCTTTCGGCCGACGCGGACACCCAGGAGGTGCAGCTCCGGATGACGATCCGCACCGCGGAGAGCGGACGCGTCGACACGAGCGCGACCGAATTCTGGATCGGCCACTTCGATTTTCCGATGATCGACAACACGCGGCTGCCGCACGACCAGCGACTCGCGGTGGTGCTCAACAACTACGACGTGAAGCGCGGCATCGCCGACATCACCGCCGCCCTCTTCCCCGGCAAGTACGCGGCCCTGCGCGAAAAGCCTTATTACGACGAGGTGCTCGCCAAACTCCTCGCCGCCAACCGCACCGCTGCGGGGGAGCCCGCAAAAGCCGCGGCGACGCCGCGTTAAACGCGGGTCGAGTCAGGGAGCCCGGGTTCCGCCGGTCCCTCAGGACTGGCCGCGCACCCCGGGCGAGCGTCGACCTGTGAACGCGCGACCGTACTGCACCGGCACCGGGACGAGCTCCGACTGGCCGAGAGCTTTCGCCGCGTGGATCGGCCAGTAAGGATCGCGCAGCTCCTCGCGCGCGAGAAGGACCATGTCGGCCTGACCGTTGCGAATGATCTGGTCCGCCTGCATCGGATCGCTGATCATCCCGACGGCGATCGTCGGAAGGCCCGAGCCTCGTTTCACCGCCTCGGCGATCGGCACCTGGTACCCGGCGCCTGCGGGGATCGTCGCCGCGGCAACGTTTCCCCCCGAACTGCAGTCGACGATGTCCGCGCCCTCGTCGCCGAGCCGCCGAGCCAGAGCAATGCTGTCCTCGACCGTCCAGCCACCCTCAATCCAATCCGTCCCCGAAATGCGGACCGCGACCGGCAGATCGTCCGGCCACTCTTTTCGGATGGCGCGCACCGCCTGCAGCGTGAGGCGGACGCGGTTCTCGAACGCGCCGCCGTACTCGTCATCCCGTCGGTTGGAAAGCGGCGAATAGAAGGAGTGCAGGAGGTAACCGTGCGCGGCGTGCAGCTCGATCCATCGAAATCCGGCGGCGAGGGCGCGCCGGGTGGCGGCCTGCATGTGCGCCAGAAATTCCGCGATGTCTTCCGCGGTCATGGCGACAGGCTCGCGCCAGCCTTCCTTAAAAGGGATCGGGCTCGGGCCGACTATTGACCAGCCGCCCTCGTCGTCCGTGAGCGGCCGATCTCCCTCCCAGGGCCGCGTGACGCTCGCCTTCCGGCCGGCATGAGCCAGCTGAATGCCGGGAGCGGCACCCTGCGCGAACACAAACCGCGCAATCCGCGCGAGCGGCTCGACGTGCGCGTCGGACCAGATTCCCATGTCCTGCGGCGAGATGCGTCCCCGAGGAGCGACGGCGGTCGCTTCCACCATCACGAGCCCGGCGCCCCCAACCGCCCGGGACCCGAGATGAACAAAATGCCAGTCATTGGCAACGCCGTCCTCGGAGCTGTACTGGCACATGGGAGAAACCCCAATGCGGTTGCGCAGCGTGAGCCCGCGAAGCGTGAGTGGATCGAAGAGGGACGGCATGGCGAGGGATAGTACCGTCGCCTACACGTCGCTTCCGCTCACTGCGTTCGCTCACGCTCCCGCCCCGAGAGGCTCCTCCCTCCCTCTGGTCGGGAGACTCCTCTCGGGGCGAGCTTGGTCATCAGCGTGGCCGAGGCGCAGCTCTGCCCCCTCGCCCCGGGCCCGGGGATAGGGTTGGGGTGAGGGGGCCCGCAGGTACGGATTGCTTCAGCGCCGCGAAAGAAGGGGAAACTCCGTCTGAAGAAACGCCTTGACGTTGTCTCCGCCGGTCAGCCGCAGAGAGGCGCGTTCGCCCTGCCCGGATATTCGGATCTCGAATTCGAGGAACGGGCAGCACCTCAACTCGAGGTCGACCCAGTCGGCGAGCTGGACCACCGGTCGAGAGCGCGCGGCGCCTCCCGGAATTCTCGTCAGATCGAGGGTGATGTCGTATCCCGCCGGTAATTCTGTCGTTGCGACCGCCGCCCTCTGGAGCGTGTCCGAGAGGAGGCGATGCCGCTCCCGCTCGGACGCGGTGAGCGCGTCGAGCCGGCATATCAGCGGCACAGAGGACGAAGAGGCGGTGGCAGCGGCGAAGAAAAGCCGGGGGAGGACCGCGTGAGTGAAGATCATTTCAGTTCCTTTCACTCGTCACGGTAGGAGTTAAAGTGCACTCGAGGTCAAGCGATTTATGACGATAGGGGAGCTGTCCAGGAAGACGGGCCTGTCCGCGTCGGCCATCCGCTACTACGAGAAGGAGCGCCTGATTCCGACCGCGCCGAGGCGATCGGGACGGAGGGTCTTCGACGGTCGCGCGCTCGAGCAGATCGCCGTCGTGAGGCTCGCCCGGGACGCGGGCTTCACCCTCGCCGAGATCCGGCAGCTCGTCAGCGAGTTCCGAAACAACCGATGGCGACCCCTCGCCGAGCGCAAGCTGATCGAGGTGCGGGACGCCGCGCTCCGCCTGCGGCAGATGACTCGGATCCTGGAGAGGCTCATCGAATGCCAGTGCGCCGACGTCGAATTCTGCGGCCGCGCGATCCGGCACAGCTGCCGCGAGAGAATCCGGAG
>JBDUBI010000031.1:0-7424 GCA_040004225.1 Acidobacteriota bacterium
TCGCGGTGATGATCGTCACGCTCATCACGATCGTCCTCGTCTGGGGGATCAAGGAGTCGGCGAACTTCAACTTCTGGATGGTCGTAATCAAGCTGCTCGTGCTCGCCTTCTTCGTGATCGTGTGCTTCAAGTACGTGAAGCCCGCGCACTGGCATCCCTTCGCCCCGAACGGCTTCCAGGGGATCGCTTCGGGTGCCGCCATCGTGTTCTTCGCCTACATCGGGTTCGACGCGGTCTCGACCGTCGCGGAGGAGTGCCGCAATCCCAAGCGCGACATGCCGATCGGGATCATCGGCTCGCTCATTCTGTGCACGGTCATCTACGCCATCATCGCGGCGGTCTTCACCGGCCTGATTCCGTACTCCGCGCTGACAAAGACCCTTTCGACCGAGCAGGCGGAGCCGCTGACGCTGGCGATGCGGTTCGCCGCGATGCCGAACTGGATGGTAGGCGTCGTCGCGTTCGGGTCCGTGGTCGCGCACACGGCCGTGCTGCTCGTGTTCCAGATGGGGCAGCCTCGAATCTTCTTCGCCATGTCCCGGGACGGCCTGCTCCCTTCCTGGTTCGCGAAGGTCCACCCCAGGTTCAAGACCCCGCACGTCGCGACGATCATCACGGGCGTCTTCGTCGGGGTCGCCTCCCTCTTCTCGTCGCTCGACGAAATGGTCAACCTGACCAACATCGGAACGCTTTTCGCGTTTTTGCTCGTCTGCGTCGGAATCATCATCCTGCGCATCCGGGAGCCCAACCGCGAGCGCGGCTTCCGCGTGCCGGGCGGCACGTGGATGCTGCCGCTGATGGGCGCGGCGTCGTGTGTCTTTCTGGCCCGCTACCTCCCGCGCGAATCGTGGTGGCGATTCGGGATCTGGCTGGCGATCGGGATCGTCGTGTACTTCTTTTACGGCTTCAAGCACAGCCGCCTGAGGACGCATCCGGAGGAGCGCGGGAACTAGAAGGCCGCGAGAGTCCGGCCGGCGAAAAAGCCGTGCTCTCTCACCGCGGCACTTCAATGAATCGGCCCGCGGAATCCGGTCGCGCGCGAGACGGACGGCGGCTCACACCTCCGGCGGGGGTCTTCCGATTTCCCACTCCCCATCGCCCTGCGCAACTGTTACGCTGCGAAGCGGAGGTCTCAGATGGCAAAACGCCCCCTCATTTTTCTCGCGGCCGCCCTGGCGCTCATTCTCGCGTCTCCTCTCTCCGCCGAGCTCATCACGAAAAAATTCGACTGGTCCCCCGTCGGGGGCATCCAGAGAGTCGACATGCAGATGAACGACGTCGCGATCTCCGAGATCCGGTTCGATCTCGGCGACACCGTCGCGCCCATTCGCGTGTCGAGCGCGAAAGCGGTCGTCCGCGTCGACAACAATTCCCAGGTCGACCAGGAAGTCGGCGTCGCGATCGCGGTCTTCGACGGCGAGGGCAATCTCGTCGCCGCGGGAGACGGCGGGAACAAAGTGGGAGATTTGAACAAGGGAGACCGGAGCGAGTTCGCGCTTCATTTCTCCTACGTGTACCGAAACCTGCGTTCGGCGCGCTCCTTCCTCATCACCCTGGAGACCAAGACGAAGGGCGGCAAGGCAAAGTGGTCCCCGAAACCGACCCCGACGTCTTGACCCGCCGGTCCCCCGGTCCGCCTAACGGCTGGTGAACCCCGGGACGTCCCGGCCCGAGTACCCGGTCAGCTCGGCGTAGCCCTTTCCCGTGAGGGGCTTGCCGCCGCGCTGGCCCGTCACGCGGCACGCCCCCTCCCAGTACGTGACGCCGGTCGAGCGGCCGGTGACGAGCTCCTGGTCGGCAACCAGCGGCTCCACCCGAAGCGCGAGCGAGAGCCGCGGGAGCGCGATGTCCCAGCCGGAGGGATAAACGCCCTTCGACCGCGGCGACCGCCACTCTCCCGTCGCGCGAAAGCGGACCTCGTCCCACCGCAGGGGGACGGGATCTCCCGACGGCGGCACGAAAACGCCGGAAGAAAAGGGCGTCGCCCCGCCCTCCTTCGTCCGGATGCGGTAGAGCATCAGCTCGCTTCGGTCGTCGAGCTGGAGCGCGAACCAGTCCCAGCCCGCCGCTCCGGCAGGGAGCGCTCCGGGGCCCCACTCATGGTCGAACCAGGCAGTCCCGGACAGGGCCGAGCGGCGGCCGCCTTCGACGAGAGTGCCGGAGACTTCGAGAAGGGGGATCGAGACGTAATGCGAGTACTCGTTTTCGCCGGGACCCTTCCGGGAGAAGCCTTTCTGTCCCTGGAGGACGGGGGGCTTCGCGGCGGTCAGGACGAGATCGACGGCGCGCTTTTCCCACCGCAGCCGCAACCGGTGAACTTCGTCCCGGGCGCTCGCGGACCAGTCCTCGTTGGAGACCTCGAGCCGGCCTTCTGCGAACTCCGCGATGCCCGGGAGGATCAGGTGCGCTTTTTCCTGGAACTCGAACGCCCGCCGCGCGCCGTCGGTCCAGGCGCCGTGCGCCAGCGCGAAGTCGCCGACGCGGAAAAAAGTGAGCTGGAACCCGAACGGATGACCCGCCGGATCGGAAAGATTGCCCGTGTAGTACCACCACTCGATCGCGGCGGCGGGGTGCGAACCGTGGTCGCGGGGAAACGCGAGGGAAGGCGCGGGCGCCGGCGCGGAGCCGAAGACGAGCAGACACGAGAACAGCAGGAGCCCGCTCGCGGCGACGCGCGGACCGGCCGCCAGCCGCTTCATTCTTCCGCCAGCGCCGCGGCCGGGTCGACGGCCGCCGCCAGCCGGCCGGGGAACACGCCGGCCAGGATCGACGCGGCGAGGACCAGGGCCGCCGCGCCGGCCAGCGTTCCGACGGGAACGTCGAGGGAGACGGTCCACCCGAAGGACTGAGGATTGATCACGGCCAGGAGAAGATAGGCGAACGCGGCGCCGGCGGCGACCGAGGCGGCCGTCGCCACCAGGCCCGTGAGCGCGGCCTCGACGAGGACGGCGCCGCGGATCTGTTGCCGGGAGGCGCCGATTGCGCGCAACAGGCCGAACGTGCGGCGCCTCTCGACCGCGGAGGCGAGCAGCGCGTTGGCGATGCCAAGGATGGCGACCGCGACGGCGATCGCCTCGAGCCCGCGCGTGACCGCGAAGGTGCGGTCGAAGATCCGGAGGACTTCCCGACGAAGCTCGCGGTTGGTCGAAATCGAAAGCGCGTACCGGCCTCTCGCGGCCGTCACGATCGAGCGGCGCAGCGCCGCCGGATCGACACCCGGCGCCGCGAGGACCGCAACGCTCGAGACGCGGCGGTCGCCGAAGACCGAGAGGTAGAGCTCCCGGTCGAGCATCACCGTGCCCCGGTCGTTCGAGTAGTCGCGATAGACGCCGGCGACCGCGAACGAGCGCGGACCTCGAGGTGTGTCGATCGTCACCCGCCCCCCGGAGGAGACCCCGAACCGCCGGGCGAACGGCTCCGAGATGAGAGCGGCGTCCTCGCGGCGGGCCCGATCGGCGGTCGCGCGCGGGTCCGCGCCGTTTAAGAACGGCAGTCCGCCGATCCGCGCGACGACGCGGAAGTCCCCCGACCCGAGCGTGTACGGCCGGCCCTCGAAGGCGGCCTCGCGGGCGCGGAAGGGATCGACGGCCGCGACGCCGGGCAAAGAGCCGATGAACAGGACGACGTCCTCGGGAAGGTCGCCCACGATTCCGGAGCTCTTTCCGGCGGCGGCCTTCACCCACAGGTCCGACCGCAGGGTGGTCTCCACCCAGACGCGGACGGTCTCCCGGATCGAGGCGACCGTCACGATCATCGCGAGCGTCATCCCGAGGGCCATCGCCAGGGCGGTGACCGCAATCCCGTTGCGGGCCAGCGCGCCGCCGAAAAAGCCCGCCCCGAGCGATCCGGGCGCTCCAAACAGCGGCCCGAGGACCCGGCGGGATGCGCGGGCGGAAAGCCGCACGAACAGGGGGGCGCCGAGGGCCAGGGCAGCGACGATCAGCCCCACTGCGGCGAAGCCGAAGAACGGGAAGCCATCGACGGGAGGAAGACGCGATGCGGCCCCCGCCAGTCCCAGTGCGCCGAGCGCCGCCAGCGCCCGCGGGGCGAGCCGCGCCCGGCGCACCGCCTCGACGGACCCGGCGCGCATGGCGGGAGATGGCGCAACACGGGTGGCCTCCGCCGCGGGGACGATGGTCGCGAGAAGCGCGGCTCCCAGCCCGACGACCCCGGCGAGCAAGGCGGGGGAGGCGAAACTGCCGCCCGCGATCTTCGCCGTCGGAAGGTAGATGTTCGAAATCGTGCCCCCGATGGCTCGCAGGGCCGCCCGGGCGAGGAAGACGCCGCCCACCTCGCCGAGGAGTGTGCCCGCGACGCCGATCGCCGCGCCTTCGACGAGAAACACGGCGAAAATGAGGGACCGGGATGCTCCGACTGCCTTCAGGGTAGCGATCTCGGGACGCCGCCTCAGCACCGAAATCGAAACGGCGTTGGCGATGAGGAACACGCCGACGAGAAGGGTCAGCGACCCGAGCGCGTTCAAGTTGAATCGGAACGCGCGCACCATCCGATCTGCCGACGTGGCGGAGCGGTCCGGCGCCTCGATGCGGAGCCCCGCGGGCAGGCGCCCGGCGAGCGCGCGCCGGACGGTTGCGCGGTCCACCCCGGGGCGAAGCACGACGTCCACCCGGTCCGCCCGTCCCGGCCGTCCCAGGATGCGCTGGGCCGTGAGGAGATCGGTCAGCACGAGGTCCTCCCCGGCCGCCCGCGCGACGCCCGAGAAGCGGAGAAGGCCGCCGACGTCGAGCGTTCGGGGCACGCCCCCCGCAACGACGCGCATGGGGGATCCGGGCCGCAGGGCGTGCCGGCGCGCGAAGCTCTCCGACACGAAGACGGTATCCGCGCCGGAGCGGCGGAGGAGCGGCGGTGCCCCGGCGGCGGAGATGAGCTCCCAGGATCGAACCGCTCCGTCGCCCGCGAGATCCACGCCCAGAAGATCCGCCGCCTCGCCGGTTCCGTCCTGGAGCACGACGACTCCGGTGACGGCGGGCGCGAAGGATCCGACGTCCCACAGAAACGAAAAGGCGCGGAGCGCTTCCAGAGGCACTCCGACCGGTCCGGTCACCGTGAAGTCGCTGCGCCCGGCGACCGACGCGGCGGCCTGGCGGAACGACTCGGTGACGCTGCGGTTGGCGTGGTGGATCGCCGCGATCGCCGCGACGCCGATCGCGACACCCGCGATCGGAAGGATCAGCCGGAGCGGATGGCGTTTCGCCGGACCGGTCACGAGCGCGCGCACGACGAGGCGCAGGGCGGGGATCAACGGGTCAACCGGCCACGAGGAGGCCGTCGCGGATCTCGACGCGCCGATCCGCCCGCGCCGCGGCCGCCCGGGAGTGGGTGGCGAGGACGAGCGTCACGCCGCGCTCGCGCCGGATCTCGTCCAGGAGGGCGAGCACCTGGTCGCCATTTTTGGAATCCAGGTTGCCTGTCGGCTCGTCCGCGAGGAGGAGCCGGGCCCCGGTGACGAGTGCCCGCGCGATCGCGACCCGCTGCATCTCTCCCCCGGAGAGCTCGTACGGATGGGCGCCCGCCCGATGCGCGAGCCCGACCCGGCCGAGGAGATCGCCCGCGCGCGCGGACGCGTCCGCCCGGCCGTCTAAAAGGCGCGGGAGTTCCACGTTTTCGCGGACCGTCAGGTGCGGCAGCAGGTTGAAGAACTGGAACACCATGCCGACGTCGCGCCGCCGGTACAGGGTGAGCTCGCCCTCGGAAAGGCCGCCGATGTCCCGGCCGCCGACTGAGACCCTCCCCGCGGTCGGGCGATCGATCCCTCCGAGTAAGTGCAGGAGGGTCGATTTGCCGCCTCCCGAGGGGCCGAGCACGCCCAGGAATTCTCCGGAGGGCACGTCCAGGTCGACTCCCGCCAGGGCGACCACGGGCTCGGCTCCGCCATAGATCTTTCGCAGGTCGCGGCAGGCGAGGTCGGGCGCCGGGGAAAGGGACGGCGATGCGACCGGGACGGGGGAAAGACGCACGAGGGCGAGGATATCGGATAGATTCCGCGCATCGATCCCGTGTCGAAGTCGTCCCAAGGTCCGCCGCGCTTCCTTTCTCCGCTGCTGCGGACCTTCCGGCAGCGGCCTCTCGTCGTCGCGTTGACACGGCGGGAGCTCTCGGCCCGGTACCGGGGGACCGCGCTCGGATTCGTCTGGTCTCTGATCAACCCGCTGCTCCTCCTTCTCGTGTACGCGACGGTCTTCCGGTTCGTGTTCACGCCTCGTGCGGACGTGCGCCCCTACGCGCTGTTTCTGTTCGGAGGCGTGCTCGTGTGGGCCTTCGTCTCGGCGGCGCTTCTCGACGCGGCGGAAACGTTCCGCGTCAACGGGCCGCTGCTTCGCAAGACGACCGTCGCCCCCGAGGTGTTCCCCGCGGTCGCCGTCGGAGCGCGGCTCTCTCACCTCTGCCTGGCTTTGCCGGTGCTCGCGGCCGCGATCGTCATCGCCGCGCTGCGCGGCTCCGTCTCTCCCGGGACGGCCGTCTTCCAGTTTCCGTTCGTCCTCCTGCTGCTCGCCGCGACCGTGTTCGGCCTCTCGCTGGCGGTGTCCTCGCTCGCCGTGCACTTCGGCGACGTGCGGGACCTGATCGGCAACCTGCTGACTCTGGCGTTTTTTCTGACTCCGGTGCTCTATCCCGCCGCCTCGGTTCCGGAGCGGTGGCGGCCCTTTCTCTGGCTGAACCCGTTCGCGGTCTTCTTTTCGGCGGTCCACGAGAGCGCTTTCTTCTTCCGGCCGATCGGCGCGGCCTCCTGGGCCGGCATGGCCATCACCGCCGCGGCGGCGCTGTCGGGCGGCGCGTGGATCTTCGACCGACTGCGGGACTCGATCGCGGAGGAAGCCTGACACCGGCCGTCGAAGGCCTGCCCGCGGTCTCCGTCCGGGGAGCGACGAAGCTGTATCGGAGGTACGGCCGGAAGCGCTCCGTCGGGACGCTGAAGACGGCCCTTCTCTCCGGATCGGCGGGCGCGGGCCTGGCCTCCGACGCGGCCGTGCCCGCGCTGACCGACGTTTCCTTCGAAGTGGCGCCCGGCGAGACCGTCGGAATTGTCGGGCCGAATGGCTCCGGCAAATCGACGCTGTTGAAGCTCCTCGCCGGCATCGTGCGGCCGACGCGCGGCGAAGTCGAAATCCGGGGCCGGCTGGCGGCTCTGCTGGAGCTCGGCGCCGGATTCCACCCGGAGTTGTCCGGCCGGGAGAACGTGGAGGTCGCCGGGCTCCTCCTCGGCCTCTCGAAGGCGGAGATCGCCCGGCGCTTCGACGACATCGTCCGTTTCGCGGAGCTCGAGGAGTTCCTGGATGCGCCGCTGCGCACCTATTCCTCGGGAATGGCGGTCCGCCTCGGATTCTCGATCGCCGCGCACAGCGACCCGGACGTGTTGCTCGTCGACGAGGTCCTCGCGGTCGGGGACGAGGCGTTCTCCCACC
>JBDUBI010000204.1:0-7419 GCA_040004225.1 Acidobacteriota bacterium
GCTTCGCAAGCCGGTCGGCGAGATGTACCCGGAACCGCGGATCCTTCGACGCCTCATAGAGGCCGGCGTCGGCGTCACCTTTTCCTCCGACGCCCATGCTCCGGCGGAAGTCGGCTGGGGATATGACCGGACGGTCCCCGAGGCGATCCGGTGCGGGGCGCGGGAGTTCGTGACCTTCGAAGGGCGGCGGAAGTGCCGAAATTCGCTGGAGCCATTCGCGTCAACCTCATCGTGAAGGCGGGGCGACCAGGAGAAAGGCGAAAGGCGAAGAGAACGCTCAGAGCAGAACGAAACGATTCAGCGTTTTTCGCGCCTTTTCGATCCGGATTTCTAGATTCCGCGTCCCGTTCCGGCGTTTGACTTCTTCGGGACCGAGTGCATATGCTTCCAGCGTGAGTCCTGCTGCAGTTCTCCTGGCGCGACATCCGCATCACCACGAGGTGAACGGGTAGGGCGCAGCGCGCCCTGCCGAATTTCGGGCAGGGCTAACGGGAAAATTCTCGACCCTCGACCCGAACGGGCTCGGGGGTTTTTTCATGGGACAGAAAATCGACAAGCCGGTCGCAGCCGCCTTCCCGGCGGCCGAAACTGTCACGCGCGGCGTGGCAGACGCCACGGAGCCGGGGAGCGGGCGCCGCGCCTCTTTGCCCGCCGGCGCCGCCGCGTACGTTTTCGAAGAGGCGGCGCGTCGGCGCGGGGCGGAAGAGAGAATCGTCGAGCGTCTCCTGGCGGCGGGCTTTCTGGAGGCCATGCTGCCGAGCGCGGACTACCTCGCGCCGTATGCGCCGCATCTGCAGCCGCACGAGGAGCGCGAGCTTTACCGGTTCGTCGATCGGCACGGGGACGCGCTCGCTCTTCGAGCAGACTTCACGATAGCCCTCGCGCGCCACCTGTCCGCGCGCCTTCCCTCCGGCGATCGCGAGACGCGCGTCTTTTATCGCGGTGAGGTCCTGCGGGGCGGCGGGAGAGACGGCGCGACCGGCGAGTTCTACCAGATCGGCGCCGAGCTGCTTGGCGTGGCGGGACCGCAGGCCGATGCCGAGATGGCAGAGCGCTGCGTCGAGGCCGTCGCCGCCGGCGGATCCGAGGATTGCCACGTGATCCTCTCCTCTGTGGGCGCCATCGAGCGACTGCTCCTTCCTGAGCTCGCGGGGGACCAGGTCGCCGCGCTCGCGGCGCTCATCCGCGGCCGCCGGCTCGCCGAGGCCGACGGCGTCGCGCGATCCGTTTCTCCCGAGTTCGCCTCCCGCGTCCGGCGTCTGCTCGAGGGGGGACTCGACCTCGGGGATCCTCTGATCGAGCGGCTCGGAGAAACCGGGGAGTCCCTGCGGGAGGCGGCGAAGTCGCTTGCTCGAAATCCAGAATGTCGCGTCGCCATCGACCTCGCGGAGCCGGCCGCGCGGTCGTACTACACCGGTTTCTTCTTCGCCGTCTACGGGTCTTCGGGGGGCGAGCCGATCGCGGGGGGAGGCCGCTATGACCGCCTCTACGCGTCGTTTGGCCCGCCGAGTCCGGCCGTCGGATTTTCCCTCGGCCTCGAAGGGGTCATCGGCCTGTGAACGCGCCGCTGAGATTCGCGTTCCCCAAGGGAAGGATCGCCGCCCCGCTCGCCGCCCTCCTGGGCCGCCCGCCGCTTTCGATCCCGCCGTTCGAAGGCCGCAACCTCGTCATCGAGGTCCCCGACAGCGGCTTGTGCTTTCTCCTCCTGAAGGATTTCGACGTTCCCACTTACGTCCGGCGCGGAGCGGCGGATCTGGGCGTCGCGGGCTCGGACGTTCTCTGGGAAAAGGAATCGGACCTTCCGCGGCCGCTCGACTTTCCTTTCGGTCGCTGTCGCTTCTCGCTCATGCGTCTGGAATCGGCCAGCCCCCCTCCGGAGGGGCGCGCCCCGCGAGTCGCCACCAAGTACGTCAAGAGGACCCGCGACTTCTTCGAGGGGCGCGGTATTTCGGCGGACATCGTCCCGCTGTCGGGCTCCGTCGAGCTCGCGCCGAGAATGAATCTCGCCGATTACGTGGCGGACCTCGTGGACACGGGCGAAACGATGCGGGCGAACGGTCTCGTCGAGGTGGAGCGCATCTGCGACGTGCGCCCCCAGCTCGTCGTCAACCGGGGCGCTCTCGCGCGCCGGCGCGCCGAGCTTTTCGGCTTCATCGAAGTGCTCGCGCAAATGCTGTCGGGAAAGTGATGCGCACCTTTTCGATCCCGTCGGCGGAGGCAATCGCGCACCTGCACCGGATCGCGGCCCGGTCCCGGAGCCTCTCCGACGGCGAGGCGGCGAGAGTGGCGCAACGAGCGGTCTCCGAGATTCGCGCCGGGAAAGACGCGGCCCTGGAGCGCTGGAGGCGGCGGTTCGACGGTGTCTCCGGCGGGCTGCGCGCCTCCAGGATCCCGGGCTCCGTGACCCCCGGGTTCCGGCGCGCTTTAGATGTGGCGATTGAACGGATCTCGCGGTTTCACGCCCTCCAGAAGACTCCGGCCGCGCGGCTCTCGGTCGCCGGCAGCCTGATCGAAGAACGAGTCGTGCCGCTCGATTCCGCCGGGGTTTACATCCCGGGAGGCGAGGCGGTCTACGTTTCCACCGCTCTCATGACGATTCTCCCGGCGCGACTGGCCGGCGTGAAACGCATCGCCGTGGCCACGCCGCCCGCCGCCTGGGACCGCTCTCCCGAGTTGCGGCACGCTCTCTCGAGACTCGGGATACGAGAGGTGTACCGGATGGGGGGCGCGCACGCCATCGCGGCGCTGGCTCTCGGGACCGAAAGCATCCCGTCCGTCGCGAAGGTGGTCGGCCCCGGAAATCGCTTCGTCGCGGCGGCCAAGAGGGCGGTGTCGGGGATCGTGGGGATTGACGGGATCGCGGGACCCACGGAGGTCGCCATTTTCGCGGACGGGTCCGCTGACCCCGAGCACATTGCCGCGGATCTCCTGGCGCAGGCCGAGCACGCGGCGGACGCGGCCGCCCTCCTCGTGACGACGTCCGCCGCGCTGGGGCGAAGGGTGGACGCCGCCGTCGCCCGGCAGATCGCCGCACTTCCGCAGTCGGCGCGCGCCCGCGCCGCTTCCTCTCTTCGCCGCTACGGCGCGATCGGTCTCGCGAGGTCTCGAAGCGCCGCCGTGAGTTTCCTCGAGGAGTTTGCGCCGGAGCATCTCGGAATCCAGACCTCCCGGAGCATCCAGGACGCGCGCCTCTTCCAACGGGCGGGCGCGGTTTTCGCCGGAGCGGCGAGCTCGGAGGTCTTCGGGGATTATGCGGCGGGGAGCAACCACGTGCTGCCGACCAACGGCACGGCGCGGTTCGCCTCGAGCCTTTCGGTTCGCGACTTCGTTCGCAGGTTCGTGGTGGTTTCGCTCTCCGCCCGCGATGCGCGCTCGCTCGCCCCCTCCGTCGAGGTTCTGGCGCAGGCGGAGGGCCTCCCGGCGCACGCCGCCGCCGCCCGCCTGCGCCGGACGGTCAGGCCATGACGCGCCCCGCGGTGCGGTCCGCGAAGGGATGGGTCCGGGACGCCGTGCGCCGGGCGCCTCCGTACGCCTCGGGGGGCGGTCAGGCGCCCATCCGTCTCGACCGCAACGAGAGCCCCGAAGAGCTCGCGCCCGATCTGCGCGAAGACGTTCTGCGCCGGCTGGCGTCGCAGCCGTGGTCACGCTACGCGGATCCGTGGGCCGAGGAGTTGCGGGAGAGGCTCGCCGCCCGCGAAAACCTGGCTCCGGAGGCCGTGCTCGTCGGCAATGGCTCGAACGCGCTCATCCTGTCGCTCTTCGTCGCGCTCGCCGCACCGGACCGGCGAATCGCCATTCTGCCGCCCACGTTCGGACTCTACGAGCCCTGGATCCGCGCGACGGGAATGGAGCCGGTCCTGTTCCCTCTCGACGAGGACTCGCTGCTTCCCGCGGCCGACCGCATCGTCGCCGCCGCGGAGGCCGACCCGGAGCTCGCCGTCCTGATCTGCTCGCCGAACAACCCCACCGGCACCCTCTTCCCGCGGTCCGGCCTCGAAGCGATCCTCGCGACGGGGGCCCTCGTGGTCGTGGACGAGGCGTATGTCGAATTCTCGAAGTCCTCGGCGCGGGACCTCCTGGCGACCAACCCGAACCTGATCCTCCTCCGGACGTTCTCCAAGGCCGCGGCTCTGGCCGGGGCACGGGTCGGATACGTGATCGCCGATCCGGAGTTCGTGTCCGAGCTCGTCAAGGTGGTGCCGCCATTCGCGGTGAACCTGTTCGGACGGGCGGCGGCGCTGTCTCTGCTTTCGGACGAGGCGCGCCTGTCGGCTCGGATTGCCGGCATCGTTTCGGAGCGCGACCGGTTGCTCGGGGAGCTCGCCCGGATGGCCGGCGCGCGGCGCTCCGACTCCCGCGCCAACTTCGTGTATCTGCGTCCGGAGCGCACGGCCGTGGAACTTCACGAGGAGCTTCGGCGTCGCGGCGTCCTGGTGCGCCGGGTCGCCGGGACAATGGGTGCGGACGCATTGAGGGTGACCGTCGGGAAGCCCGACGAGAACGACGCTTTTCTCGAGGCCTGGAAAGAGGTGACGGCATGATCACCGGGACTGTGGCGCGCAAGACGAAGGAAACCGACATCCGGCTGGAGCTCGCGCCGGGCGGGTCGGGGCTGACGGAGATTCACACCCCGGTCGGATTTCTCGACCACATGCTGGACACGATCGCGCGGCATGCGCGCCTCGCGTTGAGGGTCGCGGCGACCGGCGACACGCACATCGACTTCCACCACACCGTCGAAGACGTCGGTCTCGCGTTCGGAGAGGCGCTCGAGGCGTCCCTCGGAGACAAGCGCGGAATTCGCCGGTTCGGCCATGCGTACGTCCCTCTGGACGAGTCTCTCGCCCGCGCCGTCGTGGACCTGTCGGGGCGGCCCTTCTTTGCGTGGGACGTCCCGTTCGACCGGGAGATGCTGCTCGTGACGCCCGAGTTCCCGTTCGCTCTCGTCGAGGAGTTCTTCAAATCGGTCTCGTACCGCGGGCGATTCAACCTTCACATCGCGCTCTTGTCCGGCAGAAACGGACATCACGCCGCCGAAGCGATTACCAAGGCTTTCGCCGTCGCCTTGCGGGAGGCGATCGCGCCGTCGGGGGACACCGGCATCGCGTCCACGAAGGGCACCCTGTCGTGAAGGTTGCCCTCCCCGACCTCGGGGTCTCGAACCTTCGCAGCGCCCGGCGCGCCGTGGAGGCGCTCGGGCACGAAGTCGTGACGACGACGGATCCCGCGGCGATCGCGAGCGCCCGGCAGATCCTGCTTCCGGGGGTCGGCGCCTTCGGCGAGGCCGCCCGGCGTCTTCGCGAAACGGGAATCGGCGACGCGATCCGGCTCGCCGCGGGGCAGGGAGCGGGGATCGTCGGCATCTGTCTCGGGATGCAGCTCCTTTTCGAAACGAGCGAAGAGGGGGAAGACGCGCCCGGGCTGGGTCTTCTGCCGGGCCGCGTGGCGCGGCTCGCCGGAGACGCGGCCGTGCCGCACGTCGGATGGAACCGGGTCCGCGCGACGGTCCGCGGAGCCGGGCTGTTCGAGGAACCCGCCGACGGCTCGGATTTCTATTTCGTGCACTCCTTCGTGGTTCGTCCCGCCTCGGAGGATCTCGTGTACGCGAGATGCCGGCACGGCGAGAGTTTTCCGGCGGCGGCGGGCGCGGGGCGCATCGTCGGATTTCAATTCCATCCGGAGAAAAGCGGTCCCGCCGGCGTGCAGCTCCTCGGACGGGCGCTCGCGCAGGTCGCCGGGCGGAACGGAGAACCATGAACGAGCGCGCCTTCGAGCTGTTTCCGGCGATCGACCTGAGAGGGGGACGCGTGGTCCGGCTGCGCCAGGGCGAGGCCTCCACCGAGATCCGGTTCTCGGGCGATCCCGTCGCCGTAGCGCGCCAGCTGGCGGAGGCCGGCGCGGCGGCCCTGCACGTGGTCGATCTCGACGGCGCCTTCGGCGGAGCTCCCGCGCAACTGTCCACGGTCGCGCGCATCTGCCGGGTGGCCCGGATCCCGGTCCGTCTCGGGGGCGGGTTGCGCCGGGAGCAGGACCTCGACGCGGCGTTTGCGGCCGGGATTTCCGTGGCGATCGTCGGGACGACGGCCGTGGAAGAGCCCGACCGATTCCGGGCATGGGTCTCGAAATTTGGCGGCCGCCTCGCGGGCTCCCTGGACGTCCGGGGCGGGCTCGTGCGGACGCGCGGCTGGGTGTCCGAGACGGCCTTCCGCCTGGAGGACGCCGCCGCATTCCTGGCCGAGGCGGGCCTGCGCGACCTCGTCGTCACCGACGTCGAGAGGGACGGGGAGCTTTCCGGCCCCGACATCGAACTCTTCCATCGCGCCGCCGAGGCCTTCGGCTCGCCCGTCGTCGCCGCGGGGGGAATTTCGAGCTCCGAAGACGTCGAACGTCTGCGCGCCTCGCCCTCGATCCGCGGAGCCGTCCTCGGCCGCGCGCTCTACGAGGGCCGCATCCCGCTCTCGATTTTCAGCGGTCCGGCATGAAGGGCACGACCGGGCTCAAGGTCCGTCTCGTTCCGTGTCTCGACGTCTCCGCCGGCCGGGTCGTCAAGGGAACCCGGTTCGAGAACCTCCGTGACGCGGGCGATCCGGTGGAAGCGGCCGCGCGCTACGCGGAGGAGGGCGCCGACGAGCTCATCTACCTGGATATTTCGGCGACCGCCGAAGAACGCGAAGCCGTGCTCCCGCTGGTCGAGAGGACCGCGGAAGCGCTCTTTGTCCCGCTGACTGTCGGCGGCGGGGTCCGCGGCTGCGCCCAAGCCGAAGCCCTGCTGAGGGCGGGCGCGGACCGCGTTGCGGTGAACTCGGCGGCCGTCGAGCGGCCGGAGCTGCTCGGCGAGCTCGTCCGGGCGTTCGGCAATCAATGCATCGTCCTGGCGATCGACGCGGTCCGCAAGGAGGGCGGCTGGACGCTGCGCACTGTCGGAGGACGCCGGGAGTGGGACCGCGACGCGATCGCCTGGGCGCACGAGGGAGTGGAGCGGGGCGCGGGCGAGATCCTGCTGACCTCCATCGACCGCGACGGAACCGGATCCGGATACGATCTCGAGCTCGTGAGAACCGCGGCGCGCGGACTGTCCGTCCCCGTCATCGCCTCCGGCGGCGTAGGCGCTTACGAGCATCTCGTCGACGGCGCCCGGGCGGGCGCTTCGGCACTGCTCGTCGCCGGCCGCTTTCACGACCGCGTGCTGACCCTCGCGGGTGCGCGGCAGGCGCTTGACCAAGCCGGCATTCCCGTCCGGACCGCGGCATGACGGCCGGACAGGCGCTCGATCGCGTCCGGTTCGACGAGCGGGGCCTCGTTCCCGTCGTCGTGCGTGACACCGGGAGCGGCCGCGTCGCGATGCTGGCCTGGGCGGACCGCGCCGCGATCGAACGCACCCTCTCTTCCGGTGAGGCGACCTTCTGGAGCCGATCGCGC
>JBDUBI010000177.1:0-7370 GCA_040004225.1 Acidobacteriota bacterium
TCAACGATTCGAAGAAGCCGCGCGGCTCGCGGGTGGACCGACACGAGCACATCGGCCGCGGCACGATCGGGCGCGCCGGATTCCGCAACCTGATGACCGACTCCCGCCTCGCCCAGGTTCCGAAGTTTCTCGAGACGCCGAAGGACGACACGCTCGTCCAGGATCGGAAGAACCTCGCCATCCTGCGCCGCCTCGCGCGATGAGTCCGTGAGGAGAGCAGTTCTCGCCGCGCTCGCCGGGTCGGCGGTCCTCGCCGGTTTCGCGATCGCTGCTCTCCCGTTTTCGCGAGGACTCCTGCGAGTCCCCAGAACGCCTTACGACGCGAGCGAGGCCGCTTTCACGGCCCCCGCGTGGATCCTCCTGGAGCGGGCGGAGTCGCTGATTCCGCGGGACTCCTCCGTCGTCGCGAGGGTCGAACCTGCCGACGCGAATACCGACATGTTTCTTCATCGCTTCGCGGTTGCGCTTCTACCCGGCCGGAAGATCGTCGCTGCCGCGCTGTGGGGCGTGCCGACAGCTCCGGATCTCCTCGCCGAGGCGGAATTCGAGATCGTCGTCGGCGCAACGAGGTCGTCGCCGGGACGCCGGCTCGTGCTCTCGACCCCAGAGGGCAGCATCTGGAAACGAGACCGGTGAGACCCGGCTGGATCTGGCTCGCATCGTTCGCGGTGTACCCGATCGTCGGGGCGCCGCTCCTGAAACACCCGGTCTTCCGCCCCTTCGGCTTGGGTGCCCGCGTCGTACTCGCCGCCGGGTGCGGCGCCGTCCTGGTTTCCCTGACCATGACGACCTTCGCGCTGGCTGGCTGGCAGTGGGGTCCGTTGCCGGTTCTTGCGAGCATCGCCCTCGCGGTCGCGCTCCGGGGTCTGGTGCGGGGTCTGATCCCGGAGGGGTCAGATCCATCCCCGGCCCACGACGCGAGGGGCGATTCTCGGCGCGAGGGGCGTTCCGGGATCTGGATCGCTCATGCCGTGACGGCGACCTCCCTTCTCGCAGCGCTGGCAGCGACGGTCGCGGCGCGGTCGACCTCTCCGGATCTCCTCCTCTTCTGGGGACCGAAGGCGCAGCAATTTGCAACCGTGCGCACGATCGACGCCGCGTATCTCGGCGCGCCGAACCTCGAATACCTTCATACCTATTACCCGCCGCTGGTGACAAACGTCTTCGCGCTCGGCGCCATGATCGCCGGCCGTTTCCCCTGGGGTGCCGCGACGCTGACCTTTCCGCTCTTCCTGACCGCGACCGCCGTCGCCCTCTTCGGCACTCTCCGGACTGCGCGCGCCCCGGCCGCCGCCGCTCTAGCGACCGCCCTGACCACCTCGGCGCTCGCGCTCGTAGGAATTCACTCCTCGGTCGCCGGCAACGCGGAGCCGTTCCTGCTCTTTTTCGAGATCACGGCAATCGCGCTCCTCCTCACGCCGGCCGCCGGGAGCGGCGCGGTCCAACTGCTCGCCGGTTGCCTGCTCGCGGGAGCGGCGAGCGCCAAGGTCGAGGGGTTGCCGTTCGTCCTTGCGGTGACGGTCCTCTTCCTCCTGCTCGAGCGAAAGCGCGCGCGGCCGGCGGGGCGGAGTGCTCTCTTCCTCATCGCACCCACGCTCCTTTCGTCCGGGGTATGGCTCGCCTTCGGCGCCACGCGAAAAATCTTCTACGGATACCGGGGCTACGGCCATGTCTCCGAATTCCACTGGGACCACGCCCCGGCGATTTTCTACGCGATTGGACGCGCCCTGTGGCAGAGCGGCCATGCCCTTCCCTTCGCGATTCCACTCCTCGTGGTGGCGCTGGCCGGGCGGCCGTCGCGAAAGGCTCTGCTGCCCCTCGGAGTCGCCGCGGGGATGGCTGCGTTCCTCCTTCTCACGTACCTGCAGAGCAGCTCGAATCCATCGCTGTGGATCTCGTGGTCCGCGGCGCGCGTGTTTTCGCCGATTGCGGCGTTGCTCGCGCTCGCGGCATGGTGCTCGTGGGATAGACGTACGGCCTCGGGACCTCCGTAACTCTTCATACGATGGACAGTCCGCGACCCGACGGTCCCCTTCGCGTCCTGAGCGCGATCGGGGGGGCTCTCGGCGTATTGCCTCTGCTGGACACGGCGCGCGACCTTGCGACCGATTTCTTCCCGGTTCCCGAGCTGCCCGGCGCGGAGCGACTCCTGCGGACGTGAAACAGGCGACGTACCTCGAGGCCGCGGTTTTTCTGCTCCTTGCGCCGCTGGCGGCGATCTTCTTCGGGCGAGTCCTGCCGGCCGCGCTGGAGGCGCGCTGGAATCCTGGTCGCGCTCCTCTCGTCGCCGGTTTCTCGACGACCGCTACCGGGTCGTCGGCAAGGTGGGCCGCCGCACGATCGGAGTCTGGAAAACTCCCTGAACCGGAGTTCAGCGGGCCGGCGAGTCCGCCGGACGCGGAGATGCCGCGGTGCGACGCCGCCGGAACAATGCGGCGCCGATGAGGCTCGAGAAACCCACGGCACTGACGATCGCCCCGATGACGAATCCGGACGGCATGTAGGCGAGCTCCGCCCGGTGCTCGCCCGGGGGGACCAGGAACGACAGGAACGCACGGTTGTAGCTCAGCAGGTCGGACCGGGCGCCGTCGATCCTCAAGTGCCACCCGGGCCACGCCGTGACGGAGGTTGCGACGAGCGTCGGCTGACGGGCCGTAATCCCCACCGACAATTCCCGGGCTCCGTAGGAAAGGACCTTCACCGATGCCTCGCCGTTCGGGATCCAGACGCCGCTCTCTCGCCCCGGCAGGCGCTCGACGACGCCGAGGCGGCCGAAGTCTTCGATTCCCTGCATGAGCTGGAGCTGTCCCGGCGCGTCGGCCGCGACCTGAAACATGGCGGGAGCGAATGCCCGCGGCAAGACGTGCGGATTCTCCACCACGCGGATGCCCAGGTCGTGGGCGATCGTCCGCCAACCCGGAGGGGGGTCCATCCCCTCCGGCATCAGGAAGTACCGAACGTTCAGAAAATTGAGAAAGGGTTTCGTCGGATCGTCGATTCGGTTGAACCAGACGGCCTGGGGGACACACCACAGCGGAAACGTGTCGACGAGCGGCCGGAACGTCATGGCCTCGTAGCCCCGGACGTCTTCGAGCTCGTAGAGAGCCGAGATGTTGGGGATGAAATTGAATCCGACCGCGGTCGTCCGGAAGGGTGTGTTTCTCGGTATCCCGTCGAGAAGGTGCAGCGGCGGATAGAAAGCGCGATTCGGGTAGACAGGATAGAGCAGGGAGCCTTCGGCCGCTCGTTGAGCGAGTACCAGGCCGAAAACGACGCCGGCCGTCGCATTTCGCGCACGTTCCCCCCTCGCCAGAAGCCAGACGCCGAGGAGGCCGAGCGGCACGATCTGAAGGAGAAACTGGAGGTGGAGGTACGAGACGGGCATCGGAAGCGCCAGGAGGCGCTTTTCCAGCAGGAGGTACCCGACGATGAGAAGCGCCAGAGCCGCGACGACCGCCAGCGCGAGTGGTCGTTTCGCGTTTTCGCTCCGAATTTTCTCCGTCCCGAGGGCTGCGAGCATGGCGGCGGCGAACGCCGTCAGGAAGATCAGGCGCTCGTTCAAGGCGATGTCGAAAAGGGGAAGCGCACACACGGCGTCCGTGATCCCCGGAACTTTCGCCCAGAGGGCGAATCCGACGACGCCGAGGGCCAGGATGACCCACTTCTCCTTGCGCCTGGAGAACATTCCGAGGGCCGCCAGTGGAAGCAACATTGCACCCGCATAGCCGACGGATGGGCCTTCCCCTTTCGTGAACTCGCCGTGCCCCGAGTTTCCGAACGCATACGGAATCGCGATTTGCGGAATCCGCATCAGTGACTGCGACAGAGAGTCCGACCGGTCGGCTTTGGCGTACCAGTTGTGCCGAAAGAAGTATTCGAAGGTGTGCGGCAGCGCCTCGATGTGCGGAAGAAGAATGATCGCGCCGAGGGCGACTGTGACGCCTCCGGCCGTAAGCGCCAGGAGGACGGCTCGCTTCCAGACTCGTCGGGCCTCCGAAAAAAGCTGGAAGAGAAAATAGACCCCCGCGGCCGCGACGATGTGAAGCAACGTCTCGCTGTGGCCCGCCGTCAGGGAGAGCAGGAGCGCAGCCGCGGTGATCCCGACACTTCGCGCGCTCCGTTCCTTCGCGATTCGAGAGAGGCCCAGGAGAAGAAGGGGAAACGGCGCCACCGCCGGAGACAGCGGGTATCCGAGAAAGAAGAGCAGGTAGTCGGAAAACGCCCATCCGGCGGCGCCGACCCCCGCGGCCAGCGGCGAGAGGCCCAGATCGCGGCAGAAGAGCCAGGCGGAGAGAAGGGCCAGGAACAGAGTGAAGGTCATCTCGAAAGTCCAGGCCTGAGCGAGAGGCAGGAGCATTCCGATCCAGGTGGCGGGATGGAAGACGGCCGGCTGTTGCATCGCGAGCAACGGCTCGCCCGCGAGAATGAAACGATTCCACAGCGGAAGTCTTCCGTTCTTGATCGCCTCCCGGACCGCCTTGCGCCACGGGATCTCCTGCGAAACGACGTCGCCCAGAATTGGTGTTCGCGTTCCGGCGATCCCCATTTCCTCGCGGAGGCTCGCAAGTGGGTGCGCCTGGTAGGCGATGTCGATCGGGGCGTAGACCCCCGCGGTCAACATCGCCTTTCCCGTGATGAGAAAGGGCGCGAGAGCCAGGAAGACCGAGGCTCCTTTGTGCACGGGCGAGACGTATCGGTTCACGAGAAAGAGGGCGACCGCGCAGGTCCCGAAGTAGACGAGGAGCAGGCGCAATACGAGCAGAAACACGAACGCCTAGCGTAGCGCGGGGCGGAGCGCCCGGCGCCGGAGCAGGAACCGCACGAGAACCGCCGCCGCGAGAGCCGCTCCAGCGAGGACGCTGCCCGCGACGAACGTCCGCGGGAAGTACCGCAGCCGCACGGAGTGCCGACCCGGCGGAAGCCAGAACCCGACGAAAGCGTGGTTCACGTTCACGAGGGGAATCGCGAGCGCGCCGGATCGCGCCTGCCAGCCGGGCCAATCCGGGACCGACGTGGCGACGAACGCGCGCTCCCGCACGTCAGCCTCGATCACCAGGTCTGGTCCGACCTCGCGCACCCGGATCGAGGCGGCCCCGTTTTGCGAATCCCCTGAGGCTCCGTCGCTCACCCACGCGGTCCTCGAGAAGTCGGTTGCGGCGGACATCTCCGCAATCTGCTTTCGTCCATCCGGTTCGACGCGCACGATTCCCGGGACGAACGCGCGCGGCAGCGCGACCCGATTTTCGAAGGTCGATCCTTCGCGGCCCCGGGCGAGCAATGTCCAGCCGGGCGGAGCGGTTTCACCGGGTCCGCCGATTGCGTACCGCGCGTTCAGGAACGAGAGGAACGGGCGGGTCAGGTCGTCGACCCGGTTGTGCGACGCGAACTGGTGGAGAGACCAGAGGGGATAAGTCTCCTCGAACCGGCGCAGCACCAGAGACTCGTATCCTCGGACGTCCTCGAGCCCGAAGAGCGCGGCACCGTTGGGGCGGAAGCCCTCCCCGAGAGCGACCACCCGGTAGGGGTCCCCGGCGACCGGCAGCGACGCGAGAGCCGGCAGGGAGGAAGCGAGCGACCGGGACGGAAGCGTCGGATAGACGCCGCCCATTTCCAGGTACCGCTGCCCGACGAGCAGAGCGATGGCCGCAGCGATCACGAAACGCTCGCGGTTCGCCGCCGATAGCGCGACGGCGGCGAGGAGCAGGACGGGGAGCGTCTCTTCAGCGAAGGAAGCCGCCACGAAATCGGTCGGGAGCTCTCTCTCGCGAAAGACGCCGCGCCAGAGAGCGAAGAAGAGAGCCAGGAGCGCGACGACGGCGGCCGCCGTGATTACGAGCTGCCGGGTCGTCGCCCGCCGTTCGACGAGCCGGGCGGCGCCCAGGACTGCCAGACCTGCGAGCCCCAGAGGAGCGAGAAAGACGAGCCGGTAGTTGAGCGCCAGCGAGAAGCCGGGCAGGCGCGACGTCGCGTCGAGAAGGATCGGCGCGCTCGCGCCGTACGCGAGGCCCCCAACAAAAAGGCCGAGGAAGATGCCGCGCTCCCGGGGCCTCCGCCCGAAGGCTCCGATCACGGCCAACGGAAAGAGCACCGCCCCCGCGTAACCGAGCGGCATCCCGGAGCCGTCCTGTCGCTCCGCCTGCACGGGGCTCCGTCCGTAGACCCCGTGGGCGAACGGGAGGAACGCGGGTCTGAGTCTCCGCGCGGCCTCCGCGACGGCGACGGACTGCCGGGGTCTGCCCTGAGCGCGCTCCGCGCGGCGCCTGGCGTACTCGGCGGAGTGCGGCAGCGCCTCGAGGAGCGGAAGGAGAACAGGAGCGCAGAGGCCGAACGCGAGCAGCCCGGCGGCGAGAAGTCCGCCGAACGCGCGTCGCGCGCGCAGCCGGCGGTCGCGCGGAAAGATCTCCCAGAGGAAGTAGACGGCGCCGGCCGCGAGGCAGTGGAAGAAGGTCTCCGGGTGCCCGCCGTGAAACGAGAGAGCCAGCGCAACGGTCGTGATCCCGATTCCTCCCCCCTCCGGGAGCCGGGCGAGTCGCCGCAGGCCCAGCAACAACAGAGGAAACGAGGCGATCGACGGACCCACCGCCCAGCCGTCCCAGAAGAGAACGTAAGTCGAAAATCCCCATCCCACGGCGCCGACGAGAGCTGGCCACTCGGAAGCACAAAACTCCCGGAAGAAGAGGTGCGCGCACAGGAGCGCGAGGAAGATCGTGAACGCGCAGGAGAACGTCCAGGACAGCGGCAGCGGCAAAAAGATCGCGAGCCACGTCGCGGGGTGAAAAATGGAGGCCTGGGCCGTGGCGAGCAGCGGGCTCCCGGCGAGCACGAACCGGTTCCACAGCGGAAGCCGTCCGTTGACGAGAGCTTCGCGGACGGCGGCCCGCCACGGCAGGTTCGCGAAGGCGAGGTCCGAGAGGATCGGGTTCGCGACGGCGTGGACGCCGTTCTCGGTTGCAACTGCGCGCCAGGGGTCGTACCCGGAATAGAGGTCCGACGGACCGTACAGGTCGCCGCGCAGGAAGGCCTTTCCGGTGAAAACGAGGGGCAGGAGGACGAGGAGAATGCCGACCTTCCGCGGTACGGGCGTCACAAACCGCCCCGCCAGCCAGAGGGCCGCCGCGGTCGCGACCACCCAGGTCAGCCAGAGCGCGAACGCGTCGATTTTCAGCGGCTGGAATCCTCGGCGCGAATTCTAGCCGCGTTCGCCGAGGCGGAGAATCAGTCGGCCGCGGGAGTGCCCTCGGCCGCCTTCGTCCGTTCCTCGACGAGCAGGTCGATCTCGCGGATGAACTCGTCCAGCATGTTCGGGCCACCGATGCGGCGATAGGGCTCGCCGTTCTTGTAGATCATCCCCATGTCCTTGCCGGCGGCGA
>JBDUBI010000250.1:0-7358 GCA_040004225.1 Acidobacteriota bacterium
AGGAAAACCCGGGCACCACGGGGAGGGACCGGGGGAGCAGGCTCGTCTGGATGTCCCGCGCGATTTCGAGGTCGCGACGGAGCTCCGCCTGCCGCGTCATCTCATCGTGGAGCAGCGCTGTTTCGATCGCCAGCGCGGACTGGTTGGCGAGGGTCGAGAGGAGGGCCTCGTCGTCGCGGTCGAACCTCTCGCCGGAAAGCTTCTCCTTCAGGGCCAGGATGCCCATGAGCCTGTCGCGGTAGGCGAGCGGCACGACCAGCCGGAACCCTTCCTCGAGAAGGCGCGTCCGGAAGTTTTCACTCTCGGGATCGGCGAAATAAACGGAGAGGTCCTCGACGCGGACGGGCTTGCCCTCCTGCCGCAGGATGCGCCGGACGACCGCATGCGGAGGGACCCGGTCTTCCCGGCGGCCGCGCCGCTCGAGCCACCCGTCCCGCTCCCGCAGCCAGATCGACGCCTTTTCGAGGCGCATGGTTCCGGCGATGCTCGCGGTCAGGTAGTCCGCGATCTTGCCGAGGTCGAGCTCTCCCGTGATCGCCTCGCTCATTTCGAGCAGCGCCGTCTGATAGTCGAACTTATCGCGGAAGAAGAGCTTGTCGAGAGGGGTCTGGAGCCGCCGTCTTAGAAACTCGAAGAGCGGCAGCACGACGAGAAAAAAACCGAAATTGAAAAATGCGGAGGACCCGGGGCGCGACCGCGCGAAGAGGGCGTTGGCGCCCGCGATCGCGATCGCGTAAAAACCGAAAAGGATCGCCGTCGTGATCGCGTAGAGGAACGTTCGGCGCACGACGAACCGGATGTTCAGCATCTGGAACCGGACGATTGCGTACGCAAACGTCAGCGGAATCAGGATCATCGGGATGATCCCGTAAAACACGTACTCGTCCGTGTTGAACGCCGACGGCAGCACGATTCCGAGAAACAGGTATGGGACCGTTCCGAGGATCGTCCCCACGAAGACGTGGAAGGCCTGCCGCCGCTCGCGCGCGTCCGGCAGCGTAAACGCGGAATGCGCGAGCGACGCCAGCCCGAGGATCAGGTAGTCCCCGAGGAGCGCCCAGGAAGACAGCGGCGCGCCCGACAGAATCGACACGCGCTGCCCTCGCATCTGCCTCAGGACGTCGTAGAGAAAGACGATCGGCGGGACGGCATAGAGGAGGTAAAGAAGCACGGGGCTCGCGGAGAGGAAGTGCTGGAGGCGGACCTTCCATCGCGGCGGCACCTCCCCCGTCACTTCGTCGGGATGGGCGAAGCGGAATTCCTTGGGGCGGGGAAAGATCAAAAAGAAGTGCAGGAAGACCGCGGGGAGCAGGAAAAGGCTGACCGTCCCCGTGTTCTGCACGAAAACGTCGATCCACCAGTAGGAGGCGGGTCGCAGCCGGCAGACGAAGAACAGCAGAAAGAGCACGCAAAGAAGAAAGAAGATCCGGGCGGAGCGGTCTTCGGGCTGCTTTCGAAAAACGAAGAGCCCGATGAAGAAAAAGAGGAAACCGATGACGGCCGCATAGAGGTACGTCGTTCCTCCGAGGCGCTCCGAGGAGAGCTGCACCGGAACGATGCGGACTTCGCCCCCCGGCTCGCCCACGCGTCCGGTCTGTGGGCACGGCCCCCGGCGCACCAGGTAGGGAATCGTGTCGCCGACCTTGTGCTTGCGGAGTTCGGTCGAGGCGTCCGAAATCGAGTTGACCAGATGGGTGCCGATTCCGAGGATGCAGTCTCCCGCGGGAATGCCCGCCCGAGCCGCGGGTCCCCGCGGGGTGGCCGCGCGCACCTCGATGCCGGTCCGGCTGTACGGCATCGGAACGATCCCGTCGTACGGACGCGGCGAGAACATGTCCGCGATCGACGCGACGGCGATCGCGAGCCCGACGAAACCGACGACGTAGAACCACCCACGCAGGGAAACGCCCCCGCCCTGGGTTTCGTTCGGCCGCGAGGGCCCGCTTACGCCTTCCATGTCTGTTGCTTACGCCGGGAAACGTGCATGTTAGCCGGAAAAATCCCAGGCGCGCCGCGCGGGATCCGCGCGGAGGCGGACGGAGAACGGCGAAATTCATTCAGGTCTTGCCCGGCCGGAGTTCTCTGAGATCCGGGCAATTCCCCGCTCCTGCTCTTCGCTCTCTCACCTTCCGTCTTTTGCCTTTCGCCTGCGCCCTGCGCCCTCTCGCGCGACAACCTGATAACTTCGTCGCGATGCCCTTTGTCACATTCGAGGGAGTCGAGGGCTCCGGTAAATCGACGCAACTCGCGCGCGCCGCCGCAAAGCTCCGCGAGCGGCACCGGGACGTCCTGGAAACCCGCGAGCCCGGCGGGACCGAGATCGGGCGCAAAATCCGGGAAATTCTCATGGACGTGTCTCATGCCCATCTCGACCCGGCCGCCGAGTGGCTCCTTCTCGAGGCGGACCGCCGGCAGCACGTCGTCGAGACAATTCGTCCCGCCCTGGACCGCGGCGCGTTTGTCCTCTGCGATCGGTACTCGGATTCGACGACTGCGTACCAGGCCGCCGGGCGCGGGCTCGACTCCGCCGCGGTCGAGTTCGTCGATGCGATCGCCCGCGGCGGCCTGCGCCCGGACCTGACGCTCGTCTACGACATGGCGCCCGGGGAAGGACTCGCGC
This sequence comes from Acidobacteriota bacterium, assembly GCA_040004225.1. Lineage (GTDB taxonomy): Bacteria > Acidobacteriota > Thermoanaerobaculia > UBA5066 > Gp7-AA6 > JALYUA01. Next base: position 2,621 of record JBDUBI010000250.1, read on the forward strand.
GCGCCCGCTCACGGGACGGACAGACGGGGCGCTTCGAAGGCGCTCAAGCCGAATTCCACGAGAGGGTCCGTCTCGCGTTCCTCGACATCGCCCGCCGAGAGCCGAAGCGTGTCCGCGTCCTCCCCGCATCCGGCGCGGAGGACCAGGTCTTCGCCGCGACGTGGGCCGTTTTGACCTCGGAATTTCCGGCTTGAGCTCCCCCGCCGTGCTCGAAAAGCTGGCGAATGGCCCCCCGGGCGCCTTTCCGGGCGCCCTGCTTTTAACCGGCCCTTCGGAAAGCCGTCTGGAGGCCGAGGCGCGCCGGCTGGCGGCCCTCCTGCTCTGCCGCGCCGCCCATGGCTCCGATCCGTGCGACTCGTGCCGCCGCGCGCACGCCGGCACACATCCCGACCTGTTCGTGGCGGAGCAGGACGGCGTTCAGATCAAGGTGGATCGCGTCCGGCAGGCGCTCGAATTCGCCGCGGGCCGCCCCTACGAGGGGTCGCGCCGGGTCGCGCTCGTCCTCGGCGCGGAGCGGCTCGGCGTCGAGGGGGGAAACACCCTTCTCAAGTCTCTCGAAGAGCCCGGCGCGCACCTTCACTGGATCCTCACGGCGGCGCGTCCGGAGGCGCTTCTTTCGACGATCCGCTCACGCTGCGTCGTCGCGATCGTTCGTGCAGGGACGCGCGCGGAGAAGACGGCCCTGTGGAAGTCGCGGGGCTTCGCCGACGACGAGGCGGCGGATCTGGCGCTCTCCGCTTCGGAATCCGACGAGGAGCCCGGCACCCATCTGACCGAGTATCGGGAGTTTCGCGACCGGGCACTCCTGGCCCTCGAATCGGGACTGGCCGGAAACCGTCCGGCGCCCCTCCTGATGCTCGCCGACGATCTCGCGCGAGCCGAGGCGCGCTACCCCGCGCTGGTCGCCGAGCTGCTGGCCGATGCCGCCATCGCCGGCGGCGCGTCAGCGGAGCACATCCGGCACCGGTCCGCGGCCCGCGCGATCGGAGAGATCGCGAAACGTCGCTCGGTCGAAGCTCTTTCGAAGGCCGCCGTCTGCGCGGCCGACGCTCCCCCGGACAACCGCCGCGGCAACCGCCGCCTGCACTTCGAAGCCCTTCTCCTCGGCCTTCTCTTCGACGAAGAGCCCTCCGCGGTTCGCTAGGAGCCTTCGAGAACTCCACCGCCGCCTCCGATCGCGCGCCGGAGGGCGACAGGCCAAAAAAAAGGGCAGCGGTCGCTGCCCTTTTCCTTCGCCGACATGAACCGGAAGACTTAGCGAGTCAGAGAAAGATCCACGCTCTCGGTCCGGCCGTTGCTCACCTGAACGGTCGCGCTCCGGTCTTTGTAGCCCGGCCGCGAAATCGTCACCGTGTGCTTCCCGGGCGAGACCACGATGCCCGCGCTCATCGAACCGAGCTCATCGGCCGAACCCACGAACCGGTCATCCAGATAAACAGCCGCGTCCGCGGGCTGTGCCGAGATCTTCAACCGGCTGCGATCCACCGCCACCGGCCGCGCCGAGACGGTCGCGTCCGGCCGCGGCGCCGGGGAGTTGTTCCGCCAGGTCTCGGCGGGGGCTGGAGCCTTCAGGCTGTGGTTCCGGTTCCGGTCCACGTCCATGTCCCTATCCGGCATCTCCCGGTCCGGGCCGGCATCGGCGTAAGCCGCCGCATCCTCGTCCTCATCTTCGGCGCTCACCTGATTGCGGCTGTAGTCCTCGGCGGCGGGGTTGCTGTCGCGCCGATAGGGCCGCACGTTGTCCCTGTCCCGATCGCGTTCCCGGCGGCGTTTGCCGAAGTATCGCTGGACGTTGCCATCGATCTTAGGGGGGTCCGCCTGCGTGCGCAGCCCCGAATCGCCCTTGCGGAGCTTGTTGTCGACCTTGAGCTCCTGTCCGGGCCGCGCCTCGACGTCGAGGGAAAGGGGCTCGTAACCGCTCAACCGGAATTCGACCTTGTAGTGCCCGGGGCGCAGATAGAGCTTGTCCGGCCACCCGTCGAAGTCATCCGCCGTGCCGATGTACTTGCCGTCTAAATAAACGCGGGCCTCCTCCGGATCCACATCCGTCTTGACGGAGCTCCAGTTGGAGTCCGTCCGGTATCCGGAATAGCCGTAGCCGTAGGGACGGCCGTAATAGCCGGAGCCGTAGCCCGGGTAGCCGTACCAGCCCCAGTAGGGGTTGATCCACCCGCCGCCATAGCCGCCATAGCCGCCATAGCCGCCATAGCCGCCATAGCCGCCATAGCCGCCATAAATGATCACTCGGCCGCCGTGATTCCCGCGAAATCCTCCGCCGTGGAAGGTTCCACGCGGAGTGGCCACCGCGGAAGCCGCGGCACCCGTAAGAATGAGAAACGCCGCGATCCCGAGCCACTTCTTCTTCATTGTCACTTCTCCCATGCCCTGAGAGAAAGCAAGGCAGGGGCCAGTTCCCCGCCGCTGTGCTCAGGTGCTAAGCACTTCAAAGGAAGCGGTTTGCGCATCGAGCCTGAAAAAACGGGATCGGCCTCATGACCTCTCCTCAGGTCACTCGTGTTCCGGAAAGAGACACTGCCGGGGAGCCTGGCGCCTCGCCCGAGGCGAGGGTGCGCGAGAGCCCCCGGAGATAATCATCCCGAAGGACGCGGTCCACCGCCCTTCGCGCGCCGGGCGCGTCCCAGCGCTGCGCGAGGGCCGCCCATCCGGCGCGGAGGCGGCGGGTCAGAGGCGAGGCGTCCCGGAACTGCAGCGCCTGGGGGACGGCCAGGAAATCTCCCAGCTCGGGGTGCTTCGCATAGAAGATCGCGGCCGACTCTCCCGCCCTCTCCTGCCGGCGCCGGAAAGACTCGAACGTCATGTGGTGATGGTGCCGCGCCACGGCCGCCGGTCGATAGACGATCTTCATGCCGCGGCGAACCAGCCGGTACGCGACCTCGATGTCCTCCCAGGCCGCATGGGGAAAGGAGGTATCGAAGAGGCCTTCTTCCATCAGCAGATCGCGAGGAAGGGAGATATTCGACGTGTAGAAGAAGTTGAAGGGAACGGATTCGCGATCCGCGATCAGCGCGTATCCGAACTGAAGGCCGTATTCATTGATGTGGTGGAGAAACGGGGACACGCGCTGGCCCCTCGGCCACGTCGTATAGCCGAGCACGGCCGCCGGATGGGAGCGCGGCTCGGCCTGCGCCGCCGCGTGGACCGCGAGAAGCTCGGGCTCCGGCACGGTGTCGTCGCCCAGAAACAGAACGAACCGCCCCCGAGCCTCCCGGACCCCCCGGTTGCGCGCCGAGGCGGGGCCGCCATTTTCCTGCGTGAAGGAACGGAAGGGATGCGTCGGCCGGTGGCCCGCGAGCCTCCGGCCCGTTTCATCCTTCGACCCGTCGTCGACGACCAGGACCTCGTAAGGCGGCGGGGACGCCTGGTTCCCGAGACCTTCGAGCACCTGGAAAAGGGTGTCGGGCCGCTCGAAGGTGGGAACGATGACCGAAAAGAGGGGCGGCGTCACGCGAAGATTTCCGCGAGTGTCGAGTGGACGAGCACGGGCGCGCGGCCGAGGAGCTCCCGGAAGTACGCGCCGTCGAACCGCTCGTCCCCCGGATAGGTGGGAACGATCCGCAGGGGAAAGCGAGCGAAGATCTCCGCGTCCGTGCGGCGCCGCGAGTCCTGCACGGCGCGCCGCTTCGCCGCGAGCCTCTCCGTGTTCCGGTGGATCCAGAGCAGGGCGCGCATGTGCGCGATCGTCAGCGGATCGTCGATCGAGATCCGCGCGTCGCCCGGGTCCGGGAGGGCCGCGGTCGAGATTCCAAAAAGGCGCTTCCAGGGATTCGAGCCGGACACGGATCGCGGGACATCATAAGGGTCGCGGCGGAGCTCCCGGGCGTCGGGGTTGCGCGTCTCGAGCATCTCCGCGATCCGTCCCGTGAAGGCTCCCAGGATCGCGGGCATCAACGCCCGAAAGTGTTCCGCGTCGAAATTCTTGAAAGCGGTGGCATACGCGTTCTTCTCGATGAGGAACCCGCGCGGGTACAGGCCCAGCGCCTCTCCCGTCGCGCCCCCGCGGTGCCTGGCGACGGCGCGAGGCTCGGAGAGAATCCGGCGCCCCCGAATCCACTGCCGCCACCCGAAATCGACGTCCTCCAGGTACGCGAAATAGTCATCGTCGAAGCCGCCGGAGGTGAAAAACTCGTCTCGCCGGACGGCCATCAGCCCGCCGCACGCAAAAAGCCGCTCCTCGCCCGGGTGCGTCGGCCGGAGCTGATCGAGCGGCCTGCCCGAGTCCTCCTGGAAGGCGTGGCCGTCGAAGGTCAGGAAGCCGTCGGAAAAATCGTTCTTCCGCCCGGTGCGGTCGACCAGCCGGCCGGCGACGGCGGAGACGTCCGGCGGAGCGGCGGCCAGGGAGCCGGCCAGCATTTCCAGGGCATCGGGCTCGACCGCGGCATCGTCATTGACGAACGCCACCGCCGGCGCCCTCCCCGCGTCCGCGCCGAGACGGCATCCGCGCGCGAATCCGACGTTTCCGCCGGCGCGGACGGCGCGCACCTCCGGATAGCCGCGCAACACTCTGTCGGTACCGGCACTGCCGCCGTTGTCCACGAGAATCGTCTCGAGTCGCACCCCGCCCGCGGCTCCCCGCAGAGACTCCAGGCACTCCCGCAGGTGCTCTTCGCCCCGGTAGTGAACGACGACGACCGAGAGATCCGGCGTGGACGGCATGGCGGAGGGGAGCATACCGTCGCCTTCGCTCACTGCGGGAGCTGCCTTCGCCGTGCGCGGCGAA
>JBDUBI010000187.1:0-7344 GCA_040004225.1 Acidobacteriota bacterium
GCTTCGTGCGGGTGGCGAAGAGTCGCTTCGTGCGGGTGGCGAAGAGTCGCTTCGTTCGGGTGGCGAAGAGTCGCTTCGCGCGGGTGGCGAAGAGTCGCTGCGGGCCGGTGGCGAGGAATCCTTGCGCGCCGGGGGTGAGGAGTCCCTCCGTGCGGGCGGTGAAGAGTCCATGCGGGCTGGCTCCGAGTAAGAGATCCATCCTCGCGATTTCGAGCCCCGCCTGGCGGGGCTCTTTTTTTTTACCAGACGATCGTGCGGACCCAGCGCCAGACCATCTCGAGGAAGCGTCCCGCGTAGGACGCGCGCCCCCCGCGAATCTTCAGCGTGGCCTGCGCCCCAGGCAGAAGCGTTCCATCCGGGTTCTCGAAAACCGCCTGAGCGACGAAACGATCGGGGTGTGGAGAGGGAAGTCGGGGGTCCTTGCCCGCCGAGGCGGTCGCGGGCTGCTCCATCGTCGCAGGAGAGATCGAAGCGATCGAGCCCCGCCACGATTTGAGGGGACGAGTCCTGACGAGCGCCGTCGCGGGGGAGCCTTTCTTCAGGTACTCGAGAAATCTCTCGGACACCGCCGCTTCCGCGACCATTCTCCGGCAGTCGCCGATTCGAGCCAGCGGGAAGCCTGCCGTGACGGAACGGCTCTGCAGGTCCTGCATGCGGGGCGAGAGAATCCGCCCGGAGATCGGGCTTTTTACGAGCAGAAATCCCTGGCGGTATTCCGTGGTTTCAAGCGCCGTTCGCGCCGCGGAAGCGCGGCTGCGCGACTGAAAGGCGAGGCCGGCGTTCGAAGCGGCCAGATCGGCGCTCGACTTCTTCGTGAATCGTTCCTCCCGCGAGCGGAAGCGCCCCGCGTCCGCTGCCAGCGCCGGGCTCGCGATTCGGACGATGGGCTGTCCCTTTTCGACGAAGTCTCCTTCACGCACGAAGATCTCGGTGACCACGCCCTCCTCCGGCGCCTGCACCGTCAACTGTTCAATCGGCTTCAAGACCGATTCAGCGGCGATCGTCCTGCGAGTCCACGGGACGGCCAGTACGAGCAACAGGGCGACGGCCGCTCCGGCGAGCGGTAACCGGCTTCGCGGCGACATGAGGAGCTCCTTCTTGTCGAGGTAGAGAAGTTTCCCGATACGCGCCGCTTTGCGCAGGCGTTTCCGGAAGAGATAGAACAGGGTCACGATCAGAAGAGCCGCTGCGATATTCGGGAAATATTTCATGTAGAAGTTGTTGAAGAGCTTCCCGATGACGAACATGATCGAGGTGGTGTACGCCGCGGCGAGCACGCCATAGACGAGGCAAAGCCGGCGTTTGCGCTTGGTCATGACGGGGATCTCGACGGGCAGCCGCAAGACGAATTTCTGAAAACCGGTGCTCAGGAGCTTGAACGAACTCTCCCGAAGATCCTGGAGCTGCAGCACGCTCGAGAGTGCGTAATAGCCGTCGATCTTGATCAGGGGGTTAATGTTGAAGAAGATCGTAGAGATTCCCGTGAGAAGCATCGTCTTATAGGCGAACTGGTTCAGGAACGAATCGGGATAGGAGAGGAGCCACACAGCGGTTGCCGCGCTGCAGATGATGGCCTCGACGTAGATCCCGGCCACGGTCACCCAGAGCCGTTGCCATCGCCCGGGGAGCATGAAGGAATCCGACGTGTTGCAGTAGAAAGCGGGAGTGAAATAGAAAAGGACGAAACCGATGTCGTGGACCTCGCCTCCATAGATCTTGCAGGCATACCCGTGGCAGAACTCGTGGATCGCTCCGATGATGGACAGAATCAGGAAGAAGTGGAGGACGTCCACGAGGGGCTTGCCGAAGAAATGGTACAGACTCATGGTGCCTGCCCAGATCGGCGCCCAATTCCTCACGAAGACTCCGACCGTCCAGAGCGAAGCGATGCAGGTCAGTACCGCGATCGGAGGAGTCCAGATCCAGCGCACGTACTTGACGGTCCTGGTCAGGAACCGGTCGGGATCGACGACGTGAAACTTGATGAAGAAAGGGTTGAAACCCTCGGACGTCTCCTCCGCGGTGTTTTCGCGCATCGAGCGGAACTTGTCGAGAAGGATGAGGCTGCGCTCCGCGGGCGTCAGCTCGATGAGCTCCATCTTCCGCAGCAGTTCCTCCCATTCCAGTACCAGAGCCAGCTCGATCGGATTGGTCCCCCCGCGGCGATTGAACTCGGCGAGAATGTCTGACCGTGTGCGGGTTCCGTCGAAGAGCCTGATCAGGCGCCACTGGACCTCCTTGAACCTGAAATAGGCCATGGCCCTCGGGTCCTTGGCGATCCACATCACTTCTCCGAGCTGAACCTGACGTCGAACGGTGAGGTCCTTCCGGAGGGAGGGACGCTCTTCGGGAGGTCCGTGGCGCTCTGCCAGCGCCTTGACGCTTTCGCGCGGCCTGCCGGCGGCGAGAAGTTTCGTCGGCCGGAGCGCGCTCAAGGCAGAATCGGCCAGATCTTCCTCCAGATCCAGCGAACAGGTTTTCGGAAGATCGCGACGGCGATGGGCCCGCGTTCCGCGGAGACCTTCGCCACTCCCTGCATGCCGGTCTGAAGGTCCTTCGGGTTCTCCACCGTTGCTTCCGCGATCACGAAGCTCTCATCCCCCTCCTGACGGACGTGGGAGCCCGGACGCGTAATCTTTCCCCGGAAGGTCCGTGTGGGATACGGATTCAGCTTCAGGGCGACGAACTGGCCGCGACGGACCAGGGACGCATCCGTTTCTGGGATCGCGACCTCCGCCAGCACGGTGCCGAGATCGGCGATCACGCAGAGCTCGGTGCCTCTCGTCAGGAGCTGGCCGACCCGTTCTTCGATGCGGGGAGTTACGATCGTTCCGGCGACCGGCGCCCTCACGCTTGTCCGCTCGAAGCGATCCTCCTCGAACGCGAGCTTCGCCTTCATCTCGTCCCGCCGGGATGCCGCGTCGAACATCGCGCCGGAGTCGCCCGCCTCCTGGAATTTCGCCACGTCGCTCTCGGCGATCTGATACGCGGATCGCGCGTCGGCGAGGGCGGATCGGTAGGATTCCGGATCGAGGGTCGCGATGACCTCGCCCGCCGGGACGAAATCCCCTTCGCGGTGAAGGACCGAGCGGATCGTCCCGTCCACGCCCGTGGTGACGGCGGCGCGTCGCCCCGGCAGAATTCGCGCGGGGCCCGCGACGCGGAGGCGCCAGGGCACGGCGAACAGAAGGATCAGCAACGCGGCGGCGCCGATCGCCCAGGCGAGTCTCCGTTTCCTCGGAATCTCGAGAAACTTTCGCCGCCTCTCGGCGATCGGCCTCAGAAACCCCGGCAGGGGAATCTGCTTGTAGAGCTGCGCATTGCGGACCGCAACGGTGGCCTGATTCACCAGGATCGCCAGCAGGTCCCGCTTGTCTTCGTCCAGGACCAACGGGCGCTTCCGGAAAAACGCGAGGATGCCGAGCTTTCCCTCATCGTCGCTCAGGAGAAGCCCGTGGAAAGACCGGAAGCCCGTCTGCCCGAAGAATCCCCGGAACTTCTCCTCGGTTTCCGGGCGGTCGGTGTGAACCCGGCCCTCGTCGTCCTGGATCACGGCGGCGTCCGAACCGCTGAAGAAGGCCCATTCGAGCAGTTGTTCCGTGGCGGAGACCCGCGGGTCCTTTCGATTGACGGTCAAATCCCCCGAGATCGCGCCCAGTCGAAGTTTCCCTCGATCCATGATCGCGATCGCGCATTGGTCATAGGAGATCAGGGCAGCCGTCGCGTTCACGATTCTCTTCAGCACTTTGTCGAGGTCGAGTGTGGCGGTGATCTCGCGGCTGACGGTGAGCAGGGCGTCGAGCTCCTCGACCTTCTTCTCCGCCTCGTATTGCCGTGCGTTGTGGAGAGCCCGGACCGCCTGTCGTGCGAGATCCTGAACGAGCTCCTCGTCCTCAGACGTAAACTCGGGATGCCGGCCCCGTTTATTGACGAGTGTCAGAACTCCGACGGATTGGTCGCCTTCGACGAGCGGGACCGCGAGCAGAGAGCGAACGACGAAACCCTCCTCCTCGATAGACGCGGGATCCCCCGGCGGAATCGCATTGCGCCGCACGGGCTTGCGGTCCGCGAGAACGTCCCCCGCCACCGTGGAGCCCACCGAAGAGGGCAGTGATGACACCTCGTAGCTTTCGTTCACGATCGTTTCGGCGAGAACGAGATCGTGGTCTTCCGCTCCGAATAGCCATATCGAGCCCACCTCGGCCGCGGCGAAATCCACGGCCTTTCGACCGATGATCCGGTTGAGCTCGGTGAGATCGATCGTCGAGCCGAACGACTTCGACAGATCGTAGAGAGCTGTGAGTCTTTCGATCGCCTGCCGCATTCCGGCGGTCTTGCGCTCCGCCCGAAGCGCCCTGTCGAACGAAGCGGCCGCGGGCTCGACGAGCTCGCGAACCTGCGCCGTGACGGCATCCGGATCCTGCCGTCCGGTGAGGAGGACGAATACGACCGCGGCCGTCTCAACCCCCGCGACGACCGGCACGATGAGCCAGGATCCGGGATCTGATTCCCCGACCCACGGTTTGAGCCGCGCCGCGGCCTCGACTTCCTTGATCAGGATCGGATCCCGGTTCTCGAGGATCTCGCGGGCGAGCGGATCCTGCCTCGAGACCGTGCGGCGTAAGAACCTTTGCGCGTTCTGGCCGGCGGCACCCGTGCAGGCAAGCAGGGGGTGGGTCGGATCGGGAGTCCAGGAAAGCGCGGACGCGACTCCCGCGATCGACGCGCTCCATCGCGCGAGCCACCCGGAAAGCTGGGCCAGAGTTTCGCAGGCGGACAGCTGCGAAAAGCTCGAGCCGCCTGTGCCGTTCCCCGGCGGTTCCCCCAGAACCTCTCCTAAAAGCTCATGACGGCCTTTTGCAGGTCGTCATACGTTTCGAAGACGGAGTCGAGTTTCGTCATTTCGAGGAGCTTTCGCACCTGCGCGCCCGCGCCGAAAAGCTTCGTCTGTCCTCCCTCGTTCTGCGATGTCGTCATCGCTCTCACGAGGGCGCCGAGTCCTGAGCTGTCGAGGAACCTGACCGCCGTCAGATCGATCAGCAGATTCACCTGGCCCCGCTCCAGCAAACGCGCAATCGTCTTCTTGAACGCGGCCTCCGGTTCGCCGATGACGAGATCCCCGTCGACGGTCACGACGGTGACCGTGCCTTCGTCTCGGACGGAAAGGAGCATGGTTAGCGGATTATGTCGAAAATGCGAGACAGGTGGTAGTGGGCGGGATGGCAGGCGCCGACAGACAGTACGAAGGGGGGACGCGGTGAATGACGGATTTGCTGCAGGTCTGCCCCGGGAGGTCCTGAGTCGGTGATAGGTTGGCCGCCTGTGCGTCTCCCCGTGCGAACTGCTTCTCGAGAGGAAGAGTCCGCCGCCCGGGGCCGGTGGAAATGTTGCCGATGACCATCACCCCCGAGCTCGTCGCCGAGCACAACCTCTCCGCCGACGAGTACGGGCGAATTCTCGGGATTCTGGGCCGCGAGCCGAACTACGTCGAGCTCGGCATTTTTTCGGCCATGTGGAGCGAGCACTGCTCGTACAAGTCCTCGCGCGTCCACTTGAAGACGTTTCCGACGAAGGGACCTCGCGTCCTGCAGGGGCCCGGCGAGAACGCCGGGGTCGTCGACATCGGCGACGGGCTCGCGGTCGTGTTCAAGATGGAGTCGCACAACCATCCCTCGTTCATCGAGCCTTATCAGGGCGCCGCTACCGGCGTCGGCGGCATCCTCCGGGACATCTTCACGATGGGAGCGCGGCCGATCGCTTCTTTGAATTCCCTCCGCTTTGGCTCGCTCGATGCCCCGCGGATGAAGCACATCGTCGACGGGGTGGTCCGCGGGATCGCGGGATACGGCAACTGCATGGGAATCCCGACCGTCGGCGGAGAGACGACGTTCCACCCCGCCTACAACGGGAACATCCTGGTGAACGTCTTCAACGCCGGGATCGTCCGGGCCGACCGGATCTTTCTGGGGCGGGCGGAGGGCGCCGGGAATCCCGTCGTGTACGTGGGCTCCAAAACCGGGCGCGACGGGATTCATGGCGCGACGATGGCCTCCGAGGAGTTCGCCGGCGATGAAACGAAGCAGAAGCGGCCGAACGTTCAAGTGGGCGATCCGTTCACCGAGAAGCTGCTTCTGGAGGCCTGTCTGGAGCTCTTCGCGACGGACGCCGTCGTCGGCATCCAGGACATGGGCGCCGCCGGTCTCACCTCCTCGACCTTCGAGATGGCCGGGCGCGCGGGCAGCGGCGTGGAGATCGATCTCTCGAAGGTGCCGGCGCGGGAAACCGGGATGACCCCTTACGAAATCATGCTCTCCGAGTCCCAGGAGCGGATGCTGCTCGTGTGCCGGAGGGACCGCCTCCCCGAGGTGATCGCGATCTTCCGCAAATGGGAGCTCGACGCGGTCGAGATCGGGAAGGTGACGGAGACGGGACGCGTCGTTCTGTTCTTCGCCGGCGAAATAGTCGCTGATCTCCCCGCGGCGCCGTTGGCCGACGAGGCCCCGCTGTACGACCGGCCGCGCCGCCCCGCGCCGGCGCCGCCTCCTCCGCTCTGGCCGGGGGAACCGGAGCCGTCGGACTATTCCGCCTGCCTTCGGGCCATTCTGGCCTCGCCGAACGTCGCGGAGAAGTCCTGGATCTGGACGCAGTACGACCACATGGTGGGAACGAACACCGTCGAGGGCCCCGGGGCAGACGCCGCGGTCGTGCGGGTGAAAGGGACGCGCAAGGCGCTCGCCCTGAAATCGGACGTGAATCCGTTCTTCTGCGCCCTCGACCCGTACCGCGGCGCCGCCATCGCGGTTGCGGAGGCGGCGCGCTCGATCTCCTGCGCCGGCGGCCGGCCCCTCGCGATCACGGACTGCCTGAACTTCGGCAATCCCGAGAAGCCGGAGGTCATGGCGCAGTTCGAGGCGGCCGTGCGAGGGATCTCCGACGCCTGCCGCGCGTTCGACATTCCCGTCGTCTCCGGGAACGTCTCCTTTTACAACGAGACCGACGGGCGAGCGATCCCGCCGACGCCGACGGTCGGGATGGTCGGCCTTCTGGAAGACGTCGAACGGCGTGTGCGGATGGGGTTCCGGCAGGAGGGCGACGTGGTTGCCATCCTCGGCGACACGCGGGACGAGCTCGGCGGCAGCGAGTTCCTTCGCACTGTCCAGGGACGCGACGAGGGGCCCTGTCCCGAACTGGATCTTTCCGCAGAGCGCCGGCTGTCGGAGCTCCTGCTCGGACTGGCCGCCGCGGGGAAACTGGCCTCGGCGCACGATGTCGCGGACGGAGGGGTCGCGGTGGCGCTCGCGGAGTCCGCGATGAGCGCGGCGCTCGGCGTGGATGCGGCGCTCT
>JBDUBI010000236.1:0-7279 GCA_040004225.1 Acidobacteriota bacterium
GCGCACGGCGAAGGCAGCTCCCGCAGTGAGCGAAGGCGACGGTTGGCGACGGTTAGATCTCATCCTCCCGGAGAATCTGCGCGGCCGCGGCCCGGAGGTCCGCGGCGATGCCGGCCGGACCGGCGATGACGTTCCCGCGTTCCCAGAAGCGGTTCCCGCCGTCGAAATCGGTGATGGTCCCGCCGGCCTCTTCGATCAGGATCGCTCCCGCGGCGATGTCCCAGACCGACAGCTGGAATTCGAAAAACCCGTCGAAGACCCCCGCCGCGACCTGCGCGAGGTCGAGGGCCGCGGAGCCCGTGCGCCGGATACCGCGCGCCTGCAGGAACACGGTTTTGAAGAGGGCGAGGTAGACGTCGATGCGCTCGCGCGAGCGAAAGGGGAACCCCGTGGCGACGAAGGCGCCGTCCAAGCCCGGACGGGCCGAGACCGAGAGTCGAGATCCGTTGCGGAAGGCGCCCCCGCCCCTCTCGGCGCTGTAGAGCTCCTCCCTCAGCGGGTCCCAGATGGCTCCGGCGACGATCTGCGCGCCCTCGCGCGCGGCGATCGAGACGCACCAGAAGGGAAACCCCGCGATGAAGTTCGCCGTGCCATCCAGAGGATCGATGATCCACGTGCGCGCCGCGGGGTCGTTCCCGCGAACACCGCCTTCCTCTCCGAGAAAGTTGTCGGCCGGAAACCGCGATCGAATCACCGAGACGATCCGCTCCTCGCTCTCGCGGTCTGCGACCGTGACGAAGTCGTTTTTCTTCTTCTCCTCGATCGAGCCCGCGGGGAGGTGCCGCCACCGGCGGACGAGAAGCTCTCCGGCCGCCGCGGAGGCTTCGACAGCCGCCGCCAGAACTTTCTCCGCGCCCTCCGAGCGCCCGGTCACCGCCGTTCCCGGGCCAACCGCTCGAACCCCTCAGCGACCGCTTTTTGAGGAGCGCCGCCGAGCACGTTGAATCCGCGCTCGTCCGGCCGCGCGTCGCGCCCGGACGAGAAGGCCTTCCACCAGTAAACGCCCTTCCACCACGGCTCTTTCTCGAGCGCGCGGTACACCGCCGCAATGGCGCGCGCGGCGTCCGCGCTCTGCGCGGGGCGGCCCGTATTCTCGTCGTGGGGCGCCATCCACGAGGAGCGGCACAGCGGAAAGCCGGCTTCCGTGAAAATCACGGGTTTCCCCGTTTGTGCGGAGAGCGCCGCGAGCGGCCGCGCCGCCGCCCGCACGCCGGCCTCGAGAGCGGCGTCAGCCGCTTCGGGGAGGCTGCTCGGAGGATCGTAGAAATCGACGCCGATGGCGTCGAGCGCGTCCCAGAAGGGCACCCGAAGCGCTCCCGAGGTCCAGTTCGACGCGTACGTCAACGGAGCGCCTGTCGCGAGACGGACGGCCGCGATCGCCTCGCGCCAATCCGATACGCGCCCCTCCGTCTTCAGAAGCTCCGTGCCCACGCAGAGGAGAGAGGCGCCGGACGCCTCGGACACGATCGCGTGGTGCACGAGGAACCGGCGGTAGAGCGCGAACCAGCGGACCCAGTCCTCGTTCGATCCCATGGCGATCTCGCCCACGAACACGTCGTGGCCCACCCAGATCTGCGGTTTGACCATCGAGGTGATTCCGACGGCCCGGGCATCGGTCACCGCGCGGAGCGTCCCCTCGTCCGTCTCGCCCTGCGGGCTGCGATGGACGAACGCCAGCGAGGGGCGGGCCGCGTCGCGCTGAAAAGAGAAGGGCATGACCGAGATCGCGTTCGCCCCGAGCCCGGCCAGGCGCGCCAGCGTCTCGCGCGACCGGGGGGAGGCGTAGCTCGCGTCCATCGAGTTCGACATCGCGTACGACAGACCCCGGAGAAACCCGGCGGGGAGAGGCCTCCGCGCGGGCACGGAAAAGGACGCCGTGTCCGCCGCCTTTTCCCAGCGCCTCAAAGCGGCTCGGAGCGAGTCGTCCGCGCCCGTCAGATCGCGCAGTACCGCGGATTCTCCGTCGGAGCGGATCCCCGCCTCGATCCACGCGGCGGCCGTTCCCACGGCGAGAATCGGCGAGACGTCTTCTGAGCCCCCCATCACCTCATCGAGGGACGCCGCGACGCCCGCGCGACGCGCGAACGCCGCGAATCCCGGGACGTCTCTCCCCCACCACCGTCCCGCCGAGCGGGCTCCGAGAGCGAGAAGGAGCGTGGGCCGGCTGAAGAGCTTCGGAGTCGCGGCGCCATGTGCGGCCGCGGCAAAAGCGGGAGACAGGAGGTCCGGCTCGGCGGGAGCGGAGGCATCCACGTCCACGCGGACTGCGCTCTCCTGGCGGCTGACGTCCGCAGGACGCGAGGACCCGGTCAAACGGGCCTTGGCCGTCGCGTCCGGAAAGATCCGCACCGAGACCGGGAGAACACGTCCCTTTCGGAGAAAGCGCGACAGCAGGGGCTCGAGGCGCTCGACCGCGCGCCGGTCCGCCTCAGCGAACTCCCAGCGGATCCCGGAACGTTCGACTGTCACAAAGGAATGAAGCAGGTCTTCGCGCGCGCGAATCTCGTCGCGGTCCGAGGCGCGCAGAATCGCGAGCGATCCCGCGACCGGAGAGAAGCGACCCGTCTTGACGAGGTCCCCCGAGACGACCAGGTAGTCGGTCTCCGGACCCTCTCGAAAGAAAAGCCGCCGGCCGGCGAGCCGCGGCACCGCGGAGCGGGCGTTGGCGAAGAGGAGGGTCTCGGCGGGCACCGCGGGATCCCGAACCGCGACGGCGTCCTCCGGGGAGCGGTAACTCCGCCCGTCGAATACGAAACCCTGAGCTTCCGTACGGACACCGAACCGCTGCAGGCGGTGCGAGAATTCGCCGGAGGCCGGCGCGACCGCAACCCTCAGGACTTCCCATCCGGCGGGAACGGGAGCGGCTTCATCGCCGGTCCGGACCTCGATTCCCTGCCTCCCGGCCCAGGAAGCGAGCCGCTCGAGATCCGCGGCGGCCAGGATTCCCTCCGCGGCGCGCACGGCGATTCGCCGGGTCGGCGAGGGAGCGGAGGGAGCCGTGCGGACCGGGCTTCCCACCGGCGTTGCCGCCGCCGGCGCGGACTCACCGCCCATCTGGCCGCACGCCGCAAAGGACGACGCGCAGATCAAGCTCGCGGCGAGGAGGCCCGCTGCCAGTGCGACGCCGCGAGGTCTCTCCCGGTTCACGCGTCCCCGCGCCTCCAGACGACGCGGCCTCCCACGATCGTGGCCGCGGGAGCGCCCACGAGCTGACGTCCGGCGAATGGCGTGTTGCGCGAGAGGGACTCGAAGCGCGCGGGGTCGACCGTCACGAGAGCCCGCGGATCGAAGACCGTCACGTCGGCGGGGCTTCCCGGCTCGAGACGCCCGCCTCCGAGCCTGAACGCCGCGGCAGGGCCCGCCGAGAAGAGCGCGGCGAAGCGCCCCGGAGAGAGGCGCCCCGTTCGCACGAGCCCGTCGTAGACCAGGGAAGCCGCCGTTTCGAGTCCCACGATACCGAAAGGCGCGACGTTGAATTCGACGGCTTTTTCGTCCTCGTGGTGCGGCGCGTGGTCTGTCGCGATGGCATCCACCGTTCCATCCTCGAGCCCCGCGATGAGGGCCTCGAGATCCTCCCGCTCCCGCAGCGGGGGGTTCATTTTCGAGTTCGTCGAAAAACCGGAGCGGGCCACTTCTTCGTCCGTCAGCACGAGGTGGTGCGGTGTCACCTCGCACGTGACGGCCAGCCCGCGGCTCTTCGCCTCCCGGACGAGCGAGAGAGCGCGGCCGGTCGAGAGATGGGCAATGTGAAGCCTCCCGCCGGCGAGCTCCGCAACGAGAAGATCGCGTGCGACCGCCGCCGCCTCGGCAATCGCGGGCTGCCCGTTCAAGCCGAGCCGGGTCGAGACCGCGCCCTCGTGCATGGGCGCGCCTCCGGACAGGGTCGGGTCCTCGCAATGCTGCACGATCGGCATGTCGAACAGGTTCGCGTGCTGAAAGGCATGGCGGAGGAGCGCTCCGTCCGCGAGCCACTTCCCGTCATCGGAGAGCGCGACCGCCCCCGCAATGCGCATCTCGCCGAATTCGGCGAGCTCTTTCCCGAGCTGGCCCCGCGTGATCGCGCCGATCGGGTAAAGCCGCGTCCCCAAGACACCCCGGGATTTGGACACGACGTATTCGACAATCGCGCGGTTGTCCATGACCGGATCCGTATTCGGCATGGCACAGACCGCGGTGAAGCCGCCGGCCGCCGCCGCCTTCAGACCTGACGCGATCGTCTCCGCGTGCTCCCGGCCCGGCTCCCGCAGGTGCGCGTGCAGATCGATGAAGCCCGGAAAGACGAGAAGCCCCGCCGCGTCCAGGAGCTCCGCGCCCTCCTCGGGCACTCGCCCACCCACGCTCTCCACGGTTCCAGACCCCGCGTCCAGGAGGACGTCCAACACCGCGTCCACGCCGGCACGCGGGTCGATCACCCGGCCGCCGCGAATGACGAGGCGGGTCGCCGCGCGCGTCGTCATCCCTCGCCCTCCCAGCCGTGACCGGTCAGAAGGAGGTAAAGAACGGCCATCCGCACGGCGACGCCGTTGGAAACCTGTTCGAGAATCAACGAACGGGGAGAGTCGGCGACATCGGAGGAAATTTCCACGCCGCGGTTCATCGGGCCGGGGTGCATCACCACGGCCTCCGGGTTCGCGCGCGCCAGACGCGACGCGGTCAGACCGTACCGCTTGAAGTACTCACGCGCCGAGGGAAAACGCGACGATCCCTGCCGTTCGAGCTGCATGCGCAGCATCATGACGACATCCGCGCCGATCAACGCCTCGTCGAAGTCGGTGGTCGCCTCGACACCCATCGCCTCGATGCGAGTCGGAAGGAGCGTCGGAGGCGCGCAAACGACAACCCGCGCCCCCATCTTGGTCAACAGCCAGATGTTGGACCGCACGACCCGCGAGTGCGCCAGGTCCCCGACGATCGCCACGCGGAGCCCCTCGATGCGGCCGAAGTGGCGCCGGATTGTCAGAGCGTCGAGCAGCGCCTGCGTCGGGTGCTCGTGGGCGCCGTCGCCCGCATTCAC
The DNA here is from genome assembly GCA_040004225.1 of Acidobacteriota bacterium. Taxonomy (GTDB): domain Bacteria; phylum Acidobacteriota; class Thermoanaerobaculia; order UBA5066; family Gp7-AA6; genus JALYUA01. Next base: position 5,015 of record JBDUBI010000236.1, read on the forward strand.
GACGCCGGCCCTGAGGTGGCGGGCCAGGAAGTGCGGCACCCCGGGCGTTCCGTGCCGGATCACGATCAGATCGGGCGACATGGCCTGCAGGTTCCGTGCGGTGTCGAGAAGGGATTCGCCTTTTTCAACGGAGCTTCCCTTGGCGGCGAAGTTGAGCGAGTCGGCGGAGAGCCACTTCTCGGCCGTCTCGAAGGAGAACCGCGTCCGGGTGGACGCCTCGAAGAAGAGGTTGACCACCATCTTCCCCCGAAGCGCGGGGACTTTCTTGATCTGCCTCTGCCCGATCGAACGCATCGCCTCGGCGGTGTCGAGGATCAGCGTGATCTCCTCCGCGGAAAGCGTCTCGATGCCGAGGAGATCTTTGGACTGGAGCGTGGGCACCGGGAAGAGGGCGTTCGGCGCTAGGCGGCAGGCGCCGGGCGAAGAGGAGACGGGAGCAGTCCAGCTCCGATCGAGGAGTGCCTGTCCCCTGTCACGCCGATTTCTCGAGGATCCAGACTTCGTCCGTCCCGTCGGTTTCCTGGAACATCACCTTGATGACCTCACGCCCGGCGGTGGGGACGCTCTTGCCGACGTAGTTGGCCTCGATCGGAAGCTCGCGGTGCCCGCGGTCGATCAGGACCGCGAGACGCATCGCGCGCGGACGGCCGAGGTCGATGATCCCGTCCAGGGCTGCGCGGATCGTCCGGCCCGTATAGAGCACGTCGTCGCACAGCAGAACCGTCCTCCCGTTCAGGTCGAAGTCAATTTCGGTCTTTTTCAAAAGGGGCTGGGGAGCGACTAAGGAAAGATCGTCCCTGTAGAGCGTGATGTCCAGGGTGCCGACCGGGAAGGGGCGCTCGACCAGCTCCCCCAGGCGGGCGGCCAGCCGGGTCGCCAGGGGCACGCCCCGGGTCCGAATACCGACGAAAGCCAGGTCCGGCAGGTCCTTGTGACGCTCGGCGATCTCGTGCGCCATGCGATCGACCATGCGCCGGATGCGCTCGCTGTCGAGGATCCGGGCCTTTTTGACGAGCGTTTCAGCCAACGTCGGGGCAGTCTATGGGCTGCTTTCCCCTCCGTCAAGGCGCCGCGGCGGCCGAAAAACCCCTCGAAAATGCCGGCCGCCTTCAGAATCCGATTTATAATTGCACAAAAATCGAATGGTCATCTACAACGCGGCGACCCGGGAGCTGACGGCCAAGATCGTGTATTACGGTCCTGGTCTGGGCGGCAAGACCACCAATCTGCACCTGCTCCACGAGCGTCTGGAGCCCGCCACCGTTGGCAAGCTCCTGAATCTGGCGACGCAGACGGATCGGACGATCTACTTCGACCTGCTCCCCGTCGAGCTCGGCGACATCAAGGGTTACAAGATTCGGTTCCAGCTCGCCACGGTCCCGGGGCAGACGGCGTTCAACGAAACCCGCCGCGTCGTCTTGAAGGGCGCCGACGGCATCGTTTTCGTCGCGGACTCCCAGTGGACCATGCTGCCGAAGAACCTCGAGAGCTGGCAGAACCTGAAGGACAATCTCAAGGCCAACGGTGTCTCGTTCGAGGGGATCCCGGTCGTGATCCAGTACAACAAGCGAGACCTGAGCGACATCCTCTCCGTCGACGCGCTCCAGGAGGCGCTCGGGCTCTCGTCATACCCGTTCGTCGAGGCGGTCGCCAGCGCCGGCCGGGGAGTCACGGAGACGTTCAAGCTGATCTCGAAGCTGACGTTCGTCGATCTCCTTCGCCGCCTTCAGGGCCGCAAGCCGGAGGAGGCCGGGCCGGTCGCCGCCCGCCGGGAGCCCGACGATCTCCTCTCGTGGAAGGACTCGCTGTTGAATCGTGCGGCCCCCGCAGCCCCCGCAGCCGTCGGGCACGACCCCCAACAGGTCTCAGGGCCCGCGCCGGCCGCCAAGCGGCCGCTCGCGCTGGTACCTTCCCTTCCCGACGAGGCGCCATTCGAGACGGAGGACGCGGCCGAGGCCGCGCCCGAAGCCTCCGCCCCGGAGACCGATGCCCCCTTCGCCCCCTTCGCGGAGACGGCCGCGACTCCGCCCCCGGTCGATCCCGGCGCTCCGCCGCCTCCTTCGTCCGAGGCGTGGTCGACGGGGTCGCTCCCGGAGCTCTCCCTTCCCCCGCTCGCGGAGCTCGTGTCGCCGGAGCCGCCGCGGCAACAGCAGCCCGCCCTCTCCCCTTCGCTCGAAGAACCCGCGTTTTCCGCCGGAGCCGACGACAGGCTCGAAGCCGCGGGGGCCTTCCAGTTGCCCGGGCCGGATCTCGAGACCGCCGCCG
>JBDUBI010000189.1:0-24074 GCA_040004225.1 Acidobacteriota bacterium
GAGAGGCTCCTCCCTCCCTCTGGTCGGGAGACTCCTCTCGGGGCGAGCTTAACCATCATCATGGCTGTAGCGCAGCTCTGCCCCCTCGCCCCGCGCTCGGGGAGAGGGTTGGGGTGAGGGGGCCCGCAGGGAGGCGGTGCGCATCAGGCCCCTCCGCCCAAAAGTCCGCGAAGCATTGGAATTCGAACTTGCGACCGGGCCCCTCCAGAGGGCCGGACGGACGTGGTTGGTCATCAGGCGATACGCGAGGGCGCCGCGGCCCGGCAGAGATATCGTGCCGCCGATGAGAGTGCTTCTCTTTGGCGCGAGCGGGATGGTCGGCCAGGGCGTCCTCCGCGAATGCCTTCTCGACCCGGAGGTCGCGGCGATACTCTCGATCGTGCGGAAACCGACGGGCCGGACGGACCGGAAACTGCGCGAGATCGTTCACCCGCACTTTCTCGATTTCTCCCCGATCGAATCGGAGCTCTCCGGATTCGACGCGGGCTTCTTCTGCGCGGGCGTCTCCTCCGCCGGAATGACGGAGGAGGAATATCGGCGGGTCACGTACGACCAGACGATGGCGGCCGCGGGCGTGCTCGCCAGGCTCAACCCGCAGATGACGTTCGTCTACGTCTCGGGCGCCGGCACGGACAGCACGGAGAATGGGCGCACGATGTGGGCGCGGGTCAAGGGAAGGACGGAGAACGCTCTTCTCCGTCTGTCGTTCCGCTCCGCCTACATGTTTCGGCCCGCCTTGATTCAGCCGCTCCATGGGATTCGGTCGGGAACGAGGGCGTACCGGGTGCTCTATGGCCTCCTGGGGCCGCTGCTTCCGATTCTGCGAGTTCTCCTCCCGGGGTTCGTAACGACGACCGAGCGGCTCGGACGCGCGATGCTGGAAGTGGCAAAGAACGGGGCGCCGGCGCGGGTCCTGAACACCCCGGATATCAACGCGCTGGCGAAAGGCGACGCGAGACGCGAGGCCACTCCATCGCACCCGACCGCGAACCCATGCCCCTGAAATGAGGGCCGCCGGCGGGGCGCCGCGCGGGTTCCTTCCGCATGTCGACCGTCGCGAGAGGCGCCGCGTGGCGCTCGCAGCTGTCTGTTTCGTCTGTATCGCGGCTGGAGCGCTCATCGCCCGTGCAGCCGGTGACGCCCTCTTCCTCGCGCATTTCGGCAGCGGGCCGCTGCCGCTCATGTACGTCGTCGGTGCCGTCGCGACAGGCCTCGGGACCTACGCCTGTATCCGGGCGTCGCGCCGACTCGACACGGGCCGCATCGCCATCGGCGTCGGCGGTCTCCTCATCTTCGCCAACGTGGCCCTCTTCGCGTCTTTTCGAGCGTTTCCGTCCATCGCGCGGGCCGGCGCGTACGCCCTCGCCGACATATCCGTCCGAATCCCGGTCCTGCTGTTCTGGGCGTTCGCGTCGGAGATCTTCGATGCGCGCGAGAGCCGCCGTCTCTTCGGGCTGATCGGCTCCGCCGGGACAGCCGCCTGCCTGCCTGCCGGCCTTCTCGTCGGGCCCCTTGCCCGCATGGCGGGAGCGGAGTCCCTCGTGCTCATGACAGCGGCGTTGATGGGCGGATTCGTCGCCTCCGCCGCGGCCCTCGTCCGCAACGAGAGAAGCCACAGCGGGAGCCCGGGGGGTCTGGCGACGGGCGGCGCCGAAAGTTCTCGCCGCCTTTTCGGACGACCCCAGTTCGTCAGCATTGCGGCGCTCGCCGTGGTGATGTCGCTCGTTGAAACGCTCGTCGACTACCAGTTCAAGACGATGGCGGCCACGACCGCGTCGAGCGCCGCCCTCGCGAATGTCTTCGGAACGCTCTATGCGACGGCCAGCGTCGCTTCTCTTTTCATTCAGCTCTGGATCGTCCACCGAGTGCTCGCCGGGGCAGGGGTCTTTGTGTCGCTCTGTGTGCTGCCGGGAATCCTTCTTCTCAGTCAAGCGGGGGTCGTCAGGTTCCGTTCTACGGAATGGGTCTTCGCGTCCAAAGCCCTCGACGTCACGCTGACGACGACGATCAACGGGACCGCCCGGCAGCTGCTCTACCTGGGAATTCCCCGGGAATCCCGCTTGACGGCCCGGGCCCTCGTGGACGGGCTCTATCTTCCGCTCGCGATCGGGATTGCCGGGGCGGGCCTCAGCGTTTGGTCCGGGGCTGTCTCCATCCCGTTCGCCGCCGCCGCGGCCGTGGCGGGATGCGTGATCTGGCTCCTCCTCGCGAAACGGGCCCACACGGCGTACGTCGCGGGACTCCTGGACTCCCTCGAGGCGCGACGGTTCGGCTTCTCCGAGGAGGCCCTCGTTTCACGCGATCCGATCCTCAAGACCTGGCTTCGAAACGCTTTCGGGTCGGCGTCCGACGGGGACCTCACCTACCTCGCCGCGGTGCTGCCGCATCTCGTTCGCCTCGTGGATCCCGCGCATGTGCGGACCGCGCTTTCGCGCAAGAGTCCGAGGGTGAAGGTCGCGATCCTCGAATCCCTCGGCGAAAGCCTCCTGGAGGAAGGGCCGGCGCTCGCCCGCCCTCTCCTGGCCGATGCCGACCCGAACGTGCGGTCTGCCGCGATCCTCGTCGCCTCGCAACCTGGCGGAAAAGCCGGCGGACTCGGATGGTTGAAAAACGCGCTCTCGGACCCGGAGCCGCGCGTCAGCGCGGCGGCCGCGGCCGGCTTCGCGAATGCGGAGGATCCGAAAGATCGACGGATCGGGCGCGAACGGCTCGGCGCGATGGTCGGCTCGGAGGACCCGCATCTCCGAGCCGCCGCCGCCGAGGCGCTCGAGCACGTGGAGGACGCGACCGGGAAGGATCGGGAGATGCGCATGGGGTTTCTCGCGAGACTCCTCCTGGATGGAGAGGCGGCTGTCGTCCTCGCCGCCCTCGGGACGGTGAGAGAGCGGCGGGATTCAGAGCTCGCGATGCCGGTCCTCGGCCTCCTCAGGCAGCCCGTTGTCGCCGGCGCGGCTTCTGACGCTCTCGTCGCGATGGGACCCTCGGCGATCGATGCCGTCGTCCTGTTCTTCGAAGGCCCGTCCGGCAGGCCAGGCGACCCCGCTTTCACGAAGCTCCCGCAGATCCTGGAGAGGATCGGCGATCCACGGGGTCTCGCGGTGATCCTCCGGATGCTGAGGTCCAGGGCGCCGGAGGAGCGGACGGCCGTCTTCCGGTCGTACGTGCAGCTTCTCGGGCGACAGGCCGCTTCCGAGGAGAACGGAGAGCAGATCGAAGGTCTTGTGGGCGAAGAGTGCCGCGCCGCGGCGGCGAGGCTCGCAAGCCTGCGCCGGCTGGGGACGAGCCCCTCCGCGCGGCTCGCGCGCGACGTGCTGTCGGATCTTGTTGCCTGTCACGTTGAGAACGCCTTCATTTTGCTCGGGAGCCGCATCAGAGACCTCGACATGATGGTTCTTCACGGGCAGATCGCGGCGGGAACCCCCGAGCGGCGGGCCCATGCGCTGGAACTTCTCGAAAACGTTCTTCCGAAGCCATTGCGGGCTCCGCTTCTCGGCGTTCTGGAGCCGGGCGCCGATAACGGCGAGACGGATCCTGCGGCCGAGATCAACGACCTCCTTCTGGAGCGCGATTCGGAGTGGCTCGTCGCCGGCGCTGCGTGGGCGGCGGCCGAATTCGCGCTCGCATCGTTCGGGGACCGGCTCGAATCGCTGAAGGATCACGCAAGCCCGGTCGTGAAGGAAACGGCCCTTTTCGCCATCGAGCGGCTCGGGGGGACCCGATGATCACGATGCAAAAAGTCTTGCTGCTTCGGAGGGTGGACCTGTTCGCCGACATGACCACGCGGCAGCTCGGCCAGATCGCGAAGGTCACACAGGAGGTCGTACAGCCGGCGGGCTCGATGATCTTCTCGGAGGGAGAAACCGGAGGCGCCCTTTTCCTGATCGTGAGCGGCGAGGTCGAGGTGCTGCGGGGCGGGGAACGGCTGAAGCGGCTGGGCGACGCCGACTACTTCGGGGAGCTGGCCGTGCTGACGGGGGCAGCGCGCAACGCGTCGGTTCGCGCCGTGACGGATTGCCTGCTGCTGCGGCTCGAGCGTGCCGACTTTCATCAGGTCCTGGCGGGAAGCTTCGAGGCCGTCCTCGCGGTCATCCGGACGATCTGCCGGCGCCTGCAGCGGAATTCGGCGGACGGACCCTGACGGTGTCGAGCACGCCGGCGGTGTGAATCCGAAACGCGTTTATCATGGTGGAAATCCACATGTCTCTATGCGTCCTGACGGCCCGTCTCCGCGTTTTGCCCGGCACCGTTCTGTTCTCCCTCGGCCTTCTCGCGGGGGCGCCGCTCACTGCGCCGGCGGCGCAGCCGGAAGTTCCAGGCAAACCGGCCGTCACACCGGAGGCCACCCAGGCGTGGCACGTCCATTCTCCGTATGCGGCGTTGTCGAAGACCCGGCAGCTCCTCGACGCCATCGGCTTCGAGCTCCTTTCTGCCTACGCGGCCCCGAGCGGACCCGTGCGCTCCGGTGCGCTCGCGGACCGCCCGGGCACCCAGATCGGGCGCAACTTCACGCGGGCCCTTCCCGACGGCGCAACGCGAAACGTCGAAGTCGTGATCGCCGCGCATCCCTCGGGCGGGTACGAGATTTACGTGACGGGGCTCGAGGTGCGCGACGGGCGGACGGAGCCGAATCCCGATCTGCCGGGGATCCTGTCCGGCATCGAGAAGCTCGTCGGCACGCTCGCGCCGGCGGCTGTGCAGGCCGACAGCGCAGTGATCGACAGGCGCCGTCTCGCCTACGAGGTCTTTCAGCTCAGCTATGTCGAGCTCGACCGCGCGATGGCGCTCTTGAAGGCGCTCGACTACACGACCATCGAGTTCAACGACACGCCAGGCGAGACCCTCTACGACAAGATCTTCACGCCCAACTTCGACAAGGAAAAAGTGCGCCTGCCGATCGTCATCAAGATGATCAGCCCCTCGAAGACGAGCCTTCAGGAAAGCACCGCCGAGGCGCCCAGCTACGGCGCCCGCGGCAGCGACCTTCTCCCGGACCTCGGCGGCATCTTCCTCCACCGGACCACCGCTGCGGAGCCGCTGAACCGGCTCCTCATCGCGTACGACACAGACGACCCGGCTTCGCTGGAGCGAGTCGTGAACCTACTGCGCGAGAAGGTGGACGTCGCAGCACGCCAGCTCATGCTGGAGGCGCTCGTGATCGAAGTCAATTCGGACACGACGAGGGACCTCGGTGTCTCCTGGGACGCGTCCGGAACCGAGAAGAATGGCCGGTACACGAACACCTACGGCGGCACCCTTCTGAAAGACGGCCAGCTCGCGAACGCTCCCCTCAGTTTTCTTTTTGGCCGGGCTTCCGACATTTTCAACTTCAAGGTGGCCTTGAACGCGCTTCTCCAGACGAACAAGGCGCGGATCCTTTCGAACCCTTCGGTCCTCGTGCTCGACGGAAGACAGGCGAAGATCCAGATCGGCCAGCGCATACCGGTGGTGGAAACGACCGTCACGACGAACACGGCGACGGAGTCGATCCTCTACTTCCCGGTCGGCATCGTCCTGAACCTGCGCCCCCGCCTGAACAAGGAGGGCAGCGAAGTGAGCATGCAGGTAGAGACGATCGTCAGCAGCGTGCGGGCCACGGCAACGGCCGGTACGACAGTCACCAGCGCTCCTGAGGTCGAGAGCCGGCAGGTCCAGACGATCGTCCGGGTGGCAAACGACACCCCGTTCATCATCGGCGGCCTGACGAGCAACGAAGAGACCAATCATCAGCGAGGCGTGCCACTCCTGTCCAAGATCCCATTTCTCGGCGCGCTGTTCCGCCGTGAAACCAAGGAGCGCCTCAAGAAGGAAATCATCATCGTCGTCACCCCCCATCTGATTCCGGAGGACACGAAGATGTTCAGCTACGTGATTCCCCAGGAATCGGCGGCGTTCGACACCTTCGGACGGGAGCTCCTCTACAACGCATACCGCATCAGGCAGCAGGACGTCTTCAGCCTCGGGTTTCTGGGCGAGAGCGACGCGTTTCGGAGCCTCACGAGATGCGCCCGCCGTTACGCCGAGATCCGGAAGCTGCCGGGCCGCACGGACCCGACACTCGCGCCGGTGCTCGCGGGTCGCGTCCCCGGGGAGGAGATCCTCGTTCGCCGCATGCTCTGGGAGATCATCCGGAAGACCGACTATGCGCGGTTCGTGGATCTCGAGAATGCCATCCTCTTCGAGGAAGCGCCCGAGGCTGCCGGCGAGGGCGGCTTCAAAATCGCGTTTCTCTCGGCGAAACTGGCCGAGCGAAGCAGGCACGGCAATACGCTGGTCTTGAACTTCAACGCCAGAACCGCCGGGACCCGGGAGCACCCATTCAGTCAGCCGACTGCGGCCGTGTCTTTTGAATCGCTGAAGCCGGAGAACTTTTTCAGCCGGCTCGCTCTGGGGAATCACCGCTCCGCGTCCGGCGCTTCCGAGTCGTGGACGATTCTCATGACGGACGCCTACTCGGGGACGGCGAGGCCGCTCGACGTTCTGAAGGGGATCATGGTTCTCCGCCGGCTCATCGCGCTGAACCCGAACCTCCCGCTCTCGATCGACGGGTTCAGGGCGGGACGTCAGATCATTTTCCCGACGGAGACGGAACTGCGCCAGAGCCACCACCTCGTGGATGCCGAAGCGGCTCGCCTCTTTTACGAGGTCACTTCGTACTACCCGGCCTTCGAGGAGGAGTTCAAGCACCGGGCCCGGAGCCTCGTCGAATACATGGGCGGCTGTGAATGGTGGGACCCGACGAGACCGGTGTCCCTCGGTGAGGAGAAGGGTCAGGTTTCTCCGCCCGGTCGTTGAGCCGGGAGAAAGCGACTTCGATTCGGGCGAGCAGATTGCCGAGAGGGCCCGGGCGCGACCGGGTCTCATGCTCCGTCTCTTCGGACAACTTTTCCCCTCTGAGGGCCTCCCTGCGAGCCTCGTTCGACCACTGTTGAAGGAGTGCCGCGGCACCGTCGGGTCAGGTAAACCCAATCAGGGCATTCGTTAAGCACGCCGACGACCGTGTCATGGCCCCACGCATCGCGTTTAGCGAAGTGACTGCGCGGCTGACCCTCCTGGCATATGGCACGAACGCCCGATGGATCTGGAATAGCGGAATTCGGGCGGGAAGCCAGTCAGAGACTGATGCTAGGCTGCCGACAAAGGAGGACACCCATGGCCAAGAGGATTCACAACAGGGGAGGGGTCCGCGTGCGCGTCGCGTTGATCGCCGTGCTCGCTCTCAGCTTCGCCTTCTCACCACCCATGTCGGCGGCTCAAATAGGGGGGTACGTCTACAACGGCGAAAGCCGGTTCGTAGACAACGTCTATAACTTCATCAAGCACTTCTCCTACCAGCAGTACTACTGGGCCGAAATTTATCAGTTCACGACCGCCAACAATTACTACGTGGATGCCATGGACCTGGCGTATTACTCGGGGCACGGCAACAACTGGCTCATCACGACGAAGGCCGGCCCTCCCCAGGAGCAGCTCAGCATCGCGAACGGTGTTCCCTGGGGTGACTACAACCTGGAGTTCATAATCTTCGAGTCTTGCTCGGTCGTTCCCTCCGTTCCGGAGGGCAACTGGTGGAGCAACTGGACCGGCGCTGGCCGCGCGTTCCAGGGCCTGCATCAGGCCATCGGATTTCGGACGATAAGCTACTCGGGCAACGGGATCGCGAGCAATTACGGCGGGCGCGTGGCCGCGGGCCAGGCGATGTGGCAGGGTTGGTTCAACGCCGTCAACGACGAGAGGTCCTGGTGGAGGGGCTCGTTCTATCCCGGTTACGCCTCAGTCGTCCTCTACCCCGGCCTCGACAACGACACGCTCTACTATTTCGGAGCTGATCCTCCTGCCGGTTCGGGGGCCCTCCGGACCTACTACCAGTACTAGGAGAAACCGATGATCAAAAACATCAGGACGAGGATAACCCGGGTCGCTGCCCCTCTGATCGTTTCGGCGTTCGTCGGCAGCGTGGCCTTCGCGGCGCCCCAGATCAACATAAAAGCCGACCGTTTCGTGACAGCGAGAGAGAAGAACGCCGTGAAGGCGTATCGGATGAAGGCCGGTTATAAGGGCGACGCCGACGCCAAGGCGCTCGCCGAGAAGATCTTCAGTAGCAAAGGGCGAAGCGAAGTCGTCGCGCTGAAAGACGACGGGTCGAATCACATGCTTCACGTGTCCAAGGACGACCCGTCAGCGCACTTCCGGATCGACAAGACGACCGGAGACTTCAGCTGGGGTAAAGGAATGAAAGCCTACGTGAACGACGGCGCGACGGCCGGCTTACCCGGCAAGGACGCCGCCGTTGACGTGGCGAAAAGACACTTGACCGAGCTGGGCCTGATGCCGGCGGACCCGAAGCAGCTCGTCGTCAGGAACGTTGGAGGCGTGAGGCAGGCCAACCTCGGCGCCGACGGGAAGTCGGTGGAGTTTGACAAGCTGGTCACGGTGCACTTCGGACGCGTGATCGACGGGATCGACGTCGGCGGACCGGGCTCCAAGATCGTCGTAGATCTCGGCGCCAATGGCGAGCTCGTTTCCCTCACGAAGCGGTGGAGCGAAGTGACCGAGGAGAAGAAGACCGACGCGGACCTCCAGAATCAGGCGGAAGTGACGAAAAACCTGAGGGACAAGCTCCAGCGGGAGGGCTCGTCTGCGAAGACGATTGACTCGTCGGGGCCGGATTTTGGCTACTTCGACGACGGCAAGGGGAACATCGAGCCCGCGTACTTCTTTACAGCCGATCTCATCTACGACGGCACGGACCAGAAGGGAGTCGTGACGCAGCTCAAGGAGAAACATGGCGGCGCGGTCCCGGCCCTGAAGGGATCCAAGGCGGATTTCGAACAGCAAGAAAAGGCGAAGAGTCAGCCCGGCAAGTCCGCCCCTCGCACGGAGGACAGGCCTTCGCAAAAGGATCATTGATCGGGAAGGCGCCGCTTTTGCCAGGTCGGAGCAAGCCGTAGACTGCGTACGGAGGGCGTCTATGGCCCAGGCTCTGCCCCTCATTCTCGGATTCGTCGTGGCGACGGGCTGCGGAAATCACCGCAGCCCGTCTCCCCCTTCCCAGGGAGAGTACGAACAGGTCCACGGGCGCGAGCTCTCCGAGGCACGCCGGCTGCACGCCGAGGGCAAGGTTGAAGAATCGGCCGCAATCCTCCGGCAGCTCGTGTCCGACGCGAGCTGGGAGGTTCGCGCGCGCGCGATCTCGGTGATCGGGGAACTCCGGGAACGGAGTCTCCTTCCAGAGCTCCACCGCGCGCTGAAGGACCCGATGCCCTTCGTACGAGAGCGCGTCACCCGTGTGCTGCAGACGGTCGGCGACGTCTCATCGCTCCCACCGCTCCGCGAGGCCCTGTCGGAACCGGATGCGGCGGTTCGCGGCAATGTCGCCGAAGCGCTCGCGAAGATCGGTGGCGCGAAGGAGCTCCCCGCGCTCACACAGGTGCTGCAGCACGACGAGGACGAGGGCGTGCGCGCGAGGACCGCCTCCGCACTCGGCGAGGCGCACCTCGGCGCCGCCGTCGATCCTCTCGTCTCGGCGCTCGGGGACCAGAGCGTGTCGGTGAGGGCGCGCGCCGTGGAGGCGCTCGGAGAGATCGGCGACCCCCGCGCGCGGGCCGCTCTCGAAAAGTCCGCCCGGCGCGATCCGGACAGCCAGGTGCGCGCCAGCGCGGCAGCCGCTCTCAAGAAGCTGCGTACTGGAACCGGCTCGGAGAGTCGGTAGCGACGCGGATCTGCCGCGACCAACATCCACCCGATGCGGCTGCCGGCACCCTCGCCGGCTTCGGCCGTTCCACAATCGGCCGCCTGGCCATGGTGGGTTCGATGGGCGGAGCGTTCGCGGCTAGAAACGGGGGACCGGGACATTGTGGTGATCAGTATCGAACGGACCCGCTGTGCGGGTCGCCTCCGCGCTCCCGAGCCCCCCGAGGTCGTCAGTTCGATGAGGCTTCGACGGGCGGCGGCGGCGGGACGCGATTCGGGAGGTGAGTGAAATGGTGGAGCTGATCAGGATCGAACTGACGACCTCCTGAGTGCGATTCAGGCGCTCTCCCAAACTGAGCTACAGCCCCACACCGTTGCGAGAGGGCGGGCAGAATAGCACGAGCGGCGGGCTGTCGGAACCCCCCCAAAAACCCCCTCCCGTTCCCCGATAGGATCGCTGCGTGGAGCAGGCCGTCGACATTCCCGCCATTCTGCTCGCGTTTGCCGCGGCGCTCCTCGGCGCGAAGCTCCTGGGTGAGCTCGCAGAGCGGCTGGGGCAGCCGGCTGTTCTCGGCGAGCTGCTCGCCGGGGTCCTGCTCGGTCCGTCGCTTCTCGGCTGGGTCCCGCTCTCCGGCGCTCTCCTCCTCCTCGCGGAGATCGGCGTCATCCTCCTTCTCTTCGAAGTCGGACTGGGGACGGACCTCCAAGAGCTCCTGCGGGTCGGCGGGCCCGCGATCGCGGTCGCTTTCGCCGGCATGTTGCTGCCGTTTGCCGGCGGATACCTTCTGACCCGCGCTCTGGCGTATTCCGCGATCACGGCCATCTTCGTGGGAGCCGCGCTGACCGCGACGTCGATCGGCATCACGGCGCGCGTTCTCTCGGAGCTCAAGATGCTCGAGACCCGCGAGGGTCGGATCATTCTGGGCGCGGCCGTGGTCGACGATGTTCTCGGACTCGTCGTGCTCGCGATTGTCAGCCAGATTTCGGAGAGGGGATCCGTGGGTCCGGGTACGGCCTTCCGCGCGGCCATCCTTGCCGTCGGCTTTTTCGCCGTCGCGCTGCTCGCCGGGATTCCGCTCGGGCGGCGCCTCATCCGGATCGTGGGCCGGGGCAACGTGCGGGGCGTTCTGGTGGCCGCGTCCGTCGGGTTTGCTCTCTTGATGGCGGCGGCGGCGCGGCGGGCAGGCTCTGCCGAGATTGTCGGCGCGTTTGCCACCGGCCTCGTGCTGGCGCGGACGAATCGCCGGCACGACATCGACCTGGCTCTGCGGCCAGTCGTCGACATCTTCGCGCCCCTCTTCTTCGTCGCGGTCGGAGCGCAGGTCAACGTCACTCTGCTGAACCCGTTCCACGCCGCCAACCGGCCCGCGCTTCTTTTCGCGCTCGGACTGACGGTCATCGGCTTCGCGGGCAAATTTGCCGCGGGATTCTTTGCCGGTCCCCGGTCGCGCCACGCGTTCATCGGGGCGGGGATGGTCCCGCGCGGCGAAGTGGGCCTCGTCTTCGCCTCCGTGGGAAGGGCTTCGGGCGCTCTTCCTGCCGGTGTCTTCGTCGCGGTGGTGCTGACCGTGTTTGCCACGACGTTTGTCGCGCCGCCGCTCTTGAAGGCCATGTCCCGGGGGAGCGCCTCGGCGTGAGCAGGCGGGATTTCCGGGGCAGCGCCCTGCTCGCGCCCCGCGCGCAACGTCTGGCGGCGCTCGAGTCCCGGACCTTCGACGCGCTCGTGGTCGGCGGCGGGATCACCGGAGCGGCAACCGCCCGCGATCTCGCCTCGCGCGGCCTTTCCGTCGCGCTCGTCGAGAGGGAGGACTGGGCATCGGGGACCTCGTGGCGCTCCTCGAAGCTGGTGCACGGGGGTCTGCGATACCTCGCGAAGGGCGATCTCCTCCTCGTCTTCCAGTCTCTGGCCGAGAAGGCTCGGCTTCTGCGCCTCGCGCCGCATCTCGTCGCGCCGCTCGAATTCCTTTTCGCGATCCTGCGCGGCCACTGGGTCTCACCTCCGACCCTGACGGCCGGCCTCACGCTGTACGACGTGCTGGCCTTCGGCCGCGGCCACCGGCACCGGTCGCTTTCCGCCAGAGCCACGGTGGAGGCCGAACCGTTGCTCGAAGGCGCGAACCTCACCGGGGGGGCGCTCTACTCCGACGCCTCGACGGATGATGCGCGGCTGACTCTTGAAAACGTGCTCGATGCGGCCGCGCTCGGCGCTGTGGTCGTCTCGCGGGTTTCCGTCGAGTCCTTTCTGCGCGGAACAGCCGGGGGCGAGGTCGAAGGAGTGGCGGCGCGGGACGTCGAGACGCGAAGCGAGCTCCGGATCCGGGCGCACGTGACCGTCGAGGCGGCGGGTCCCTGGACCGACGCGCTCCGCAGGCAGGAAGTCCCGGGCGCTTCGCCGACCGTGAGGCTCTCGAAGGGCGCGCACATCACGGTGCCATTCGACGCGCTGCCGGTCCGCCGGGCCGTCGCAATCCCGGCCGAGCGGGGAAGGCTCGTTTTTGTGATTCCGAGCGGGCCGGTGACGCTGATCGGCACGACCGACGCGGACTACACCGGCTCCGTGGACGGAGTGAGTGCGACGCGTTCGGACGTCGAGTACCTGCTGGCGAGCGCCCGCGAGGCCTTCCCCGGTCGGGCCCCCGCGCGCTCGGACGTGCTGGCGGCTTTCGCGGGGCTGCGGCCGCTGCGGTTCGAGCCGGGCAGGGACGTCACCTCGATGAGCCGGGAGGAGTCCCTGGACATTTCCCCCGGACGGGTCGTTGTCACAGGAGGGAAGCTCACCACGCATCGCCGGATGGGGCGGCGCGCGGGCGACGCCGTCGCGGAACAGCTTCGGGCCAGGGGAGTCGCCAGCGGAAAGAGTGCCACCGCCGACCGGATGTTCCCGGGCGCACCGGAGGTCGCGATGGAGGCGTTCGTCGATCGTTTCGTCCGGGACGCGCCCGCGTCCCTGCCCGAAGCGGCGGCCCGGCACCTCGCCCGTCGCTACGGCTCGCGCGCAGGCAGCCTTCTCTCGATCCTCGCAGGGAATGGACTCTCGAGTGCGCTGGTGAGCGGCCTTCCCGATCTGGAAGCGGAAGTCATTTTTGCCGCCCGGTTCGAAGACGCGCGCAGCGCGGCGGACGTGCTCATTCGGCGAACCCATCTTTTCTGGCAGGCCCCGGACCAGGGCGTCGCCGCGCTGCCGCGCGTTCAGCAGCTCCTGGGGGAGGAGCTCCGATGGACGAAGGAAACGGAGGCGATTTCGCGGGACGAATACCTCCGGGAGGTCGAGAAGTCCCGCAGCGCTTTCGCGGGCCTTGGGAGCCCGCCTCGACCGAGAACGCCTTAAACGGTCTTCAGATCGGCGAGAGTGGCGGAAAGGAGCGATCGCCTCTCCGCGTCGAGACGCTCGAAGATCGGTTCCAGGATGGTCACGACCTTGTCCTGCTCTTCCGGGGAGATGGAATACAGATTCGGCGACACCGCGTCGACGATCTCGGCGACGGTCAGCTTTTCGGGCGCGACGGCCAGGGAAAAGGCGCGGGAGCCCTCCGGCCGAACGAGCCCGTTCTCCTTCAGGCACTCCAGGATGTGCTCGGCCTCTCGGGAATCCGCCTCCTGTTCGCGGTACAGCGAGTCGATTCCCTGAACGCCGCCGCCCGAGAGCTTCAAGAGCATGCGGATCGCGTTCTCGGCTCGGCCGGCGCGGATCCCCCCGATCGAACGCTTCTTCGCCGAGTGCGTCTGGAGGACGTGCGTGAGCTCCACGCCGATCAGGATGACAACCCAGACGAGAAACACGGAGATCAGGGAGAGCAGGATCAAAGTCAGCGATCCCGTGATGAGGTTGATCGACGAGAGCGTCCGGACGTAGACCCCGAACAGGGCGCGCAGGAGCTCGAGCAGCGCCCCTCCCGTCCCACCCGCGATCGCGGCCGAGGACCAGTGCACCCTGGCGTTCGGAAGGAAGCGGTACAGAAGCGTCAGTCCGGCAACTTCGATCGCGAAGGGAAAGAAGGAGACGGCGACGTTCCTGGCGAGGGAGGTCGTCGCCGGGGTGGTGCGAAGCATCTGAATTCCGAGACCGAACCCTCCGAAAAGAAGAGTCAACGAGAATAGGACGACGAGGTAGAGGGAGATCCGGGAGAGCCAGTCGCGGCGGCGCGGAGCTCCCCAGACGGCGTTGACGATGCGCTCGATCGTCGAAATCAGGCGCAGCGACGCCAGAACGAGAATTACGAGCCCGATCCCCGATATCGTGGTCGACTCGGACACGAACTCCCGCAGGCTGCCCGTCACGCGGGCGGTGTGGTACGGCAGGATGGCGTTGACCGCGTCTAAGATCCCGCTCACGTTCTCCCGAAAAAAGGCGGCGAGCACGAGGGAAAAGGTCGCGAGCAGCGGGACCGCGGTCAGAAGGGTCGCGAACGCGAGCGAGCTCGCAAGATCCGCCCCGCGATCCGCGCGAAACCCGCGCACCGTCTCTCCGGCCGTCTCTTTAAGGAGGACGAGCGTTTTCAACAGGCGGGGAGGGAGCCGGGGCCAGCGTTCCCGGGCGCGCTCCATGGCGGTCAACCTGCGCGGCAACGGTCCCTCAGTTGGCCCGGGGAGGCTCGCCCCTCCGCGACGCCGCGCGGCTGCGGAGAACGGCGGGGGATTTGCAGAGGAATCTCACCGCCCCCTAGGGTATATGATTGAAATTCGTCATTTTTTGGAGGTGAGGGATGGCAAAAGACACACCGTTTGACCGCGCCCGCGACTTCGTCGAGGAGAAGATCGACCAGACGAAGGACGTTCTCGGCGAGTCCTACACGCGCGCCCGGGACCAGTTCGGCGACGCGGGGGAGGACTTCCGTAAAAACCTGAAGTCGACGAGCAAGCGCCTCGAAAAGGATTACGGGTACCTCTGGACGGACGCCCGCAAGTACATCCGCGAAAACCCGGGCACCTCGGTTGCGATCTCGCTCGGTGTCGGACTTCTCTTCGGGTTCCTGCTCCGCGGCGACGACTGATCGCCGAAACCGGCCGGGGTGCTGAGCGCGGGCCTCTCGCCCCAGCCTCTTTCTCTCTTCCTCCGGGGTGTTCATGACGCGCGTTGAACCCATCGAGCGGGCGATCCCATCCGACTGGAAGCGCGTCATCCGCGATCAACCGCTGCTGTCGGTCTGCGCCGCGATGGCGGCGGGGATCTACCTCGGACGCCATCATGCCCGGCAGCTTCTCTCCGCCGCGATCAGCCTCGGGCTGGCGACCGCGGTGGACGGGGCGAAGCGGCGGTTTCGCTAGTCTTCCGGGGTAACGGCGGCCGCCAGAGCGCGCGGCAGAAGCGGGAAATCGAGGTCGAGAGCCGGGGCTCCCGCGCCGGTCCATATAATCGGGCCGTGACACATCGCCCCTCGCTTCATCCGGCGCTCTCGACGTTCGCGTCGAGCGCGGGTTGAGCCTGCAAGATCGGTCAGTTCGACCTTTCCGCGCTTCTCGCGAAGCTTCCCAACCCGGTGGATC
Organism: Acidobacteriota bacterium; assembly: GCA_040004225.1. GTDB lineage: Bacteria > Acidobacteriota > Thermoanaerobaculia > UBA5066 > Gp7-AA6 > JALYUA01. The sequence continues at coordinate 15,175 of JBDUBI010000189.1, forward strand.
CCAACCTGCTGGTGGGCAACCGCCATGCGGACGACGCGGCCGTCTATCGCCTCGGTCACGGACAGGTGATGGTCCAGACCGTCGACTTTTTCACTCCCGTCGTGGACGACCCGTGGACGTTCGGCCAGATCGCCGCCGCCAACGCTCTGTCGGACATCTATGCGATGGGGGCGCGTCCGGTGCTCGCCCTCGCGCTGGCCGCCTTTCCGACGAGCGAGCTGTCGACCGACGTCCTGGAGGCGATCCTCCGTGGCGGCGCGGAGAAAGTGGGCCAGGCGGGTGCCGTGATCGGGGGCGGACACTCGATCGACCACGACATCCCGCTCTACGGTCTGTGCGTGACGGGACTTGCGGCGGAGTCCGCCATCGTGACCAACGCCGGCGCCCGGCCGGGAGACCTTCTGGTGCTCACGAAACCGCTCGGCGTGGGGATCACGATTTCGGCCGGAAGAGCCGACGCGCTCGGCGCGGGCAGCGTGACCCGGTTCTTCCGCCGGCCGGTCCTTGGCGACGGCGGGCTCGACGAGGCGGTGGCGGTCATGTCCGCCTTGAACCGCGGCGCGGCGGAGGCGATGACAGGGCTCGGCGTGCATGCCGCCACGGACGTCACCGGGTACGGCCTGCTCGGGCACGGATGGGAAATGATGGAGGCCTCGGATGTTACGGGAGAATTTTTCGTGAGCGACATCCCGCTGCTGAGCCGGGCGAGGGATCTCGCCGCGCGCGGTATCGCCCCGGATGGGTCCCGCGTCAACCTCCGGAACCTTCGTCCGCGGACCGAGGTCGGTGAAGGGGTGACGGACGAGGACCTTCTGCTCCTCTGCGATGCCCAGACGTCCGGCGGGTTACTCGTGTCGGTCGCGGCGGGCGACGCCGAGACCTACGCGGCGAGGTGCCGGGACTCCGGGGCGGCGTCCGCCCGCGTCGTGGGCCGGGTCCTCGCGCCCGGTCCGAAACGCCTGCGGATCTCTCCGAAACGGAAAACCGAGAACTGATTAAGACGGAAAGAAAGGCACAAAAGGAAATCATGGCGAGAAACGACGAAGAAGAATGGGTCGAGGTCGCGTCCACCGGTCAGGATGAGGAGGCCTCGCTCATCGCCGGGCTCTTAAAGTCCGAGGACATCCCCTGCGAGGTCGAGGGCCCGACCGGCGGATCGCCCTGGCCCGAGAATCTGGGCGCCTTCGGCATGAGCCGGGTGATGGTGCCCTCCGAGCGCGCGGAAGAGGCGAAAACCCTTCTTGCCCGCCGTGAGCGCGATTTCGAGAGGAGCGAAAGCGAGACGGAGAAGCTCGAGGGATGAACCTGCTTCCGCCGGGCTCCCGGATCGGCCGCTTCGAAGTCTCCGGCCTCCTCGGTGAGGGGGCGATGGGGATCGTCTATCTCGGGCACGACCCGCAGATCGAGCGTCCCGTCGCGATCAAAACGGTGCGGCCGCAGGGAGTGGGCGGTTCCTCCGCGGAGCTCGAAACCCGCTTTCTGAACGAGGCGAAGCTCGCCGGCCGGCTCCAGCACCCGAACATCGTGACCATCTACGAGGCGGGCCAGGCGGAGGGGTTGCTCTACATCGCCATGGAATACGTCGACGGAGACGCGCTGACGCGTTTTCTGGCGCCCCGCGGGGAGCCCCGGGAGGGCGCGCCGGCCAGAGCCCCGGCGGCGATGACGCTGCGCGAACGCGTCGAGGTCGTTCGGGAGACGGCGCTCGCCCTTCAGCACGCCCACCAGCGCGGAGTCCTTCACCGCGACGTCAAGCCGGGGAATATCCTCCTGACACGGGATCGACGTGTCAAGGTCGCGGACTTCGGCATCGGAAAACTGCTGACCGCGACTGCCGACCTGACGCGCACGGGCCAGATGATCGGGAGCCCGGCGTACATGTCGCCCGAGCAGATTCGCGGCGAAAAACTCGACGGACGATCGGACTTCTTTTCTCTCGGGGTCGTCTTCTACGAATTGCTGACCGGCCGCCGCCCGTTCCCGGGCGACTCGATCACGACGCTCGTCTACCAGATCCTGCACACGGAACCGCGCGACCCTCTGGAAATCCGGGCAGACCTGCCGCCCTCCTCGCGCGAGGTGTTCTCGCGCCTTCTGGCGAAGTCCCCGGATCGGCGGCCCGTCGATGCCGCGGACTTCCTCCGAGAGGTGCGTCGCGTCGCGGACCAGCTGGGAGATGGCGAGCAGACCGTCACCCTGCCGCCTCCGGCCACGACAGTGCCGATCCCACCGGCCCCGTCCCCCGTCCCTTTCCTGGCCGCGGCGACGGCGGCTTCCGGGCCGTCCGGTCCGCCGGACCCTCCCGAACCTCCGGCGTCCACGCTCGCCCCGGGAGGCGCTGCATTCGAAGAATCAGCCCATGCCCCCGAGCGCTCGTCCGGCCGGTCGGCCGGCGCGCTCTTTCTCTTCGGCATCGCGGCCGTCCTGATCGCTCTCGGGTTCTTTGTCTGGAGTCTGAGGCGGTCGAGTGCCGTCGCGGCGGGCCCCCCGGGGGAGCCGACGGCGCCGCCCTCCGGCGCCGCGCCCGTCTTCGGCGGCGGCGTCGCGGCGCCGGCCCCGTCCCCCTCGGCTGTCATCGCCGCTGCCGAGCCGACGCTTTCGATTCCTCCGACGATCGGCCCGCTTCCGACGCGCGGACCGGCGACGGCCGCCGACGCGGTCGTCGGAGCGCCGCGATACACGGGGCTCGCGCCCACCCGTCCGCCTCGGGCCACCATGACGGAATCCCGGATCGCGGCCGCGCCTCCGTCGGAGCCGCCTTCGGAACCGAAGAACGGAAGCGACTCCGAATCTTCCTCGTCCGGAAGTGTCGACAACAGCTACCGGACTAAGCGGTTCGTGAAGTTCGGGGTGAGCCCCGACCAGGCGAGGATGTATGTGGACGGGAAGTACATCGGCATCGCGGACGACTGGGACGACCGCGGAGGCGGGCGCAAGCTCGAGTTAACGAAGTCGGGGCGCCACCGGGTGCGCTTCGAGCTGCCCGGTTATCGCGACCTGAACATCGAAGTCTTTGTGTCCGCGAGCGCGGGTGACGACACGGCGGACGTGGGGGACGAACTGAAGCGGGAGTCGCGCCAGCCGTACGCCAAGCTTTCCTCTCCCTCCGAACGCACCGTCGGTCCGGTGATTTTCAAGGTGGACCCGCCGGACGCGACGGTCGCGGAGGGGGGGCGGACGCTGGGGCCGGCGTTGTCGTTCGGCCCGGACTCGCCCTTAAAGCTCCATGGGCCGATGGTTCACGACCTCGTGATCTCCGCGCCCGGAAGAAAGTCGAAGACGGTCCGGGTCCTCGTCGCCGGAAACGCCGACAGCGAGCGCGCGGAAGTGAAGGTGGAGCTGAAGAAGGAGTAATCCGTTCCCAGGCTTCCGCGTCACTTCCGCACGGAGAACGAAAGACGGAAACTCGAACGGAAGGTCAGGACTGGTCCGGTCCGGCCATGATCCTCCATCGGGCCAGGCGCTCCGCGGTCTCGACGCAGCGGCGGGCGGCGAGACGACACAGCAGGGCGGAGAGATCCGCGCACCCTTCCGGATCCGACTTCTCGAGCCCCTCGAAGCGGTCGCGCCGGAGCTCCAGAAGAACCGCTTCCTCGTGCGCGCGGGCATCCGCCGACCGGCCGGACGAGGCCGAATCCAGGACCGCCATTTCCCCGAAGATCTCGCCGGGGCCGAGGATGGCGAGAGCCTCCTCCCCGCCCGCGATGTGACGCGAAATTCGAACCCGCCCGCGAGCCACCGCGTAGAGGGTCTCGCCCGGATCGCCCTCCCGGAAGAGCAGCGCGCCGGCCGGGTATCGCCGCTCCTCCGCGAAAGCGCCGAAGAGATAGCGGTCCGATTCCGAGAGCCCGCCGCTGCCGAGGAACTTCGCCTTCTCCTCCGCCGAGAGCGACGCGGCTTCTCCGCGCGAGGGACCGGAGGAGGCGGGCGGGGCGGCGCCCGCCGGAAAAAATGCCTGAAAGAACGCGTTCAAGGCGGAGAGCCGGCGCGCGAGCCGCACTCGGAGGTGACGGAGCCACGGGGCGCGGGCGGGAGATTCGAAGAGAAATTCCGGCGTGAACCCCAGTAGCGTGGCCCCGGCGGCGGTGCGCGCGTCGGCGGTGCGGGGCAGGGCGGCGAACGCTTCTTCGCCGAAGAAGTCGGAGGCCTCCGCGTTCCCCATCGGCTGAGGGCCCACGGGAGTTTCGCGCACGAGCTGGATCGCACCGGTCAGGACCAGAAACGCCTCGGAGGAGGGATCGCCCGTTCGATAGGCGACACCCCCGGGCGGCAGGCGTCTCAGCTCCCCGCCTCCCGCGGCGTCGAGCAGGGCATGGTCGTCGATGCCGGAGAGGCCCGGCATCTGCGAGAGCCTCTGCGCCCGTTCGAGGAGCCCCTCGGAGCGCCCCCCGCGGACGATCAGCGCGCGCACGAGAGCGGCCCCCCGATCGGGCCAGTCGAGTCCCGGGGACCGCTCCCGCGCGAGGGTTTCGAGCCGTCGCCGCGCCGCCGCGGCCTCCTCGCTCCATCCGCCGATCTCCGTGGGAGCGAGCGCGCGCGCGGCGCGCAGGAAGCGGGCGTCCGCCGCGTCGGGCAGTCCGTCCGGGCGCAGGAGGGACGCTTCGAGCAGGTCTTCCACGGCGCTCCTGAATTTCCGCTCGATAAAGGAGAGCCGTCCTCGGGCGGAGGCGCTCCGCGGGTCAAAGGGGTCCCGGGCGCGCGCGCCGTCCAAGAGGCCGCGCGCCTGCGAGAAGTCATGCCGTTCGAGAGCCAGTGTCGCTAAGAGAACCGGGTCGTTGCCCTCGCCCGCGAACGGGCGCGCCGCCTCCGCCGCCCCGGACGCGATCAGGACCCGGGCGAGCGACGCGGCGGAGGCTGCCCTGTCTTCGAGTTCCAGCCGGACCGCGAGCCGGTACAGCATCTCCGCTTCGACGAGCAGGCCGGCGCCCTCGCAGCGACGGGCCGCGTCGCGCGCCCGGTCCGCCGACGAGCCATCGCCGGTCATGCGGAAAAGGCGAAGGGCGTCGGGCGTCGGGCGAAGGACACCGGGCCCCGAAGCGAGAAAAACAGGGGGGCAGCGGTCCTCGAATCGGCCTCCGGACCGGGTTTCGGCAGTCGTCGACTCATCTTTGCTCCCGGGTGATCGTCCGATTCTATTGAATCGCCCCCCGAATCCTTCTTAGCGGATGGCCGCCCTCCGCTGTTCCCACTTCCCCGTAAGCCTTTCCCGGCCTTCGACATTCGCGCTCGACTCCCCCTCACTGTGCTAATTTCCGCTCCTCATGTCCGCGCCCGCAGAGGCCGCCGCTCTGAAGCGCACGCCGCTTTTCTCTCTGCATCGGGAGCTCGGCGCGAAGCTCATCGATTTCGGCGGGTGGGAAATGCCGGTCCAGTACTCGGGGATCCTCGAAGAACACCGGGCCGTCCGGGAGCGCGCCGGGATCTTCGATGTGTCTCACATGGGCGAGCTCGAAGTGCGCGGGCCCGGCGCGGAGGCCGCGCTCCAGCGGCTGACTCCGAACGACGTCTCGAAGCTCGTGGAGGGACGGTGCCACTACTCGGCGTTTCTGACGGAGCGGGGCACGTTCGTCGATGACCTGCTCGTGTACCGGCGCGGCGCGGGCGATTTCTTGATCGTCGTGAACGCCTCAAACCGGCCGAAGGACTTCGCCTGGGCGAACGCGTCGATCGGCGGCGACGCGGAGGTCCGGGACGCGAGCGACGCATGGGCGCTGCTCGCTCTCCAGGGCCCGCTTTCCGGATCGATTCTCGCCCGCGCGGCCGGAGAAGATCCGACGGACCTTCCCTATTACGGCTTCCGGACCATGCGCGTCGAGGGCTTCCCCGCGCTGGTTTCCCGCACCGGCTATACGGGGGAGGACGGCTTCGAGATCTACCTCGCTCCCGACGCCGCGGAGCCGGTCATGCGAGCTCTCCTCGATCTCGGCCGGAGCGAGGGAGTCCTGCCGTGCGGGCTCGGAGCTCGCGACACCCTGCGTCTGGAAGCGAAAATGGCGCTGTACGGAAACGACATCGACGAGACCGTCACGCCGTGGGAGGCGGACCTCGGATGGATCGTCAAGATGCTGAAGGGAGACTTCGTCGGACGCGACGCGCTCGCGCGGCAGAAGGCGGCGGGAGTGACCCGGAAGCTCGCGGGCTTCGAGATGGTGGACCGCGGGATCGCGCGTCACGGATACGCGGCGGCCGCGCCGCACGGTCCGGGTGTCGTCACGTCTGGCACGCACTCCCCGACACTCAAGAAACCGATCGGCCTCGCCCTTCTGCCCGTCGCCGATACGGCGGTTGGAACGGAATTCGAAACAGACATCCGGGGGCGCGCGGCGAAAGCACGCGTGGCCCCGACCCCGTTCTACAAGAGGAAGAAGGAGGCGACGCCGTGAACCCGGAGGAACTTCACTACACGCAGAGCCACGAGTGGGTCCGGATCGACGGCGATATCGGAACGATCGGAATCACGGATCACGCCCAGAAGGAGCTGGGCGAGATCGTGTATCTCGAGCTTCCGGAGGTGGGACACCTCTACAACGCGGACGACGAGTTCGGCACCGTCGAGTCCGTCAAAGCTGTTTCCGAGCTCTTCATCCCGATCTCCGGCGAGATCATCGAGGTCAACCGCGCGGCCGTAGCGGAGCCGGGGATCGTCAACGACGACCCGTTCGGCGACGGCTGGCTCGTCAAGCTCAAGGTGACGACGGACGACGAGATCCGCAAGCTGATGAGCGCCGACCAGTACGCCGAGTACGTCGAGGCAGAAGAAAAAGAGAAGTGAAGTTCCTTCCGACCTCGGACGCCGACCGCGAGGCCATGCTCGCGGCGATTGGAGTGTCGTCGGTGGACGACCTCTTCGCCTCGATTCCGGCTTCGGTCCGGCATGCTCCGGACCTGCCTCCGCCCATGTCGGAGATCGAAATCCGGCGGTTCTTCGGCGCGCTCTCCGCGAAAAATGCCAACGCGAAAGACTGCGCCTTCTTCCTGGGCGCCGGCCTCTACAATCACTACGTGTCGGCCGTCGCGGACCAGATGCTCTACCGCGCCGAGTGGCTGACTTCTTATACGCCGTACCAGCCCGAGGTCTCTCAGGGCACGCTCCAGTCGATTTTCGAATTCCAGACGCACATCTGTCTGCTGACCGGGATGGATGTCGCGAACGCGTCTCTCTACGAAGGCGCGTCCGCGCTCGTGGAAGCTCTCCTGATGGCGGACCGGCTGGTCCGGGGACGGCGGCGCGCGGTGCTCTCGCGCGGGATCCATCCCGAGTACCGCGAAACGGTGCGGACGTATTTCCAGAATTTGGGGCTCGAGGTCATCGAGGCGCCCCTCTCGGCGGACGGTAGGACGGACGCCGCGGCGCTCGCGGACCTGGTGGACGAGACGACGTTCGCTGTGGCGGTGCAGTCCCCCAACTTCCGGGGCGCCATCGAGGACTGGAGCGCTTGCTCGGAAGCGGCGCGGGCGCGCGGGGCCCTGTTCGTCGGGGTCGTCGCGGAGGCCGCCTCTCTGGCCCTTCTCACGCCTCCGGGCGAAGCGGGCGCCGACATCGTCTGCGGCGAGGCGCAGTCGCTCGGCGTCCCCATGCACAACGGCGGACCCCTGCTCGGATTCCTCTCGTGCCGGACCGCGCACCAGCGGCAGATCCCCGGACGGCTGGTGGGACAGACGTCCGACGCCGAGGGGCGCCGGGCGTTCGCCCTGACCCTTTCGACCCGGGAGCAGCACATCCGACGGGAGAAGGCCACGTCGAACATCTGCACCAACCAGGGGCTGATGGCGCTCGCCAGCAACATCCACATGTCGCTCCTCGGCAAGAAAGGCCTTCGCGAAGTCGCGACGCAATCACACGCGAAAGCCGAGTACCTGAAGGGGCGCATCGCCCGCGTGCCGGGCTATCGCCTGCCGGACTCTGCCCCCACGTTCAACGAGTTCGTCGTCGAGGCGCCCGGCCCCGCGGCGCCGCTTTTGTCGCGGCTCGCGCGCCGCCGGATTCTCGCGGGCGTCGCGCTGTCGCGGTGGAGCCGCGAGGCGGCCGATGCCCGCCGTTTTCTCGTCGCGGTCACGGAGATGAACACGCGCGAGGAGATGGACAGGCTCGCGGATTCCCTCGGGGAGGCGTCGTGAGCGTCGAAATCGAGGACGAAAAGGCGGGGGCCGCCCCCTCGCGCGATCGCCTGCACCCGGAGCCTCGCCACGAGTCGCTCGTTTTCGAGCGATCGGGAGCGGGGAAGGTCGGCTACTCCCTCCCACCTCTCGACGTGCCGGAAGTCTTCGCGATTCCGGCCGGGTTCATCCGCGGTGAGATCGAGGGGGAGACGGAGATCACCGAGGTCGAGGTGGCCCGCCATTTCACTCGCCTGTCGCGCCTGAACTTCTCGATCGACGAAAACACGTATCCGCTCGGTTCGTGCACGATGAAACACAACCCGCGCATCAACGAAGAGATGGCGCGGCTTCCCGGGTTCGCGGCCTCGCACCCCCTGGCTCCCGAAGAAGTCTGCGCGGGGACGCTCGAGCTCGCCTGGCGGCTCGAGCAGGCCCTGAAGGAGCTGACGGGGCTCGCGCGCGTGACGCTGCAGCCTGCGGCGGGCGCGCAGGGAGAGCTCGCCGGCATTCTGATGGTGCGCGCGGCGCTCGCGAAGGCCGGCAATCCCCGCACGACGGTCTTGATCCCCGACTCCGCCCACGGCACGAACCCGGCCTCGGCGCACTTTGGCGGGTACAAGGTGCGTGAGCTGAAATCGAACGCGCGCGGGACGCTGGACCTCGACGTTCTCGAAGCGGCCATGACGGAAGACGTGGCGGCCCTGATGCTCACCGTGCCGAACACGCTCGGCATTTTCGAGGACCGGATCCTCGAGATCGCGAAGATCGTCCACGCGAAGGGGGGATACCTCTATTGCGAC
>JBDUBI010000022.1:0-7233 GCA_040004225.1 Acidobacteriota bacterium
GAGGCGAGCGGTCGAGCCTTCAGGCGAGCCGCTCGCCGGCGCGTGAGCGCGTCGCATAGTGAGCGAAGGCGACGTTTATGCCCAATCCCCCGCTTTCCGGGACAGCACCGGCGCGCCATCCAGGAGCGTGAGGATGGATCTGGTGTTTTCCGCCACCGCGAAAAGGATGCGGTCTTCCGGACGCGCGTACCCGCTGCGAATCGCGAGGTCGAATTGCGCGAGCAGCGGGTCGAAGTACCCCCCGATGTTCGCGAAAACGATCGGCTTTCCATGGATGCCGAGCTGCTTCCAGGTCATCATCTCGATGATCTCTTCCATCGTTCCGAAGCCCCCGGGGAACGCGACGAAGGCGTCGGAAAGGTCGAACAGCGCCTGCTCCCGCTCGTGCATGCTCGCAACGACCTTCAGCTCCGTCAGGCCGCGGTGGGCGGATTCGCGCGATTCCAGAGCCTTCGGCACGACGCCCGTCACCTGGCCGCCGGCGGCGAGGACTTCGTCGGCGAGCGCGCCCATCAACCCTTTCGACGAACCGCCGTAGATCAGTCGCACGCGCCGCCTCGCGATTTCGCGTCCGAACGCCCGGATCTCCGTATCGACGGCGTTATCGCGCGCCGAGCTCGAACTGCAGTAGACGCAGACGCTGCGCAGGTCCATGTCGGGATCTTACCGCCCGAGGCCGCCAGAGCCTGGGCGCCGTGGACCGGATCGGGAGACGCGCGCTCCGGGCCCGGCCGCGGTCGTCAGGATCTGGCCAGGTACCGGCTGCCCGGCGTGTCGAGAGCCGCCCCGCGGGCGCAGAATGGACATTCCTCGACCGTCCACGAAGGAATTTCGACGGACAGAAGCGAACGCGACGGGACGGGAAAGGCTTCCGGGAGCACCCCGCGGTTGACGAGCGACCCCACGGCGACCACGCGGGCGGAGAGCGATTCCACGGTCCCAAGGACTTCCCGGGTGGACTTGCCCGTGGTGAACACGTCTTCGACGATCGAAACGGGAGTGTCCGGCTCCAGGCGGAATCCGCGTCGCAGAGCGAAACTGCCCTCCTGCCGCTCGGCGAACAGGAACGGGACCCCGAGCGCTCGCGCGACTTCGTGGCCGATGATGATGCCGCCCATCGCGGGAGAGACGATCGCCGCGGGCTCAAACGGCGCGAGCTGCGCCGCCAGGTCACGCCCCGCCGCCTGGGCGCGTTCGGGCCATTGGAGGAGGAGCGCACACTGAAGATACCGCTCCGAGTGCCGGCCGGAGGAGAGACGGAAGTGTCCTTTCAGAAGCGCGCCGGTGGACTCGAAATCGGCGAGGGTGATCACCGCGGGAAACTATCAGCTGTTTGCTGCGACCGCCTCTGATTCGGGCGACCGCCCCTCAGTTCTCCCCCGCCGAAATAGGCGATGCGTGGACCCGGCGGACGACGGTTCTCAGGCGTCCCTCTCCCGCGAGATCTTGTGGTGCTCGATCTTCTTGTAGAGGTTGGAGCGCGGCGTGCGAATGACCTCGGCCGTCCGGCTGATGTTCCATCCGTTTTCCCGCAGCTTCGTCACCAGAAACTCACGCTCCGCGTACTCTTTGAATTCGGAGAGCGTCGCCAGCTGCAACCCTCTCTCCGAGATCTCCGTCGGAGAGACGCGCGCCTCCGGCGGAAGATCCTTGGCCTCGATCGGCTCGGAGTCCGTCATGATCAACACCCGCTCGACGAGATTCCGAAGCTCGCGGACGTTTCCCGGCCAGGAGCGCGCCTTCAACACGTTTAAAGCGCTCGGCCCGAACCGACGCGGACGCTGGTGGTCCCGCTGGGAGAAGAGCCGCGAAAAGTGTTCGACGAGCTCGGGAACGTCGTCCGTCCTCTCGCGCAGGGGGGGCGTGCGCACGGGCAGGACGTTCAACCGGAAATACAGATCCTCGCGGAATCGCGACTCCCGGATCGCCTCCGTCAGGTCTCGATTGGTCGCCGCAATCACGCGCACGGTGACCTGCCGAACCCGGGCGGCGCCGACCGGCTCGACTTCTCCCGCCTCCAGGACCCGGAGCACTTTCGCCTGGGCCCGGGCGGACATGTCGCCGATCTCATCTAAGAAAATCGTGCCGCCGTCTGCCTCCACGAACTTCCCGGTCTGCCGGCGCACGGCCCCCGTGAAGGAGCCCTTCTCATGTCCGAAGAGCTCCGACTCGATGAGCTCCTCCGGGATCGCGGCACAGTTGACCTGAATGAAGGGACCGGACGACACGCGGGAGCCCTGGTGAATCTCGCGGGCGACGAGTTCTTTCCCCGTGCCGCTTTCCCCGACCACCAGAACCGTGGCGGTCGTCGGCGCGGCGCGAGCCACTTCGGCGCGCAGCTGGGCCATCGGAGCGCTTCGGCCCACCAGGACCGACTCCTCTTCGAGCTTCTGCCGCAGCCTCTCGTTTTCCGCCCGGAGCGAGTTGCGGGACAGGGCATTCCGGATCGAAACCAGGATCCGTTCGCGCTGCGGGGGCTTTTCGAGGAAATCGATCGCGCCTCGCCGGGTCGCCTCGATCGCGGTGGCGATGTCGCCGTGGCCCGAAATCATCAGAACGGGCGGCGCGTCCTCGCGCGCGACGATGCGGTCGAGGATCTCGAAGCCGTCCATTCCGGGCATCTTGATATCGAGAAGAACCGCGTCGATGCGGGTCCCGTCGAGATCGGCCAGCGCCGTTTTGCCGTCCGGCGCGGAAAGAACCTCGTACCCTTCGTACTCGAGGATCATCCGGAGGGCATCGCGGATGCCGGAATCGTCGTCGACGACCAGAACTTTCTGAGCCATAGACTCCTCCCCTAGCAAACCTCACGCCCTTTCCCGGGAGAGAGCCGGCTCCCCGAAAACGGCTGCGCCCGCCGCGCGGGCGGGCGCACCCTCCGAGAGCTGCTCGTCTTAAAGGCCTTCGTCAGTCCTCGATCTTCACCAGGGCGAAGAAGGACTGTTTGGCCTGCGGGCGAAGCACGTAAAGACGCAGATACTCGCCCTTCGGCGTGTTCTTCACGATCCGGCCGAAATCCTCGGTCGTGCCGACCGGCTTCCCGTTGACCGAGGTGATCACGTCGCCTTCTCGCAGCTGCGCGTCGGCGGCCGGCGAGACCTCTTTGACGTGCTGGACGTACAATCCCTGCACTCCGGCGTCAAGCCCCGCCGCCCGTCGAATGTCGGGCGTCAGTGTCTGCACGGAGATGCCGATCTTGCCGCGCGACTCGTCGCCGCTCCGGCCGCCTTTGCCCGTCTCGACCGCGGCGTCCGCGCCCCGTTCCGTCAGGGTGACCGTGAAAGGGCTTTCCTTGCCGTCGCGCATGACGGACAGCTTGACGTGTGTGCCCGGCGACTTGGCCGAGACGTAACCGATCAGGTCGCGGGTTTCGTGCACCGGCACGCTGTCGACACGGACGATGGTGTCTCCGGGCTGGAGTCCCGCCTTGTCGGCAGGCTCGCCTTTGACGACCGACTCGACGAAAGCGCCCTCGGGGCCCTTCAGCTTGAAAGCGGCGGCGACGTCCGGATCGACGTTGCGGATGTTGATGCCGAGGTATCCGCGCGTCACCTTGCCCTTGTCCCGCAGCTGCGGCAGCACCTGCTTCAGGGTGTTGATCGGGACCGCAAAGCCGATGTTCTGGGCCGGGCGGAACATGGCGGTGTTGATTCCGATCACTTCGCCGTTGACATTGATCAGAGGACCGCCGGAGTTTCCGAAGTTGATCGCGGCGTCGGTCTGAATGAAATTCTCGAACGAGCGCGTCGCGGCGTCCGCCGTGAGCCCGCTGCGTTCCTTCGCGGAAACGACGCCGACGGTCACCGTCTTGTCGAAAGTCAGAGGGTCGCCGATCGCCATCACCCACTCTCCCACCCGAAGCCGGTCGGAATCGCCGAGCGGAATCGCGGTGAGTTTGCGCTTCGCGTCGATCTTTAAGAGCGCAAGATCGGTCGCGGGATCACGGCCCACGATTTTCGCGGGAAACCGTTCCTTCGCGAGACGCACTTCGACCTTGTCCGCGTTCTCGACGACGTGGTTGTTGGTGACCACGTAGCCGTCCTCCGAGATCACGAAACCCGTGCCGCCCTGAACTTCCTTGTGCTCCTCGTCGTCGCCGCGCGGCTGATTGCGCCGGGGACCGAAAAAGAACTCGAACGGGTCTCCTTCGCCCCCCTGTCCCTGACCTCCTCCGCCGCCAAACGGGCTTCCTCTCCGGGCGGAGCCCTTGACGATGTCGGTGGACGTAATCGAGACGACGGAAGGCATCGCCTCCTCGGCGATGTCCGCGAAGGACGGAGCGGAAAGGCCGGAGGAGGGCCGGGCTCGGGCCGGAGACTCCCGCTGGGCTTCGGAGCGGGGGGTGACGTTGACCGAACCCGCGACCACCATCCCGAAGACGACGGCCGCGGCGATCAGGACGGAAAACGAGAGGGCGCGCTTGGTGGACTTCTGCATACGGTCTGATCTCCTCAGTTGCCCCGGGTTCTTTCCCGGGTCTTCAGGCGCAACACGGTTGTGGAATTCCGAATTCCTGAGCCGTTTCTCTTATGTCCGCGGCGCCAGCGCGCAGGCCGTACTTGCGCGTCATTCGAGCTCTCCCTGGCGTTTGAGCCGTTCTCGTTCCACCAGAATGCAACGGTCCATCGCCACGGGGATTCCAGCCCGCTTCAGGCGCCGGGCGGCATCCTCGTCCGCGATCCCCTGCTGCATGAAGAAGAACCCCGCGCCGCGGGCGATCGCCTGGTCGGCGATCGGGGCCACGTCCTCCGAGCGCCGGAACACGTCCACGATGTCGATGCGGATCTCGGGAGGTATTTCGGACAGCGACGGGTAGCAGGGGCGACCGAGCAGCGTCCGATGCCCCGGATTCACGGGGACGACGTCATACCCGCTGTCCAGAAGGTAACGAGCGATCGAATGCGATGCCCGTTCGGGATTGGGCGAACAGCCGACGACCGCGATCGTGCGCGCGTCGCGAAGTGCCTGACGAATCTGTCCGGGGTCGTTCACCGCGTCTCCTCCCCGGAGGCCGTCGGCGCCACCCGGATTTCCGTCAGACACTCTACGCCCGGAACGGGGGCAGGTTTCGCTCAGCCCGTCTCACATTCCTTCCGAAGTCGGGTTCTTCCCCGGCCGCATGTTGTAAAAAAACGTGACGGTCACGCCCTCCCGGTCCTTCCCGGGCACTTCCTTCAGGAGGTCCCTCGGAAGAGGCTTGAATGGGTTGGACTTTAAGATCGCCTGCATCGCCGCGAAGTCGAAGGGAGGAATGCCGGATCCCGCGACAATCGACGCGCCGGAAACGCTTCCGTCCGCCCGGATGTCGAAGTGGATCGTGAGTTTTCCCTTCCACCCGAGCTCCGCCAGTTTCGGAACGTCCCAGTGGAGCTTGATGCGACGCACCATCTCGTCCGCGTACGGGCCCCAGTCATACCAGCTCGTTTCGAACGACAGAGGACCGGAGTCCATGAATCCGCCGTCGGGATTGGGGATTCCGGCCCCATGCTCCCCGGGCTTCCCGACCTGTGTCCGGGCCGCCTCCTGGATGACGGTGTCGAGATTCGCGAGCCGACTCGCGGACGAGCCCGTTCCGGTGGCGGCGCCGGCACCCGAAGAGGAGCCAGACGGATTGCGCAGGACGTCCGGCGGAGTCATGCCCGTCGCGGACCTCTCGGCCGGTGCCCCGCTCTGCCCGTTGCGAGACTGTCCGCCGCGCGCCCCCGACGGCGCCGCGGCCGTGCGCGACGCCGATCCCGGAGCAAGCCCTTCTCTCCCCGGCAACACCGGGGCAAAGGGCGTGTCGGCGCGGGGCCGGGAGCGGTCGCCCCCGCCGGCGCGGCGGTTCTTGTCGGAAAAGTCGGCTGGCTTCCGGGCGTCCCGCGGGCGCTCGGGTCCGGGCGCCGCCCGAAAGACGATCGGGATCTTGTCCTCTTCCGACCTCGGCCGCGCGGTCATGCCCGGAAAGAGCGAGTGGGTCCCGGCGGAGGACGAGGGACCGTAGAGCATGAGGATCAGGATGATGATGTGGAGGGCGAGCGAGAAAAGGATTGCCCGTTCCACCGGGAAGGCCCGGGCGCGGTCGCTCCTTTCCATCGCGAAAATCTCGCGCTCGAGCTCCGGCACGGGAACGGACGGCGGCTGGGCTCGCCTTCCTCCGGAAAGGCCCGGCACGTCCGGGCCTCCGCGCGGCGAAGGCGCGGCGTCCGGCAAGGGAACCCCGGTCGCCTCGGCGCCGGACGGCGACGCGGCCGGCGGACGAGAGGCGCCGCTACGCCGCGGGGGGGCCTCGAGCCCGAGAAAGGACCGGGAAGCCGGGGCTTCGTCGTCGGCACCCGCCCTCTCGAGGCCCAGCAGCGATCGGTTCACAGTCCTCCGGGCCCCGCAATCCAATTCGGGCGACACTCCGAGACGGTCCTCAACCTGCGGGAACACATTCCCTACCGGTCAACGTCGCCGCGTCGTGAAGGATTTCGCCCCGTTCGAGTGTAATCCCGCCGGGGCGGCGGGCCGTCCCGCTCATCATAGAGTCGGCGCGTGATGGAAGAGAAAGACGAGGCCGGGAGGCGCATCGTGGGGGTCGTTCACGTCGCGATGCTCTCGGCGGTCCCCCTGTATGCCGTCCTCCTCTGGCTCTTCCGGGGGGAGGTCGGCCTTTCTGGAGCGGGAACCCCGAAATCCCGGTCCGTCGTGGTCCTCCTCGCCGTCGGCGCCGCCGAGTGGGGCCTGGCCAGCATCCTCGGGAGAGCCCTCCTGCGCTCCGCCGGGCCCGGAGCCGGAGCTTTGGAGCGGGTGCGCCGCTATTTCCTGATCCGATTCGCCGCGGCGGAGTCGATCGCGGTTTTCGGTCTCTTCGCCGGCCTTACCGGGGCAACCCCCGGGGACGTCGCCCTTCTGCTCGCCGCTTCCGTCCTGGCGCTTCTGGCCTCGACGCCGACCCGGGCCGCCTTCCGAAAGGCCTTCGAGGAGACAAGGGCGGCGGGGTAAGAGGCGCCGTCTGCCGGGCCGGCGCGGAACGCACGGGCCGGGAGAGAGCAAAGGGGGCGAAAGGGAGCCGAGTCGGAGAAAAGAAAGGGGCTGCGGCGGGCCCCTGGCGGCCCCTTTCCCCCCGGACTTGCCCGTTCGACGGCCCGGCGATCCCGTCCCCTTCTTGCCGCATCGCTCCTCTTTCTGATAAAACCCCTCTCGCGGATGAGTGCGGGCGAAGGCCCGCTTTTTTATTCAATGAAAGTGAGCGAAAACACGGTCCAGGAG
>JBDUBI010000255.1:0-7175 GCA_040004225.1 Acidobacteriota bacterium
GCGGTGCGTTCGCCCGCAGGCGAACGCAGGTCCCGCAGTGAGCGAAGGCGACGGATGGCGACGGTTACTTTCGCCGCCCCAGCCACTCCGCGAACTCGTCCGCGCTCTTCGCGTTCAGCGTCGACGCTGCGGTGACCCAACCTTTGCGAGCGATGTTGATCCCGAATGGGACGAGATCGATTTCCGAAACCGAGTGCGCATCCGGGTCGATCGCCATGGGAATGCCTCGGCGGACCGCACCCTGGCAAAAGCGCCAGTCGAGGTCGAGCCGGTCGGGCGAGCAGTTGATTTCGACGGCGCATCCCGATTCTGCGGCGGCGTCCAGCACGGCCTCGATGTCGACGTCGATCGGGTTGCGGGAGAGCAGCAGGCGCCCCGTCGGATGGCCGAGGACGGTAACCCGGGGATTGCGCACCGCGCGGATGAGCCTCTTTGTCTGCTCCTCTTTCGCGAGGCCGAATCGCGAGTGCACCGAGGCGACGACGACGTCGAAGCCCTCCAGGAACTCGTCGCCGAAGTCGATGGACCCGTCGGCGAGGATGTCGGCCTCAGTTCCATGAAAGATGGTGAGCCCGGGGAACCGGGGTCGGATCGCCTGGATTGCGGCGCGCTGGAGGAGGACCCGGTCGGGCGTGAGCCCCCCGGCGTACCCCGCGGTCTGGCTGTGGTCGGTGATGGCGACCCACTCGTACCCGGCGTCGCGGACCGCGCCGAGCATGTCCTCCAGAGAATCCCGCCCGTCGGACTCCGTGGTGTGCACGTGTATCAGGCCCCGGAGGTCCTGCCTCGTCACCAGCCGGGGAAGATCCAGGCGCGCGGCGGCTTCGATCTCTCCGCGACCCTCGCGCAGCTCAGGTTCCACCCAGGCGAGATCCAGGAGGGCGTAGATCTCCGCCTCCGTGGCGCACGGCACGCGGCGCGTCGAGGCACCGGCGAAGAGGCCCGACCGCTCCAGTCGAAGCCCGCGCTCCGCCGCCCGAGCGCGCAGCGCCTCGAGATGCTCGGGACTGCCCGTCGCATCGAGAAGCGTGGCCGCGAACTCGGCGCGTGACGCGGCGCGGAGCGTGATCATGAGTCCCCCCGCGAGACGGACCCGCGCGGTGTCAGCTTCGGGCGGCAGTGACTCCGCCGCTCCGGGGACCGAAGCGAACGCCTCGACGAGGGCCGCGGGATTCGCCGTTTCGGCCACGAAATCCGCGCTCGAGACCACCTCGCACCGCCGGCGCAGGTCTCCCGCCAGCTCGATCCGGCGTGCGGCTCCCCGGAGCGCCAGAAGAACGTCTTCGGCACGGGCGTGTGCGCGCGAATACTTGTGAAGTCCGGCGCCCGCGCGCACGATGGCGATTCCCTTGAGGATCTTCTCGACGCTCTTCGGCCCGAAGCCCGGCACTGCCGAGATCCGGCCGTCCCGACAGGCGTCTTCGAGCATCGCCAGCGAATCGATTCCAAGCGCCTCGTGGACCTGTTTCGCCTTGCGCGCGCCGAAACCCGGAATCCTCAGACACTCCCGAAGGCCCGGAGGGAATGCCGCGCGCAGCTCGTCGTAGTACGGGAGCGACCCGGTCTTCAAGAGCGTCTCGAGGTTCGCGAAGAGGCCCGGCCCGATGCCTTTGACCCTCCGAATCTCCCCGGAGCGGACGGCGTCCTCGAGGTCGCCCTGGAAACCGAGGATCGCGTTTGCCCCGTTCTCGTAGGCGCGCACCTTGAAAGGGTTTTCCCCCTTCAGCTCGAGCATCGCCGCGATCTCTTCGAGCATCTGCGCCACCTGTCTGCGCTCCACGGAGCGATTTTATGGTGCCGGTCCGGCCCTCGCGTCGCGCCGCGACTTACCGCCGCGGAAGCTCTCACGGAACGGTTGTTGCACCGGGCCCGGTCGAAGACCGAAAGGAGATTCGATGTCGAATATCGCCAAGGTGATCGAGGTCGTCGCGTCGTCGCGGGAGAGCTGGGAGGCCGCCGTGCGCACCGCTGTGCGGGAAGCATCGAGGAGCGTTCGGGGAATCACGGGGGTGGACGTCCAGAATTGGACGGCGCGGGTGGAGGGCGGAGAGCTCGTCGACTACAAGGTGAACGTGAAGATCGCGTTCGGCATCGAAGGCGAGGGCGGAGCGTCGGACGACGAGCGGGACGAGGAATACGGGGATCGGGGCAGCTCTTCCGGGAAGAAGGGGCGCAAGAGCCGCAAGAAGAGGTAAGGACGCTCTGCCGGCGAGCGGTCCGCGCGGCCGCTCCAGGGAGGTCCCGGCTCGCGGCAGTAACGGCTTTTCGGGCGGGGGTGGACCAGAAGGGGGAAGCGAGCGAAACGCAGCCACCCGCCTCTGGTGCGGACACCCCCGGCGGGAAGGTGCCGACGCCCCTTGCGGGGAAAATAGTGGCTAAGATCGCGTCATGCGTGTTGATCTCCACAGCCACTCGAACTGCTCGGACGGCCTCGATCGCCCGGCGGAGCTCGTGCGGCGCATGGCGTCTGCCGGCATCGACGCGTTCGCCCTCACCGATCACGACACGCTCCAGGGGCTTCCGGAAGCGAGGGAAGAGGCCGGGAGGCTCGGGATCGAGCTGATCTCGGGTGCCGAGATCTCGGCCGATTTTCAGGGGCAGGACGACATTCACCTTCTCGCGCTCTTTGTCGACGAACAGAATGCCTCTTTCAATGCGCGGCTTTTGGAACGGCAGGAAAGCCGCCGGACCCGCGGAGAACGGATGGCGGAGAACCTCGTCGCGGCGGGGTACCCTCTCGACCTGGACGCCCTCCGGGAGGAGATCGGCGACGGAGTCTGGGCGCGTCCTCACCTGGCTCGCGCGCTTGTGCGGGCCGGCCACGCTTCTTCGCACGACGACGCCTTCTCTCGCTTTTTGGGGACGGAACATCCCTGGTACGTGGCTTCCGAAAAATGGCCCGCGGGAGACGTGGTCCGGGCGGTCCGCCAGGCTGGTGGTGTGACTTCTCTCGCGCATGCCTGCTGGTACAGGGAACCGGAAGCGCTGGCCCGTGTGCTGGCCGCCGAAGGACTCGACGCGATCGAGGTCTTTCACCCGGACCACGGCCCGGCCGAAGAAGCGCGATTCGGAAGTCTCGCTCGCGATCTCGATCTCGCGGAAACCGCCGGCAGCGATTTTCATGGAACGCCGGAGGGGCGCAAGCACCCGGGCGGTGTCGTCGGGTCCGCGGAGATGCTCGGGCTTCTGCGGGCGCGGGCCCGTCGGGCGTGACCGAGCCTTCCGGCGGGGACACGGGGGTTCCTCCCCGATCCCGGCCCACGTGGGTTCTCCTGCTTCAACGCGGCTCGGGCGAGGTCCTCTACGAGGCGGCCGCGATGACCGCGGCGGCGGTGTCGCTCGGCCTCGCCGTCACAATCGTGTGGTTCGACGGTGCGTTCGAGGCGCTCGTTTCGGGGCAGCTCGATCCGGAAGATGCTTCCGTCGTACCCGGGACGGCCGCCGGCGCGGGCCGCCTGCTCGCCGAGGCGCGGGCCACCGGGCACGTCCGTTATCTCGGGTGCTCGGCCGCGCTCGTGGCCCGATCCGGCGGGAAGCCTCTGGCGCGCGACCGCGTGGACGACGTCGTGGGATGGCCGACCGCGATCTCGCTGATCCGTTCCGCCGAGCGCGCGTTCGTCTGGTAGGGAGGAACGAGGCGCCCGCCCGTCCGAGCTGCAGGTTCGGACGCCGAATACCTCTCGGAGATCATCTCGGACATCAACTGTCTGCCCGGGAGGGTCCAATAGCATTGTGGAAATCGCGGGCAAAAAAATATCTGGACGCACCCACGCGACGATCGTTTCAAAAACGGCTGCGGAAAAGACCGCGCGACGTTGACACCGCCCCTCCCGGGGAAAAGAATCCGGATCAATCCGCCGATGCTCGAAACCGTCACCACCGACAAGGGACTTCCGCAGAATCTCGACGCCGAAAGGTCCGTCCTCGGCGCGATCCTTCTCGATCCCTCCTCGTTGTCGTTCGTCGTCCCCATCCTGGGGGAGAACGATTTCTTCCCCGACACGCATCGCCGGATTTTCCGCGCGATGATGGAGCTCTTCCAGCGGTCCGCCGAGATCGACATCCTGACGCTGAAGGAGGAGCTGGACCGCGCCGGTACGGTCGACCAGGCTGGCGGGACGGCGTATCTGTCGGCCCTGCTCGACGGAGTGCCCGAGGTCGCCAACGTCGAGCATTACGCCAGGATCGTCAAGGAAAAGTCGACTCTCCGGCGGCTGATCCGCGTCGGGCAGCAGATGGTCCGCGAGGGACTGGCGCAGGAAAAAAACGCCGAGGAGCTCCTCGGGGAGTCCACCGGGTCGATCTTCGACATCGCGGAAGACTCCGTTCGCGGCGGATTTGTCCCGATCGCCCAGGTGGTCAAACGCAACCTGGAGCTCATAGAGGAAGCCCAGGACCGCAAGGGAGTCCTGTCGGGCCTGCCCACGGGGTTTCTCGACCTCGACCGCATGACCTCGGGCCTCCAGTCGAGCGACCTCATCATCCTGGCGGCCCGGCCGTCGGTCGGGAAGACGTCCTTCGCCCTGAACATCGCGCAGCACATCGCCTTTCGCGAGGGAAGGTCGGTCGGCTTTTTTTCGCTCGAGATGTCCAAGGAGCAGCTCGGCTTCCGTGTCCTCTGCTCCGAAGCCGACGTCGACGCGAAGAAGGTCCGGGACGGTTATGCCTCGAAGGAAGCCATGGTCCGGCTCGTGACGGCGCAGTCAAAAATCGCCGGCGCGAACTTTTTCTTGGACGACGGAGCGGGGCTTTCGGTGCCGGAGATGCGCGCCAAGGGGCAGAGGTTGAAGCGTGAGAAGGGCCTCGACCTGATCGTCGTCGATTATCTGCAGCTGATGGGGGGACACGGGCGGTTCGACAACCGGACGCAGGAGGTCTCTCAGATCTCCCGCGGGCTCAAACTGCTCGCCAAGGAGCTGCAGGTCCCGATCCTCGCCCTGTCCCAGTTGTCGCGATCTCCGGAGTCGCGCAAGGGCGACCAGCGAAAGCCGCAGCTTTCCGATCTTCGCGATTCCGGTTCGATCGAACAGGACGCCGACGTGGTTGTCTTCCTCTACCGCGAGGAGCTTTACGAGCGCGATACCGAGCGCAAGGGAATCGCCGACGTGATCATTGCCAAGCAGCGCAACGGTCCGACCGGGGATTTCTCGCTGGTCTTTCTCGCCGACCACATGACGTTTGCCAATTACGCGGGAGCGGCCGCGTCTCCGGACCAGCCGTTCTGAGAGGCGGCCGGCCGTTCCCAGGGACGTAGGGCCGGGCGCATGACGCGGCAGACACGCGCCGTGGTCGATCTGGGCGCGATCGCGGACAACTTTCGCACCCTGGGGGCGCGGGCTGGAGGCGCCGTTGTGATCCCCGTCGTCAAGGGGGACGCCTACGGTCATGGCGCCGTTCCCGTCGCCAGGCGGCTGGCGGAGGAAGGAGCTCGCCGCTTTGCGGTGGCGCTCGTCGAAGAAGGGCTGGCGCTGCGCGACGCCGGGATCGTGGGCGAGGTCCTTCTGCTCTCGTCCGGCGATCCGGCGGACGTCGAGGTGTTCTCGGACGCGCGCCTGACTCCGACGATTCACGATCTGACCCAGGCTAAGGCCTTAGCCGAGGCAGCAGGGACCGCCGGCCTCTCCTCCCCGCTGGCAGTGCATCTGAAGCTGGACACGGGCATGGGCCGCCTCGGAATTCGGAGCGAACAACTTCCCGCGGTGATCGCCACGCTCCGCGAGAGCCCGGCTCTTCGCCTGACCGGAACGTTCACCCAGTTTGCGAGGGCGACCGAGCCGGAATCGGAGGCCACCGCGGCGCAGATCGAAGATTTCGAGTCGGCCATCGACGCGATGCGGCGCGGAGGCGTCGATCCGGGACTTCTTCACGCTTCCAATTCCTCGGCGACGCTCGCGTTCCCGCGGGCGCGGTTCGACGCAGTGCGCGCCGGAATCGCTTTGTACGGGATCGCTCCCTCGGAGAGCGTCGGCGATTCGCAGCTGCGGGCGGCGATGGCACTCGAAACGGAAGTGCTCTCCGTGAAGATCGTGCCGCCGGGAACCCCGCTCGGTTATGGCGGGACCTTCGTGACCTCCCGGACGACCCGCGTCGCCGCGCTCCCGATCGGCTATCATGACGGCTTCCGACGCTCCTTATCCGGGGGGATTGCTGTCTTGTTACGCGGAGGCAAGGCGCCGGTCGTGGGCGCCGTGAGCATGGATCTGGTTCTGGTGGATGCGACCGACAGCGGCGGCGAACCTGGAGACCGAGTGGTCCTCCTCGGGAACGACGGCGTCCACTCCATCGACGCCTGGGATCTGGCGCGCGCGGCCCGGACGATCCCATACGAGATCGTCTGCGGATTGTCGTCGCGCGTGCCCCGCGTTTACCGCTCATGAGGTTCTTCGAGGCCATCGGGCGGGCGGTGATCCGCGTCCTCGAGGAGTTCGGGCACGTGTTCCAGATGATGGGCCGGGTGGCCGGCTGGACCTTCCGCCCCCCCTACGACGTTCCCGAGTTCTTTCGCCAGATGGTCCGCGTCGGCGTCGATTCGGTCCCCGTGGTGTTCTTGACGACGTTGTTCACCGGAATGGTGATGGCCCTTCAGACGGTCAACGGCTTCGCGCGGTTTCACGCCGAAAGCCTCGTCGGCAGTGTCGTCGCGCTCTCGCTGACGCGGGAGCTCTCCCCGGTCCTGTGCGCGTTGATGGTCACGGGAAGGGTGGGGAGCTCGATGGCGGCTGAGCTCGGCTCCATGCGCGTGACGGAGCAGATCGACGCTCTGACCGCTCTCGGAACCGAGCCGATCCAGTACCTCATGGTTCCGCGGATCGCGGCGTCGATCGTCATGATGCCGCTTCTCGTCATCATGGGCGATGCGGTCGGCATTTTCGGCGGATACCTCGTGGCCGTGAAACTCCTCGGTGTGAACCCCGTGAGATATCTGGAAAACTCCTTTCAGTTCCTGCACATCGGAGACGACATCGTTTCCGGAATGATCAAAGCCGCCGTGTTCGGGCTCATTTTTTCGCTGATCGCCTGCGTCCGCGGCTACTACACCTCCGGCGGCGCGGAGGGGGTGGGTCGCTCCACGACCCGCGCCGTGGTCAGCGGGAGCCTGTCGGTGCTCTTCGCCGACTTCTTCCTGACCAAGCTGCTGTTCTGATGGAGGCCCGCCGCGAAGAGCCCGTGCGCGC
>JBDUBI010000101.1:0-23771 GCA_040004225.1 Acidobacteriota bacterium
ATTCTGTTCGGGCAGGAGCGCTCCTTCCCGCACGCCCTCATCGACCGGATCAACGGGTCCGGCGCGCACAACGTCACCGCCGAAGCCGTTCAGATCGGCGGCATCAGCCTCGAGAGCCCGAAGACCTACGACCTGATCCTCGATCGCATCAGCCAGGACATCCCGTTCTACCGCGCGATCCTGAAGAAGGCGGTCGCGGACGGCACGATCGTCGTCAACAACCCGTTCTGGTGGTCCGCCGACGACAAGTTCTTCAACAACGTCGTGGCCAGAGCCGTCGGGGTCGCGGTCCCGAAAACGGTGATCCTCCCGTCCAACCATCACCCTCCGGACACGACGTCGGAGTCCATGTCAAACCTTCTTTTCCCCCTCAACTGGGACGAGATTTTTTCGCACATCGGCTTCCCCGCGTTCTTCAAGCCGTATTCCGGCGGCGGCTGGAAAAACGTCTACCGCGTCGCCAACCTCGAGGAATTCTTCGCCGCGTACAAGGAGTCGGGCCAGAACGTCATGACGCTCCAGGAAGAGATCGTCTTCGACGAGTATTTCCGGTGCTACGCGATCGGGCGCAAGCACGTCCACATCATGCGTTACGACCCCCGCCAGCCGCATGCGGACCGTTACGTCCAGAGGCCGGAGCCGATCGATCCGGCTCTCTACGGACGCATCCGCAACGACTGCCTCAAGCTGACCAACGCCCTCGGCTACGACTTCGACACGCTCGAATTCGCCGTCCGCGACGGGATTCCCTACGCGATCGACTTTCTGAATCCCGCTCCCGACGCGGATGCGGCTTCCGTCGGGGCGGAAAATTTCGAATGGGTTCTGTCGCATGCGTCCGAGTGGCTGATCGAGCGAGTGTCCCGGGGCGCTGAGCCCGTGGCGCGCTATCACTGGCAGGAATTCCTGACGAGCCAGCGGGAGCCCGCACGGCCGGCCGCCTCGCCGAGGCCGCGTCCGCCGGTTCCCTCGGGGCCTTCGGGTCCGCGCCGCACGTCCGGTCCGGTGGAACCTCGGGTTTCAGGCCCGCGCCCCATCCGGCCGCGCCCGGGCGGCCCGGGCGGCCCCTCCGGCCCGGCCGCGGGGAGATCTCCGGCGGGGCCTCGCCGCGAGCCGCCGTTTCCTCCCGGCGACCCCGAGAGCGAAAGGTAACGGCGCATGCGGCAGCGGCCGGCGTTCACTCTCGGCGTCGAGGAGGAATTCCAGATCATCGATCCCGAGACGCGGGAGCTCCGTTCCCATGTCCAGGAGATGCTCGAAGAGGGAAAGCTGCTCCTGAAGGAGCGCGTCAAGCCCGAGATGCACCAGTCGGTCATCGAGGTCGGGACCGGAATCTGCGCCAACGTCGACGAGGTCCGCAAGGACGTCACGGAGCTCCGGCGCGAAATCATCGGCCTCGCCAGGCGGCAGGGGATGAACGTCGCTTCGGCCGGGACACATCCGTTCTCGCGGTGGGAGGACCAGGCGATCTATCCGGATCCCCGCTATGCCTCGATCGTCGAGGAGCTTCAGCTCGTCGCGCGTTCCAATCTCATCTTCGGCCTCCACGTGCATGTGGGAATCTCCGACCGCGCCGTCGCTTTTCAGATCCTGAACGAGGCGCGGTATTTCCTGCCGCACTTACT
The DNA here is from genome assembly GCA_040004225.1 of Acidobacteriota bacterium. Classification (GTDB taxonomy): domain Bacteria; phylum Acidobacteriota; class Thermoanaerobaculia; order UBA5066; family Gp7-AA6; genus JALYUA01. The sequence goes on from JBDUBI010000101.1 coordinate 1,626, forward strand.
CGCCCTGTCCTCCAACTCCCCTTTCTGGCTGGGCCGCAACACCGGGCTGAAGAGCTACCGGACGAAAGTCTTCGAGCGGTTTCCCCGCACCGGGATCCCGCCCGTGTTCCCGACCCCCGCGGAGTTCGACGAGTTCGTTCGAATTCTGGTCGCGACCAACTCGATCGACAATGGAAAGAAGATCTGGTGGGACCTGCGGCCGCATCCCTTCTTCGAAACGATCGAGTTCCGCGTCTGCGACGTTCCCATGCGGCTCGACGAGACGGTCGCGATTGCCGCGCTGGTTCAGGCCATCTGCGTGAAGCTGTTCGAGCTGCGCGAGAAGAACCTCGGCTTCCGGCCGTACAGCAACGCGCTGATTCTGGAGAACAAGTGGCGCGCGACGCGGTGGGGCATCGACGGCAAGCTGATCGACTTCGGCCGGGAGAAGGAAGTCCCCTTCCGGGACCTGATGGAGGAGCTCTTCGAGTTCGTCGACGGCGTGCTCGACGAGCTCGGAAGCCGGAAGGAAATCGAGTCGCTGCGATGGATCCTGAACAACGGCAGCGGCGCCGACCGGCAGCTACGCGCGTTTCACGAGAATGACGGGGACCTCAAAAAAGTCGTCGACTTCATCTGCGAAGAAACCAGCCACGGCATCGAGTTTGCCCCGGCGGCCATGGCGTCCTCCCCCGGGGACCAGAGCCGAAGCTCATGAGAGACACATTGATCGCCTACGCAGAGGACCTGATCCCCGGAGCGCGCAACGCGGTCCGGACCTGCCTGCGCCTCTCCGCGCACGAACGCGTGACCATCATCACGGACCGGGAAACAGAGGAGATCGCGGCGAGCCTCGCCGAACAGGTGCGCGAGGTCGGGTCCGCCCTCGAGTTTCATCTTCTGGAGGATTACGGCCCCCGGCCCATGACCTCGATGCCGGCGCCGGTTCTCGAATCGCTCGAGCGGTCCGCCGTCTCGATCTACGCGGCCCAGCCGCAGACCGGCGAGCTCCCGCAGCGAATTCAGATGACGGACGTCGTCAACCGGCGACGCATCCGGCATGCGCACATGGTCTACATCAGCCACCGCATCATGCTCGAGGGGATGCGCGCCGACTTTAATCTCGTGGACGCGATCTCGTCTCGTGTGCTGGAGCGGGCGCGGAGCGCGAAATGCATTCGCGCGAAGTCGGCGGGCGGTTCGGATCTCGAGGCGACGTTCGATCCCTCCATCCGCTGGCTGAAAACGAGCGGACTCATCTCTCCCGACAAGTGGGCGAACCTTCCCGCCGGCGAAGTGCTGACCGCGCCGGCCCGCGTCGACGGGATCTACGTCGTGGACGGGGTTGTCGGCGACTATCTCTGCGCGAGGTACGGAGACCTCGAGCAGAGCCCGCTGCGCGTCACGATCGAGAACAGCCGGCTCGTCGACGCCCGGTGCGACCGGGCGGAGGTGCTCGAAGGGTTTCTGGCGTACACCAGTCAGGAGGAGAACTCGAACCGCGTGGGCGAGTTCGCACTCGGCACGAACATCGCCGTGCGCTCGATCATCGGGAACATCCTTCAGGACGAGAAGCTGCCCGGGCTGCACCTCGCGTTCGGCCATCCCTACTCGGAGCACACCGGCGCGACGTGGAGCTGCCGCACGCACCTCGACATCGTCGGGCGGCACTTCGACGTCTGGATGGACGACGACCAGATCATGGCGGACTCCAAATTCCTCATCTGACGCTTCGACGAGGGCCTGGTCGAACTCCCCGAATGAAGAGTCGCGCGAAATGATCCCGGCGCTGCGCCTCCGTTACAACGAAGCGTTCACCCGCGATCTCTACGAGAGTTATCAGGAGCGCCTCGCCGCCGATTGCGGTTTCCCGATCGTGTTCCGGCTCGCGGAGAGCCCCGTTTTCCTGCCCCCGGCCCTGCGCGACGAAATGGTGCGGTCCGCCGAGGAGATCTGGGCGCAGCTGTCGACTCCGGAGAACCTGGCGCGGTCGCTCGAGGCCGTTCCCCCCGAATGGGACGTTCCGGGTTGCGACCCGCTGCCCCTCTTCGCGCAGGCCGATTTCGCGGTGGTCCGCGATGGGGGACGCCTCGCACCGCGCCTGATCGAGCTTCAGGCCTTTCCGTCGCTCTACGGGTTCCAGTTCATGCAATCTCGCCTTCAGCGGGACCTCGTGCCCGAAGACGAACCGCTCGGGTTTCTCCTCTCGGGGCTCGACGCGGACGGCTACCTTCGCGAGGTCGGCGGCGCGATCCTGGGCGGTCTCCCTCCGGAGAACGTCGTTTTGCTCGACATCGATCCTCCGAAGCAGAAGACGGCGGTCGACTTCTCCTGTACCGAGAAGCTCTGGGGAATCCGGGCGATCGACCCGAGGCAGGTGCTCCGGGTTGGCCGGGAGCTCTGGTATGACCGCGACGGCGTCTCGACACGGATCCTTCGCATCTACAACCGGCTCATCTTCGACGAGCTCGCGGCCTTGAAATTGTCTCTTCCGTTTGATTTCCGCGAGCCGCTCGACGTCGCCTGGGCGGGGCACCCGAACTGGTATTTCCGCTGGAGCAAGCACGCGCTGCCCGCGATTTCGCATCCTCTGGCGCCGGAGGCGCACTTTCTGTCGGACCTCGCGGAACCGCCTCCCGATCTCGAGAACTGGGTGTTGAAGCCGCTCTTTTCCTTTGCAGGCACCGGCGTGAAAGTCGACGTCACGCCCGAGGATCTCGCCGCGGTCCCTCCGGAGCATCGCCGCCACACGCTCCTGATGCGCAAGGTTGACTACGCGCCCGTGATCGAGACGACCGACGGCGGCGCGTCCAAGGTCGAGGTGCGGGTGATGTTCATCTGGAAGGAGGGCCGGCCGCTCCCGGTCACAACGCTCGCGCGGCTCTCCCAGGGAAAGATGATGGGCGTGGCGTTCAACAAGGACAGGAGCTGGGTCGGCGCGTCCGGTTGCCTCTGGCCGAACACGTGAGCTAAGTCAGGGGGGGCTGGCCGGCTTAGTGTATAATAAAGACCTGACCCCGGCTCAGAGGTAATGCCGGATCTGCTCCTTCCAGAACGGCCAGTCGTGGCCGTAGGGTTTCGGCCAGATGTCCCCGCGGTGGGGAATCCCCTTTTCCAGAAGGATGCGGATCATCTGCTTCGAGCCCTCGAGGATGTTGTCGTCTTCGCCGGTGACGATCGAGAGCTCCAGCGAGGACAAGCGGGCGAGCCAGTCGGCACTCATGTTCGGAACGTTCGCGGTCGGGCAGTGGAAATAAGCGGTGTCGTTCCAGAAGCCGTCCAGGAACGAATGGATGTCGTACTTTCCGGAGAACCCGACCGCCTGCTCGACTAAGTCGGGATGCCGCAGTGCGAAGTTGACCGCGTGGTACGCGCCGAACGAGGCGCCGAGCGTTCCGATGCGCCCAACGTGCAGCGAGCGGTTCCGGATCCACGGGACGACTTCGCCGGCAAGATAGCGGTCGTACTGGTCGTGCCGGGCGATCCGCTCCGCCGGCGGACGGCCCTTCGCGTAGAAGCTCTCGCTGTCGACACTGTCGACGCAAACGACCTGGAGCCGCCCCGCCTCGATCCGGTCCGCGACGGCCGCCACGAGGCCGAAATCCTCGTTCTGGTAGAACCGCCCCATCGAGGTGGGAAACCAGATCATCGGCCGGCCGGCATGCCCGAACCAGAGGATCTCCATCGAGCGGCCGAGAATATGAGAATCCCATCGGACGTACTCGCGGTTCATGTCGGTCTCCTCGGATCGGTCTGGTTGCAATGGTTAAACGGCGCGGTAGCCTAACCGCTTCGAGGGCGCTCGTCGAACCTCCCCCGCCCCGGGACAATCCAATACGGTCCGGAGGCACGGGCGTCTCTGGTGCCGCGTACAATCCGTTCACCAGATGACCCTTTCCGCGGGTTCCCGGCTCGGCCCCTACGAGATCCTCGCGCCCATCGGGGCGGGCGGGATGGGCGAGGTGTACCGGGCTCGCGACGGCCGGCTGGGACGGGATGTCGCCATCAAGGTGCTGCCGGAGCACCTCTCGTCGTCGGAAGAGCTGCGTCAGAGATTCGAGCGCGAGGCGCGGACGATCTCCCAGCTCTCGCACCCTCACATCTGCGCGCTCTACGACGTCGGGACGGAGGAGGGACACGAGTTCCTCGTCATGGAGCTTCTCGAAGGAGAGACCCTGGCGGATCGGATCGCCCGCGGCCCTCTGCCGGTGGACCAGGTGCTTCGGTACGGAATCGAGATCCTGGATGCGCTCGACCGGGCGCACAAGAGCGGCATCGTGCACCGGGACCTGAAGCCAGGCAACGTCATGCTGACGAAGTCGGGCGTGAAGCTGCTCGACTTCGGCCTCGCGAAACTTCTGCCGCCCGGACCCCCGGGAGCGCTTTCGGCCATGACGAGCCTCCCGACCGTGACGCCGCAGAGCCAGCCGCTGACCAGCCGCGGCACGATCCTCGGGACCTTCCAGTACATGTCCCCCGAACAGCTCGAGGGCCGCGAGGCGGATGCGAGGAGCGACCTCTTCGCGTTCGGATGCGTCCTCTACGAGATGGCGACCGCGCAGAAGGCGTTCTCCGGGAAGAGTCAGGCGAGCCTGATCGGCTCGATCATGAACTCGGAGCCGCCGCCGATCTCGACGCTGCAGCCGATGGCGCCCCCCGCGCTGAACCGCGTCGTCTCCGGCTGCATCGCCAAAGACCCGGAGAACCGCTGGAACACGGCGCACGACGTGATGCTCCAGCTCCAGTGGATCGCGGAAGGCGGCTCGTCGGCGGGACTGCCCGCTCCCGTCGCGGCACGGCGGAAGAGCCGTGAACGAATCGCGTGGGCCGTCGCTGGTCTCGCGACCCTCGCCGCCGCCGCGCTCGCGATCGGTTTCGTCCGCCGGACACCGCCCCCCTCACGCGTCCTGCGATTCGAGATCCCCGCCCCGGAGGGCGTCACCGCGATAGACAGCCCTCGCATCTCTCCGGATGGACAGACGATCGTGTTCAATGCGACCGACTCCAACGGAAAAAATCAGGTCTGGGTGCGCCCGATGAATTCGGTCTTGGCCCGGCCGCTGCCGGGCACCGAGGGCACGACCCGCCCGTTCTGGGCGCCCGACAGCCGGTTCGTCGGTTTTTTTGCCGAGGGGAAGCTGAAGAAGATCGAGATCGGCGGCGGACCTCCGCAGAAAATCTGCGACGCGCCGACGGGGGCCGACGGAACCTGGAGTCAGGACGGAGTGATCCTTTTCGACGGACGAACGGCCGATCCGATTTATCGGGTCCCGGCCGCGGGCGGAACGCCGGCGGTGGCGATGGCGCCCGATCCCGGACGCCACGAGACACAGGTCGCCTGGCCCGAATTCCTCCCCGACGGCCGCCACTTCCTTTTCATGGCCTTCGGCCAGAAGACCGAGGAGAACTCCTACCGCGTCGGAACACTCGATTCGAAGGCCTCGACGAAGCTGGCGCCCGCTCAATCCCTGGTGACGTACGCGCCGCCCGGCCACCTCCTGTTCGTGCGTGACAAGACCCTCGTCGCGCAGCCGTTTGACACAGCACGACGGGAAACGTCGGGCGAGGCGGTCCCGCTGGCCGAACATGTCGGGGCCACGGGTCTGGGGCTCGCCCGGTTTTCCGCATCTCGCACCGGCGCGCTCGTCTACCGAACGGGGGAGTCGGGCTCGCGCCTCGTCTGGACCGATCGGGCGGGAAAAGAGCTGGGAACGGTCGGCGAATCGGGAGACTACGCCGACTTCGCGCTCTCCCCTTCGAGCGACCGCCTGCTCGTCGAAATAAACGATCCCGGTACGGGGAAGTCGGACCTCTGGATGCGGGACCTCGCGCGCGGGACGAGTTCGCGCTTCACCTTCGATCCGGGCGACGAGACCTCGCCCCTCTGGTCCCCCGACGGCAAGACGATTGTTTTCAGCTCGAACCGGAGCGGGCCGTTCGACCTGTACAGCAAGGCGGCGAGCGGCGGAACGACGGAAACTCCGCTCCTGACCGGCGGCGACATGAAATTCGCGACCGATTGGTCCCGCGACGGCCGTTACATTCTCTATCAGCTCAGGACGAAGCAGTCCGGGTTCGACATCTGGGTCCTTCCCACCTTCGGAGACCGCAAGCCGATCCCTCTCGTCCAGACGCCCTTCGGGGAGAGCAAAGCGGTCTTTTCCCCCGACGGGCGCTGGATCGCTTTCCAGGGCAACGAGTCTGGCCGAACGGAGGTTTATGTGCAGGCCTTTCCGGCGGCGGCCGGCAAGTGGCAGATCTCCACGCAGGGCGGCCGCGAGCCCGCGTGGAGCGCCGACGGAAAACAGATCTATTACGGAGACCCGACTTCGCACCTGATGGTGGTGGACGTCGCGGAAAAAGCCGACGCGGTCGAGGCCGGCATTCCGCGACCGCTTTTCCAGGCGCGTGTTCAGTCCGGCGTCCTCGTTCGCAGCCATTACATGCCGACCGCCGACGGCCAGCGCTTCCTGTTTCTGGCCCCGCTCGGGCGCGAAGCGCTGACTCCGACGACCGTCGTCGTGAACTGGTTCGCCGAGCTGGCTCATTGAGGGCGGTGGGGGCGGCAACGTCGAGGACCTGAGAGAGGACACGGAACAGGTGTCGTGATCGGCTCCACGCGCGGAGGGATTGATCTTTTATCCTTTGATTTTCCTGGCGATGTTCGTCGTCGTGCCAATTTTCCTGGTGGTTCTTCTATTGCGGGGGGACCTTTCCTCCGGGTTCAGGCGGCATCGGGCGTCTTCTTCTGCTGGCAGGACTCGGGGAGCTGGCATCGGTCGTGATTTGACTGCGTCATGGCGTTACCGGGACCGGCGAATGAGCGCGGATCGCGTGGCTCTACCTCTCGGCGCTCGGATGTTTCTCCGTGGCGTACAAAGCGCGGCGTCAGGACAACCAGACGCCCGCCGGGCCCGCGCCGGGTCGGTGACGGCGCCGGACACCGCTTCCGCGGCGTTGCAACGGGTAAACTGACGTGACCGGGGCGTAGCGCAGCGGTAGCGTACCTGCTTTGGGAGCAGGTGGTCGCCGGTTCGATCCCGGCCGCCCCGACCAGAAATCGGCTCACGGACCCATGACGCTTCGAGGGAACCCGCGGCGGGAAGCGTCGGCACGCAAAGCGGACGGGAGATCCGGCGGACTCCGCAAGCCGGGATCAAGCCTCGCTCTTTCAGAAGCTTGAATCTGGCTTCCCGTGTAACTTGAACCCGGATTTCCTCGTAAATGGATAGGGTTCAGAATACCCGGCGCAGGACTCTCCCCGGAGAGATCGTTCCGCTGGAGGAATGGCCGCCGGGGCTGGCGAAATGGGAGCGGTGAGGGCGGAGAGAGGCCGGGAGCAACGCGACACTCGGCAGAATGGACGAAGCTCGAACGATGACATTCGACGCACCGATTCCGCGGGACCCCTCGCCCGCCGGGCCCGAAAAGACGCCCGGCGGGGAGAAAAAACACCTCCCCTTGACGCACGGGCCCGCCGCCACCGAGCCGGACGAGGTCGCGGCCGCGCCAGGGCGGCGCCGCTGGCCCTGGGTGGTGGGGCTTCTGGTCGCGGCTCTGGCGGTCTTTCTCTTTTCCCGCTCCGGCCAGAAACAGAATAAGGAGGCCGCCGCCGCGAAGACCTCGGCTGCCAATCGGGTCATTCCCGTTCTCACGGTCCCGGCGAGAACGGGCGACCTCCCGGTTTATCTGACGGGCCTCGGCACCGTCACCGCAGTGAACACCGTCACCGTTCGAAGCCGCGTGGATGGCCAGCTGATCCGGGTGTTGTTCCGGGAGGGTCAGCGCGTCAGAAAAGGCGAGCTGCTCGCCGAAATTGATCCCCGGGCGTTCCAGGTCCAGAAGCTCCAGGCGGACGGGCAGCGCGCCAGGGATGAAGCGACTCTCGCCAATGCGCGCGTCGACCTGCAGCGCTACGAGGTGCTGGTCTCGCAGGACTCGATTCCCCGCCAGCAGCTCGACACCCAGGCGGCGACGGTCCGGCAGCTCGAGGCCACGGTGCGGAGCGATCAGGGTCTGATCGAGAGCGCCAACCTGAACCTGGCCTACAGCCGGATCACGGCTCCCATCGACGGAACCGTGGGGTTGAAGCTCGTCGATCCGGGGAACATCGTCCACGCGAATGACCCGAACGGAATCGTAGTGATCACGCAGCTGCAGCCGATTGCCGTCGTCTTCACGATCCCCGCCGACCAGTTGCCTCCCGTGCAGCAGCAGCTCCGCACGGGCAGAAAGCTTCCCGTCGAGGCCTGGGACCGCGAGTTGAAGAACCAGCTCGCGATTGGAACGCTTCTGGCCGTCGACAACCAGATCGACCAGGCGACCGGGACGGTCCGCATCAAAGCGCTCTTCGAGAACGAGAACGGCGCGCTGTTCTCGAATCAGTTCGTGAATGCCCGGCTGCTCGTGAACACGCTGCGGGGGACCGTCCTGGTTCCGACGGCCGCGCTGCAGCGCAGCCCTCAAAGCACCTTCGTCTGGGCCGTGAAGCCCGACTCGACGGCCGAGATGCGAACGGTCGACGTCCAGCTCACGTTTGGCGAGGTCACTTCCGTGCGCAGCGGCGTCGCCGCCGGCGAGCCCATCGTCGTGGACGGCGTGGACAAGCTCCAGCCCGGGGCGAAGGTCGCGACCGGGGCAGGGAGTGGAGGCCCCGGCGGCAACACCGGCGGCGGGGCGGGGCCCGGCGACGGGCGGCGGGAAGGAAACGGCTCCGACGGACGCCCGGCCGGCGCCCGAAAGACAGGTTCTTGAGCCCCTCGCGACCCTTCATCCTCCGTCCGATCGCGACGTCGCTGATCATGATCGGGCTGCTGCTGGCCGGGATCATCGGTTTCCGGCAACTTCCCGTCTCGGCGCTGCCCCAGGTCGACTATCCGACCATCCAAATCGTCACGTTCTACCCGGGCGCGAGCCCCGACGTGATGGCGTCTGCCGTGACGGCCCCCCTCGAGCGCCAGTTCGGGCAGCTTCCCGGGTTGAATCAGATGACCTCGAGCAGCTCCGACGGAAGCTCCGTGATCACCCTCCAGTTCGCCCTCGAGCTGAACATCGACGTGGCCGAACAGGAAGTTCAGGCGGCCATCAACGCCTCCGGCACGTATCTGCCCCGGGATCTGCCCAATCCGCCGATCTACAGCAAGACGAACCCCGCGGACACGCCGATCCTGACTCTCGCGTTGACTTCGAAAACACTGCCGCTCTCGAAGGTGGAGGACTTCGCCGACACCCGCCTCGCACAGAAAATCTCGCAGCTCCCGGGTGTCGGCCTGGTCAGCATCAGCGGCGGTCAGAAGCCGGCCGTCCGCATCCAGGTCAATCCCACCGCGCTCTCCTCCTACGGGCTGACGATGGAGGACGTGCGCACCGCGGTGGCGCAGTCCAACGTGAACCAGGCCAAGGGGACGTTCGACGGCCCGCGCCAGGCATACCAGATCGCCGCCAACGACCAGCTGCTCTCGAGCGAGCAGTATCGGCCGCTGGTCGTCTCCTACAAGGATGGAGCGCCCGTCCACCTTTCGGACATCGCCAACGTGATCGACGATACGGAAAACGTCAAGCAGGCGGCGTGGATGAATGACGTGCCCGCCGTCATTTTAAACATTCAGCGGCAGCCGGGGTCGAACATCATTTCGGTCGTCGACCGCGTCAAGTCGCTTCTCCCTCAGCTCCGGGCCTCCCTCCCCTCGGCGATCGAGGTCTCGATCCTGACCGACCGCACGAGCACGATCCGCGCGTCGGTCCACGAGGTCGAATTCGAGCTGATGCTGACGATCGCGCTGGTCGTCCTCGTGATTTTCCTGTTCCTGAGGACACTCGCCGCCACGGTGATCCCGAGCGTCGCGGTGCCTCTCTCCTTAGTCGGCACATTCGGCGTCATGTACATGCTCGGCTACAGCCTGAACAACCTGACGCTGATGGCCCTGACGATTTCGACGGGGTTCGTCGTGGACGACGCGATCGTCATGATCGAAAACATCTCGCGGTACATCGAAGAGGGAATGCCTCCCCTCGAGGCCGCGCTGAAGGGATCCGAGCAGATCGGGTTCACGATCCTCTCGTTGACGGTCTCACTCATCGCCGTGCTGATTCCGCTTCTGTTCATGGGAGACGTCATCGGCCGGCTCTTCCGGGAATTCGCCGTGACGCTCTCCGTCACGATTCTCGTCTCGGCGTTCGTCTCCCTGACGCTCACGCCCATGATGTGCGCGAGGCTCCTGCATCACAAAAAGCCGGAGGAGCAGAGCGCGTTCTACAAGCGTTCGGAGCGCATCTTCGAGCAGATCATCGAGTTCTACGGCCGAACCCTGACGCGGGTGCTCGAGCATCAGCGCGCCACCCTGGTCGTCGCCGCGGCCACGCTCGTAGCGACGATCCTCCTCTACGTCGTGATCCCGAAAGGTTTCTTCCCCGTTCAGGACACGGGCGTGATCCTGGGCATCTCCGAAGCGTCACAGACCGTTTCGTTCCCCGCCATGTCCAAACGCCAGCAGGAAGTGGCGCACGTCCTTCTCAAGGACCCCGCGGTCGAGAGCATCTCCTCCTTCATCGGCATCGACGGAACGAACACGACGATGAACAGCGGCCGCATACAGATCAACTTGAAGCCGCTCGGCGACCGAGGCGCCAGCGCCGGGGAGGTGATCCGCCGGCTCCAGCCCGAGCTGGCGAAAGTCGAAGGCATCACCCTGTTCCTTCAGCCGGTCCAGGACCTTTCAGTCGAGGACCGGGTCAGCCGGACGCAGTACCAGTACAGTCTCGAGGACGCGGACGTGAAGGAGCTCGGCGAGTGGACGCCGAAGTTCGTGGCACGCCTGCAGGCCATCCCGGAGCTTCGGGACGTCGCGAGCGACCAGCAGAACGCGGGCCTCGAGGCGCGGCTGCTTCTCGACCGCTCGACCGCGTCGCGGCTCGGGATCACGCCCCAGATGCTCGACGACGCGCTCTACGACGCGTTCGGTCAGCGGCAGATCTCGACCATGTTCACGCAGCTGAACCAGTATCGCGTCGTCCTCGAGTCGCACCCGTCTTTTCAGAGGCGGCCGGAGGACCTCGGCAGCGTGTACCTGCGCGCCTCGGGCGGAGGCGCGGTGCCGCTCGGCGCGTTTACCGAGGTCCGGACGGGCAACGCGCCGCTCTCCGTCAACCACCAGGGGCAGTTTCCGGTCGCGACCGTCTCCTTCAACCTGGCTCCGAATGCGTCCCTGGGCGAGGCCGTGCGCGCGATCGACAAGGCGCGAGCGGAGCTTCGAATGCCGGCGAGCATCCAGGGGAACTTTCAGGGAACGGCCGCCGCTTTTCGGGCGTCGCTCGCGAACCAGCCACTGTTGATACTCGCCGCGATCGTGACTGTCTACATTCTGCTCGGCATCCTGTACGAGAGCTACATTCACCCGCTCACGATTCTGTCGACACTGCCCTCGGCGGGTGTCGGCGCGCTTCTCTCCCTGATGCTCTTCCGGACGGACTTCTCCGTCATCGCCCTCATAGGGATCATCCTGCTGATCGGCATCGTCGAGAAGAACGCGATCATGATGATCGACTTCGCCCTCGACGCGGAGCGCAACGAAAAGCGGACACCGGAAGACGCGATCTTCTCCGCCGCGAAGCTGCGGTTCCGCCCGATCATCATGACGACAATGGCGGCACTGCTCGGCGGCGTTCCGCTCGCCGTCGGATCGGGGATCGGTTCGGAGCTGCGCCGCCCGCTGGGCATCACGATCGTGGGCGGCCTCATCTTCAGCCAGCTGCTGACGCTCTACACGACCCCTGTCATCTACCTCGCGTTCGACCGCCTGGCGCGGCGCGTGACCAGGAAGGGGCGGGCCCCGTCGCCCTCCCTCCAGCCGGCCGAGGGCGCGTGAGCCTCTCCGCACCCTTTATCCGGCGGCCGATCGCGACGAGCCTGTTGACGATCGCGATCGCTCTCGCCGGCGGCATCGCGTACAAATTTCTTCCCGTGTCGCCGCTCCCCCAGGTGGAGTTCCCGACCATTAACGTCAATGCCGGGCTGCCCGGCGCGAGCCCCGAGACCATGGCCTCCTCGGTGGCGACGCCGCTCGAGCGGCAGTTCGGCCGCATCGCGGGTGTGACCGAGATGACCTCTGCGAGCTCGCAGGGCTCGACCAACATCACGTTGCAGTTCGACCTCGATCGGAATATCGACGCGGCGGGACGGGACGTCCAGGCGGCGATCAACGCCGCGCGCGGCCAGCTCCCCGCGAACCTGCCGAACAATCCGAATTACCGCAAAGTGAATCCGGCGGACGCGCCGATTCTCCTGCTTTCCCTGACTTCCAACGTCGTGCGCCGGTCGAAGATGTACGACATCGCGTCTTCGATCCTCCAGCAGAAGCTCTCGCAGGTGCGGGGGGTCGGTCAGGTCGTCGTCGGAGGCGGAGCCCTTCCCGCCGTGCGCGTCGACGTGAACCCGACCGCTCTGAACAACAACGGGCTCTCGCTCGAAGATGTCCGGGCCTCCCTCTCCGCGGCCAATGCGAACCGGGCAAAAGGCAGCCTGGCCGGAGACGGCCGCACGTGGTCGCTTTCGACCACGGACCAGCTTCTTCAGGCTTCCGAGTACGAGCCGCTCATCATCCGTTACAAGAGCGGCTCCGCCGTGCGCCTCGGCGACGTTGCCCGTGTCACGGACGCTGTCGAGGACATCCGCACGGGAGGAATCTCCAACGGCAAGCCCGCCGTCATCATGATCATCTTCCGGCAGCCGGGCGCCAACATCATCAAGACCGTGGACGCGATCCGGGCGATTCTTCCCCAGCTCCAGGCCTCGATCCCCCCGGTCGTCCAGTTGAACGTCGTGATCGACGCGACGCGGACGATACGGGCCTCCGTAAAAGACGTTCAGATCACGCTCGTGATCTCGATCGTTCTCGTCATTCTGGTCGTCTTCCTGTTCCTGCGCGACGTGCGGTCGACGCTGATCCCGAGCGTCGCCGTTCCCATTTCGCTCATCGGGACGTTTGGCGTCATGTACCTGCTCGACTACAGCCTCGACAACCTGTCGTTGATGGCGTTGACGGTCGCCACGGGATTCGTCGTCGACGACGCGATCGTCGTCATCGAAAACATCACGCGGCACCTCGAAAAGGGGATGCCGCCTCTCGAAGCGGCCCTGCTGGGCGCCAGCGAGATCGGGTTCACCGTCGTCTCGATCAGCATTTCGCTCGTTGCGGTGTTCATCCCGATCCTGCTGATGGGCGGCATCGTCGGGCGGCTGTTTCGCGAATTCGCCGTCACGCTTTCCGTCGCCATTGCGGTTTCGCTCGTCGTGTCTCTCACCACCACGCCCATGATGTGCGCGAAGCTCCTGAGACCCCACGACGCCGAAAAGCACGGACGGCTCTACAAGGCGAACGAGCGCGCGTTTGACTGGATCCTGCGCCAGTACGAACGGTCCCTCGGATGGGTCCTGCGGCACCAACCCTCGACGCTCGCGGTCACCCTGGCGACGATGGCAGCCACCGTCTTTCTCTACGCGAAGGTGCCGAAGGGTTTTTTCCCGCAGCAGGACACCGGCCGCCTGAACGGTTCGATCCAGGCGGACCAGGACACGTCCTTCCAGGCGATGCAGAAGAAGCTGGCGCAATTCGTCGACACGGTGATGAAGGACCCCGCCGTCGAGAGCGCGAATGGATTTCTCGGCGGCACCTCCAACTCCGGCCGGATGTTCGTCGCATTGAAGCCGCGGGAGGATCGCGACGTGAACGCGGACCAGATCATCGCTCGCCTGCGCGGCAAGCTCTCGCACGTGCCCGGCGCAAACCTCTTCCTGCAGCCCATTCAAGACCTCCGGATCGGAGGGCGGGGCGCCGGCGCTCAGTACCAGTACACGCTGCGGGGCGACGATCCGCAGGAGCTGTTCGTATGGGCCCCCCGCGTGGTGCAAAGGCTGCGAAAGCTTCCCGAGCTCGCGGACGTGAACAGCGACCAGCAGAACAAGGGCCTGAAGGCGTCGCTCCAGATCGATCGGAGCACGGCCGCCCGTCTGGGTATCACGCCGCAGATGATCGACAACACGCTTTACGATGCTTTCGGTCAGCGGCCCGTGTCGACGATGTACACGCAGTTGAACCAGTACCACGTGGTGATGGAGGTTGATCCCGCGTTCTGGCAGGACCCGGAGGGATTGAAGGCGATCTACATCCGTTCCAAGTCGGGCGACATGGTGCCCCTCGCCGCGGTCACGCAATACGCGGCGAACACCGCTCCCCTGACCGTCAACCATCAGGGGCAGTTCCCCTCCGTAACGGTCTCTTTCAACCTGCCTCCCGGCGTCGCGCTCGGGACGGCGGTCAACGCGATTGAACGAGCGGGAACCGAGCTCCGGCTTCCCGGCACGATTCGCGGCAGCTTCCAGGGAACCGCGCAGGCGTTCCAGGCTTCGCTCGCGAACGAGCCGATCCTGATCGCGGCGGCGCTCCTGACGGTTTACCTGGTGCTCGGCATCCTGTATGAAAGTCTCATTCACCCGATCACGATTCTCTCGACACTCCCGTCGGCGGGCTTCGGCGCTCTGATCGCCCTTCTGATCTGCCGGACGGAGCTTTCGGTCATCGCGCTTATAGGAATCATTCTCCTGATCGGCATCGTGAAGAAGAACGCGATCCTGATGATCGATTTTGCGATCGAGGCGGAGCGCAAAGAGGGGAAAAGCCCCGAGAACGCTATCTTTCAGGCCTGTCTCTTGCGTTTTCGGCCGATCACGATGACGACCATGGCCGCGCTCCTCGGAGGTCTCCCGCTCGCGCTCGGCGGCGGAACCGGATCGGAGCTCCGCCGTCCTCTCGGCATCGCGATCGTCGGCGGCCTTCTCTTCAGCCAGATGCTCACCCTCTACACGACGCCGGTGGTTTACCTCTACCTCGACCGTTTGCGCCTGCGCCTGCAGCACGTCCGGCACGGCCGCGGCCGATCCGCGCCAGGGCTGGGCGGCGTTCCCGCGGCGCCCCCGGCTGGAGAGAAAGCATGAGGCGGCTTCGCGGCATCCTCCTTGCGGGCATCGCGGCCGCCGCCGCGGGCTGCGCCGTCGGGCCCAACTACCACCGACCCGAGGCCCCCGTCCCCGCGAAGTTCCGGGAAGAGGCGCCCGCCGGGTCCCCCGCCGCCGCACCCGACCGATGGAAGCCGGCGCAGCCCGCGGATGCCGCGGCGCGGGGAAGATGGTGGGAGCTGTTCGGCGACCCCGCCTTGAATGCTCTCGAGGAGCAGGTGACCGTGTCGAACCAGACCATCGCGCGGGCCGAGGCGCAGTTCCGGGGGGCGCGCGCGGCGGTGCGGGGCGCCCGGTCGGACTACTACCCCACCGTGACCACGTCGCCCTCCGCATCCCGGGGCCAGAGCGGCCGGTCGGCCGCGGCGAACGGCACGGCCGCCACCGTGACGACGTACCAGCTTCCCGTTGATCTCAATTATGAACTGGACGTCTTCGGGCGCATCCGGCGCAACGTGGAGGCGAACCTCGCGATCGCACAGGCGACCGAGGCGGACCTCGAGACCGTGCGCCTGACGATGCACGCCGAGCTCGCCGTCGACTACTTCGGGCTCCACGGGGTGGATGCGCAGATCCAGCTGCTGGAGTCCACCGCCGGCGGGTATGAAAAGGCGCTGCGGCTAAACGTCAACCGGCACGACCAGGGCGTCGTTTCCGGAGTGGACGTGGCGCAGGCAGAAACGCAGCTCTTCACGACCCGGGCGCAGCTGATCGACCTGCGGCTTTCGCGCGCGCAGTTCGAGCATGCCATCGCGATTCTGGTCGGCAAGGCTCCCGGAGATTTCGCGATCGCTCCGACCGCGGTGAGGTATGCCCCGCCGCCGATTCCCGTAGGGCTTCCTTCCGAGCTTCTCGAACGTCGCCCCGAGATTGCGTCCGCGGAGCGGCGGGTGGCTGCCGCGAACGCTCAGATCGGAATCGCGACGTCGGCTTTTTTCCCCCGCCTGCTGCTCGCGGCGGCGGGCGGTTACGAGGCGACGCGCCTCTCCGACTGGTTCTCTTTGCCGGCGCGGTTCTGGTCCATCGGCCCTTCGATCCTGTTCACCATCTTCGACGGCGGAAGGCGCCGGGCCGCCCGAGAGCAGGCGGCGGCGGCGTACGACGCGGCGGTGGCGTTCTACCGCGAGAACGTGCTCGCCGCCTTTGTCCAGGTGGAGGACAACGTGGCCGCCGTGCGGATTCTCGCGGACGAGGCGGCGCAGCAGACCGAGGCCGTGACCGCGTCCGAGCGCCTGCTGTCGCTGGCACAGAGCCGGTACTCGGGTGGAATCACGACGTACCTCGAGGTCGTCACGGCGCAGAACGTGGCGCTCGCCAACGAACGCGCCGCGGTGGACCTGCTGACGCGGCGGATGGCCGCCAGCGTCAATCTCGTAAAGGCGCTCGGCGGAGGATGGGACGCCGGACAGCTGGAACAGGAGTTGCGTCGCGAGGGGCGGAGCCGGTAACGCGAGCCGCGAGCCGCGAGCCGCGAACGGCGAACGGCGAACGGCGAACGGCGAAAACGACCGAAGGAAAACGACGCCAGGTTTGGGAGGGTTCGTACGACACCCGGCGGACGAGGTTTCCTCGATCAATCCTGCATCAGCGCCCGGGGCTCCTGACGCGCGGCGCCCGATCCGATCTGCCCGTGTCGGACCATCGGCCTGGGAACGTCTGCGGGCGTAAATTCCCGAAAGCTCCCATCCGGTAAGACCAGGCACTTGCGTCCCGGCTCCAGAGCCAATGCGCGAGACGCCGCCGGGTTTCTGTCGCGCGTCTTCCAGGGGATAAAGCGCAGCGCCTCCTCCGAGAGAAACTGCAGCTTGTACGCCTGCCAGAATCCCGCGTAGCAGACGCGATAGCCCTGCTCGCGGATCCGTGAAATCAGGATCCGGGGGTCGGGCTCGGCCTCGATTGCGGAAACCCGCGCCGCCGCCTGACGCGAGAGACACCAGAGACCGCTGCCGAGCAGCAGCGCCATCGCCGCCGCTCCCGCCGCGCGCCGCCGCCGCGAGGGCGTGTCTCCGAAGAGTCCCGCCCCGGCGACGGCGTAGGCCACCGGCACCGCGGGAGCGATGTAGCGGGGATCGCCGCCGTTGCGGAGCGCGACCGCATAGAACCCGAGGGCCACGATCAGGATCGCTCCCGCAAACGACGCGGCTCCGAAGCGCCCGGCAGAAAGCATCACGAGCGTGCGGAGGCGAGAGCGACGTTCCCACGCGAACAGGAGGACACCGGCCAGGAACACGGTCAGAAAGAGAATGCCGGCCGGGGACGCATCCGCGCCCACCCACGACCAGAGATCGCGTCTGGCCATTTCGCCCAGATGCGGGAGGAGTCCGTCGACTCCGGCGTTGAAAGACTGGCGGCCATAGCTCCGGTCGTACCATCCGAGGCTCGGGCCCGCGGCGACCGGCAGGTAGCCGATTGCGAAACCCGCCGCAAATCCCGCGGCGCGCGGCAGGAGGGCCGCGACCGAGGAGGCTATCCGCCGCGCGTGCCGGACCAGCATCCCGTCGAGAAGGGCTTCGGACAGCGCCGCCGTCGAGAGGAGGAGGATCACCGGGTCCCCGAGCGGGTCGCGCGCGTAGACGGCGGAAACCGGTATTCCCGCCTGATTCGCGAGGGCGAGAAGGAAGGCGAATGAGAGGAGTGCGTGCCAGACTCTGAGGGCGAAGAGACTGGCCGTCCCGGGGTCCCTCCATCCGAGCGGCTCGGGCCGCACGAGCAGGCGATCGAGCGGCCGGAGCAGGGGTCGGAGCTCTGACCAGGCGCGGGAGCGCAAGACGAGGACGGCCGCGAGCGGCAGCAGGAGGAACACAACTTCCTGGTTCATCCACCAGCCGAATCCAGACGCCATCCCGAAAAACAGGCAGCCGGCGGGCGTGGCGAAAAGGGACGGGCGCCTTCGCCCGGCGAGAGATCTCGAGGCGAGCCAGAACAGAACACCGGAGCAGAGCAGGGCGATCTCGTCGCCGTGCGGAGTGACCGAGCTCTCGAAGAGGTAGCGGGGGCCAATCGAGAGCAGGAGAAGGCTCGCCCCGGCGGCAGGCCGGCCCAGGGCCGACCGCAGTCCGAGCCAGTAGAAAAAGAGGGCCAGAGCGATTTCGGCCATGGCTCCGAGACGCAGGCTCAAGGGATCGACGCTGGCCCGGCGGTCGAATCCGTGCCGCACGAGCGCCACTCCGGCTCCGGAGAGCGACGTCAGCGGACCCATGTAGTTCTGCCCCCAGAAGAAGACGTCGACTCTTCCGTGCTCCACGATCTGCCGCGCCGAGAGGCCGAATACGGCGGCGTCACTGTTCCACCCGCGCGCCACGCCGTGCTGCGTCAGGAGCGGGAGCCGCACGGCCATGAAAAGCACGGCCGCGAGGAAGAGCGCGGCGAACTCCCACGGGCGGAAATCGGCGCGTGAATTTGCGTCCGGGACGGGCCCGTTCATCTCCCTCCGGAGAATGTGCCCGTCGCCGGACTCTCGCGTACGGGCGCGAGCCGCTCGTAGACGCGGATGAAAAAGCGCGGATCTCCCACCCGCGCATCCGGCGGCGCGTTTCCAAACGACGCGCCGAGGCGATAACGACTCTCGATCGCGGCCCGGAGGCGCCGCGCGTAGTCGTCTCCAAACGCCGTCTTCCCGAAAATCGCCGTCGGCTGATTGGCCACCGCGAGAAAACGCGGTCCCGCCGTCTCGATGCGCCTCGCGACTTCTTCCTCGCGGATCGCATCGAGGTGACCGGGAAGCACCTGCTCTTCCCGGAGCGGGTTGGAAAGCCCGAGCGTGAAGTTGAACAGGCCCCCTTCCGGAAACCCGGCAAACCCGTCGCCCGGACGTGTCATGGCCTGGAGGTAGCCGGCTGTTCCGGCGACGGCGGCCACGCGGTCGGCTGGAAGCCGCAGGGCCCCCGCGGGGGTCTGCACCAGCGGAAACCGGTCCGGCCGATGAAGCCTGGCCCCACGCGCCACCGCGAGGGCGGCGGCCGAGAGAAAGACAGAAGCGAACAGAGCCCTGGCTCCCTTCGGCCAGGCCGCACGGAACGCGATGCCGTCGATCGTGAGCACCGCGGCCGCCGCGGCGAGCCCGGGGAAAACGAGGATCGAATAGGGCGTCGTCACCCGGCCGTAGGCCAGGCCGAAGACGACCCGCGATGCCGCAGCGGCCGCAAAGGCGAAGAGAAAAAATCTCGCGCGCGCGCGGCCGTCCAGAGGCGCCCGAAGAAGCAGCACCGCGGCGAAGACGCAGAGCACGGGAATTGGTGCCAGCAGAGGGGGCAGACGATCCTCGACCGCGGCGCCCGACGGGCCGGCCAGGACAAACGCGGCCGCGGCACAGAGAAGGACGGCCGCGCCGATCGCGACGCGGGATACTTTTTCGGCCAGGCGCGAGCCCGCGAGAAACGCCGCCGCCGCGATCCCGAGGTCTAAGAAGAGCGCCGTGGCCACTCGGTTGACCGACCCGCGGGGATCCGCGGCGCCGGACATGACGCGATAGACGTTGCGCCACTCGGCGGGCGGCGAGAACAGGGCGAGGGGCCCTTCCGGGGTCAGCGCGGAAAGCGGCAGCCCGGCGCAGGCGATCGCCCAGCCCACCGCCGCGGCCGCCGCCCCGATCCCGATCGCCCACGAGACGTGACGCAGACGGCCTGGTTCCCCGTCCCGGATTCCCCCGACGCAGAGAACCGCCGCCACGGCGACGCCGACTTCCGGCTTGGCGAGCAACGCCAGCGCGACCCCGGCCGCCGCGGCGAGACGCGCCCGGCGCGAAAGGGTTCCGGAGGCGGCGGCAAGAGCGACGAAGGCGCCCGCGAACGCCCACAGCGCGCCGAAAGAGTACGGGAACAGAAAAGAGCCGCCGTTGGGAGCGCCGACGCAGAGAGCCGCAGCCCATGCGCACGCGGCAAACGCCGCCAGACCGCTTCCCGCGCGGCGCGTCAGGAGCCAGAGCGAGCCGAACAGCAGAAGGGACGCGGTCGCGCCGACCGCCTCCAGAGCCGAGAATCGCCTTCCAAACGCCGCGATCGCGGCCGCGTTGATCCAGGGGCCGGCGGGCCCGTAGTAATACACGACGTCGCGGTACAGACGCTCGCCGGCAGCGAGGCGCGCCGGCACGTTCATCTCGCGAGGCGAGTCGACGAACGGAAGAATCCACGTCCTCCACGAGGTCGCCGCGGAAAGCACGCCCGCGAGGAGCACCGTGAGGATGGAAGCGGCGGCCACAAGCGGAGCTCTCCCGCAAAACGAGCCGGCGCGCCGGAGAGAAACTTCGGGTGGGGGCATTCGCGTCAGGATAAACCGTCGCCAACCGTCGCCTCCGCTCACTGCGGGAGCTGCCTTCGCCGTGCGCGGCGAAGGCACCGGCGAGCGGCTCGCCTGTCGGCTCGACCGCTCGCCTGCTCCCTCCGTTCACTTCGGCTCCCGCAGCGGGAGGCTCCTCCTTCCCTTCGGTCAGGAGACTCCTCCCGCTGCGAGCTTAGCCACCAGCGTGGTGGAAGCGCAGCTCTGGCTCCCTCGCCCCGCGCGCCGGGGAGAGGGCTGGGGTGAGGGGCGGGACTCCTTGGGGAAGGCGGCGCCGAGATCTGCTCCCGCTTGTGGCGCCCTCTGTTAGATTCTGCCGGCCCATGACGGTCTTACAGGCGATCCTGCTCGGCGTGATTCAGGGTTTGACGGAGTTCATCCCCATCTCGTCCACGGCGCATCTCACGATCGCTCAGTTTTTTTTGAAAATCCGCGACGCAGACATCGCTCACTCGTTTGACCTCGTTCTCCACCTCGGAACAGCACTCGCCCTGATCGTCGCCACCTGGCGGCTTCTCGTCGGAATCGTCTCGGAGGCGCTCCGCGCGGCCACCGGTCAGCCCGCCGTTCACGAGGCCGACCGCGCTCTGGTCGTTCCCATCATCGTAGGGACCATCCCCGGCGTGCTCGCGGGCCTCTTCCTGCTGAAACGTTTCGAGGCGTTCCGCACGCTCACGTCGATCGGAATCGCCATGCTGATCGCGTGCGTCTATTTCCTCGTCGCGGAGCGGATCGGCGAAACGCGCCGTTCGAGCGCTCGCGATCTCTCGCGGATCAATCTTTTCGACGCCCTCTTAGTCGGGCTCGCACAAGCCGCCGCCGGCCTCTTTCCGGGGCTATCCCGCTCCGGGATGACGATCAGCACCGGCCGGTTGCGCGGGTTGACGCGCGAAGACGCCACCCGGTTCTCGTTCCTTCTCGCCCTCCCGATCATCCTCGGGGCCGGAGCGAAGACGCTCCTCGACCTGCGGAAAGACGACGGCCCCTCCATCGGCGCCGCCCCGCTCGTGGCGGGGTTCGTGGCCTCGGCGGTGGTCGGGTACATGGCCGTCGCGTTCCTGCTTCGATATCTGAGGACCCACACCCTGCGCCCGTTCGCGGTGTACCTCGGTCTTCTCGGAACGGCGCTTCTCGTCGCGAGCCGATTCGCCTCTTAACCGGGAAAACGGAGGGGTGTCTTGCGGGAACCGAAACAGATTTCGCCGGGAACGGAGGGCGAAGCGAGCTGGCTGGTCGGGACCGCCGATCTCGCGAGCCAGCTCGCGGAGCGAGGCTCGGAATCCTTTCCCGCCGTTTTTTCAACGGCCCGGATGATCGCCTTGATGGAGCTCGCCGCGTCCCGAATCCTTGCGCCCGTGCTCGAGCCCGGGGAGGAGTCCGTCGGCGTCCTCGTTCACGTCACTCACACCGCCGCGACCCCGCCGGGCTCCCGCGTGACGGCACAGGCGACGTATACGGGACGAGAGGGGAGGTTCTATGCCTTCGAAGTGATCGCCAGCGACGACGCGGGAGAAATCGGCCGTGGAACTCACCATCGCGCTGTCGTAGACGGCCGGCGGCTCCTCGAAGGCGCGGAGCGCCGGCGCCGCTGAAACTCGGGTGCCGGCCCGTTGCTTCTCTGGCATCGTAAGACTCCCGCTCACACCGCCTCTGTCCCCGACCCGGGGTCGCTTTAAGCAAGGCGGATTCGCGGCGCCGTCTTCCACGCGAGTCATGCCCCTCACCCCAACCCTCTCCCCGGCGCGCGGGGACGCCGTAAGCCAGCTCGGATTCCCGGGGCCGCCCTCCACATAAGAGCTTCCCCTCACCCCAACCCTCTCCCCGAGCGCGGGGCGAGGGGGCAGAGCTGCGCCTCAGCCACGATGGTGGCTAAGCTCGCAGCG
>JBDUBI010000212.1:0-2157 GCA_040004225.1 Acidobacteriota bacterium
GGGCGAGAGGCCTCATTCGCCCTCCCTCGAGCGATAAGATCCCTCCCCATGTACGCCGACCTTGCGCGCGCCGTGCTTCTCGGCCCCGACGGGGAACGTCTCGACGCGGAGATCCGCAGCATCGTGGAGCGGCATCCCGATGCCGATCCCGATGAGATTACGGGGCGGCTCGTCGCGAAAGCAGCGCTGCGTTGCGCCACGGTCGGCGCAATCGCGTCGGTGCCCGCCGGATTTCTCGCGGGCCTCCCGCTCGCGGCGGATCTCTCTTTCCAGGTTCTGTCGCTGAACCGTCTCGCTCACGCGATCGCCCGGGCTCACGAGCGCGAGACGACACCCGTCGAGAGGGCGGCCGCGGCCGTGGGAGCGCTCGCGCTCGCCAGCGCCTCGCACGTCTTCCGCAGCGGATTTTTAAAGGGCGCGCGCGCCTCGTTCCGCCGCCGCGCGCCCGGGCTGCTCCCGTACGCGGGCGCGATCGCCGGCGCCGCTTCGGGCGCGCTCGCCGCGTGGGCGGCGGGAAGGATCGCGGGCGACGCCTTCGGGCGGCGCCGCCGGCGGCGGTGACGTCCCCGCGGAGCGGCTCCCCGCAAAAGGTCCTGATCGTCGGGGGCGGCGCGATCGGATGCGCGCTCGCCCGCGAGCTCGCCGGCCGCGGCGCGGCGGTCACGGTTCTGGAACGCGCCGCTCCGGGCGCCGAGGCTTCGGGCGCGGCGGCGGGATTGATCGCCCCTCAGGCGGAGGGCCTGCCTCACGGCCCGCTCTTCGACCTGGCGGTGGAGAGTCGCCGCCTCTACCCGGCCTGGTGCGAGGGGCTGGAGCGCGAGACCGGGGTTTCCGTCGGATGGAGGGCGGCCGGAGTCCTCCGCTGCGATCTCGACGGGAGCTCGGATTTCAGACCTTATCTTTCCCACCGGGAGCCCGGCTTTCCCGTCGAGGAGGTAGATGGGGACCGCATCCACGACATCACCGGGGGCCTCGCCGCTTCCGCTGCGCGCCGCGGGGTTTTCTTCCCACGGGACGGCTCGGTGGACCCTCGTCTTCTGACCCGAGCTCTCTGGATCGCGGCGCAGACGCGAGGCGTGCGCTTCGCTCTGGGTGCGACGGCGACCCGCTTTCTCGTCCGCCAGAACCGCTGTCTCGGTGTCGAGACGGACCAGGGGACCTTCGAGGCCGACGCCGTGGTGGACGCCGCCGGCGCCTGGGCGGCCTTCGACCCGGAAAACGCTCCCACGCCGGTCCGTCCGGTGCGGGGGCAGATCGTCCGACTCTCGGCGCAACCACCGTTGCTCCCCTGCGTCGTTCAGTCCGCGGAGGTCTACATCGTCCCCCGCGCGGACGGGTCGCTTCTCCTCGGGTCCACGGAAGAGGACGTCGGGTTCCGAAAACAGGTCACCGCGGAAGCCGTGGCCGCGCTCTGCGACGCGGCGTTCCGTCTCGTCCCGTCGCTTCGGGAGGCGGAATTTGCGGAGGCGTGGTCGGGCCTGAGGCCCGCCAGTCCCGATGGACAACCGATCCTGGGCGCGTCGGACATCCCGCGGCTTTTCTTCGCCGCCGGCCACTTCCGTAATGGCATCCTTCTCGCTCCCGTGACCGCCCTGCGGGTAGCCGAGGCGATCCTCGGGCCCTCGTCGAGAGAGCTCAGGCCTTTTTCTGCGGACCGCTTTCAGACCCAAAGGAACATGTCTGGACAGCCGGGGAAACACGAAGTTTTCGGATAGAATGAAGTGAATGACCGGCCGGGATGCCCCCGGCGCCAATGAAGGAGATCGTCCCGGGCACTTCCGGGCACCCGAACGATGCGGAACGCTATCTACTCAGGACTCCGTCTCACAGCCGACGCCTTCTGGCGCGCCACGCGCGCAGTGGATCGACGCTTCGAGCAGAACTCGTTTCAACCGAAGTGGGCGCCCGCCCCTCTCTTGAAGCAGAAGCAGCGGAGCTTTCCGACGTTCGGGTTCCCCCGCGAGACGGACTCGCTCTGCCCGAAATGTGTGACCGAAGTGCGCACCAAGATCCTGTCCGGTGAGGCCGACTGGAAGGTCCTCGTCGACGGGAACCCTGGAGAGATCAAGGCGCAGATCGTCGAGGAAGACGGCAAAATCCTGATGAAGAAGGATTGCCCCGAGCACGGCCACTTCGAAGACGTCATGTCCACCGATC
>JBDUBI010000237.1:0-7106 GCA_040004225.1 Acidobacteriota bacterium
TCGAGCTCGACGTCGCGACGTCCCTCTCGCAGGAAATGATCATCGAGGGGATCCGGCGCATCCCGGAGAGCGAGCAATTCACGGAGCTTCTTGGAGATCTGTCGGAGAAGCCGACGTTGACGAGAGACCCGATGTCTTCCGGTTCGCTCCGGCTCCTGAAGGACGCCGTCGGACTGATCTCGCAGATCGACGGAAAGACGAGCCTCCGGGACCTCCTCCAGACGGGATCCATCCCGGGCAGCGCGAGCGCCAAGATCCTCTACTCCCTCCTCTTCGCCGGGCTGATCGAAATGCGCCCGGTTCCCGCCGAGACTGCCGAGGAATCTTCCGGGATCCGGAGGGCGCGGGCGGGGGAGGCCTCGGAGGACCGGCGGGTGGAGGACCGGCGAAGCGGCGAGAGGCGATCGGAGGGCCGACGGGAGGAGGATCGACGGCTCGAGGAGCGCCGCGCCGCCGACCGAAAGGCCGCCGGTTACCTGTACGACTTTCGGAGCAGCGCCCCGTTACGGAAGATCCTCGAAATTCCGGGAAAGGCGGCTCCCGAGTCCCCGCCGGAAGTCGTCGAGACGCGCCGCAAGGAGTCGTTCGAGACGCAGCGAGAGCTCGTCCTCGAAATGCACCGGCAGCTCGACTGGCTGTCCCATTACGACCTGCTCGGCGTCTCCCGCCATGCCACGGCTACGGAGATCGAGGAGGCCTACCGGCGGCGATCCCGCCTCTTCGATCCGTCTTTGAAGGCGCACCCCGAGCTCGTCGACTGCTGGCGGCAGCTCACCGTCCTCGCCAAGTGGCTTCGGGTCGCCCATGGCGTCCTTTCGAACCCCGAGTCGCGGCTCGCCTACGATCGGAAAATCTCCGCCACTCCGGCGCCACCTCCAGACGGCGGCCAGACCGCCTGAAGCGCGCTCTCGTTGGACGGCCGTGAAGGAGGAACCGACCCGGGGCCGGAGCTTCCGGGTCGTGCCGGAGCGGCCCTTCTCGCTCGCCCTGACGGCGGAGCGGTTCGCGCGCTTCCCGGATCTGGTCGACCTGTTCGACGGTCGATGCTACCGGCGTCTCCTTCCGGTCCGCCCCGCCGCCCTGCTCGCGGTCTCTCAGGAGGGGAACGCGTCCCGCGCCGTCCTGAACGTCCGGCTGGAAGGGCCCGGAGCGGATCGGCCCCTCGCCTGTGTCCTGGCGCTGCGGCTTCTCGACCGGACGCTCGGCGTTCGAAGCGATTTCGCGGCCTTCGAGAAAGCCTTCCGCAAGGATCCCCTGATCGGAACGGCAGTGCGGCGCTTCCGAGGCGTCCGCGTGGCCGGCGCGCCGACGGTCTGGGAATCCCTTGTGCTGGCGGTCCTCGCGCAACAGATTCATCTCGCGTTCGCCGCTTCGATCCGGCGCGAGCTCGTTCTCGCCTTCGGCCGTCGCGCACGCATCGGGGGAGATCTCTTCTTCGACTTTCCGACGGCACGCCGGATCGCGGCGGCCGGAGAGACCGGGCTCGAGGGATTCCGGCTCTCCGGCGGAAAACGGGGCACGCTTCTCCGCCTCGCGGCGGAATTCAACCTCGGAAGGGTCACGGAGCAGGCCCTCGAAAGGCTCCCGGACGAGGAGGTGGTCGCCCGGCTCACGTCGATCCGCGGAGTCGGACGGTGGACTGCCGAGGTCGCCCTCCTGCGCGGGTTGAAACGGCCCGACGCGTTTCCCGCCGGCGACCTCTCGATCGTGAAGAATCTTGCGATCGGAGTGCTCGGCCGCGCCGGCCCGTCGAACGAACGGGAGATGCGGGAGATCTCGAAGAGGTGGCAGCCGCACCGCAGCCTGGCGCTCGTCACGATGTATGCGGCCATGGGCGGGCGAAGGGCGAAAGGCGGAGCGCGGAAGGAGCGGGCCTCGCGGGCGTGAGGCGTGAGGCGTGAGGCGTGACGGAGATTGCGCGTCTGACCCGGCGATCCTCTTCGCCGTTGCCCTACTCGCACCTCAGAGCTGTCATCGGATCGATCCTCGTGGCGCGGCGGGCCGGGATCCAGGTCGCGCCGGGCGGGGGGCGAAGAGAGTGTTTCAACACGGTCCGGCTCATAGAGACAATCAATACGAGCGAGGCCAGAAGAGGTTTCCCTTTCTTTCGCCTTTCCCCTTCTCGCTCGATCCGGCGTCCACCTGGCGCCCTGCTACAGTGCTGCCCCGATGCGGATCCGCCTTGGCACCAGCGGCTACAGCTACAAGGAGTGGAAGGGCCCTTTCTATCCGGAAGATCTTCCCGCGGCGGGAATGCTCGGCTTTTATGCACGCCGGTTCTCGACCGTCGAGATCAACAACACGTTCTACCGGATGCCGACGGCGAGCGTGCTTGCCGCGTGGGCCGAACAGGTGCCGGACGGTTTCACGTTCGCGCTCAAGGCCTCACAGAGGATCACTCACCGCTCGAGGCTGAAGGACGCGGGCGAGTCCGTGGCGTTCTTCTACCAGGTCGCCGCGACGCTCGGAGACCGCCTCGGGCCGGTCCTGTTTCAGCTGCCGCCGAATCTCAAAAAGGACCTGCCCCGACTGTCGGCTTTCCTGACGCTGCTTCCGGCGGGCTCGCGCGCGGCGTTTGAGTTCCGGCACGCCTCCTGGTTCGACGAGGAGGTCTACGGAGCCCTGCGGGAGGCAGGAGCGGCGCTCTGCATCGCCGAAGACGAAGACCTCGCCACGCCCCTCGTGTCCACTACGGGTTGGGGGTACCTGCGCCTTCGACGCCAGGACTATGGAGCGGAGACCCTCGCCGCCTGGGCCGCACGGATTCGGGAGCAGCCGTGGAGCGATGCGTTCGTCTTCTTCAAGCACGAGGACAACGCGAACGGGCCGCGGTTCGCTGAAGAGCTCGTCAATATTCTTGGCGCGTAACCCCCGATTTTTGTTACACTTTCGGGTTCCATGACCGCTCGAGCCATCGGAAACGCCAATATCTCGTTCGGCCTGGTGTCGATTCCGGTAAAGCTCTATTCCGCCGCGAACAGCTCGGCCGGGATCTCCTTCAATCTCCTCCACGCCAAGTGCGGCTCGCGGGTGAAGCAGCAGTACGTGTGTCCGAAGGAGGAGAACATCGTCGTTCCTCGCGACGAGATGGCGAAGGGATACGAATTCTCGAAAGACCAGTACGTCCTCTTTTCCGCGGACGAGTTAAAGGCCCTCGAAGAAGACTCCACGCAGCAGGTCGATGTCACGGAGTTCGTGCCCATCGCGGCGATCGATCCGGTTTACTACGACAAGGCGTACTACCTCGGGCCCGAAAAGGGCGGCGCGAAAGCCTATTGGCTCCTCTCGAAGGCGCTCCAGGACACGGGCCGTGTCGCGCTGGCGAAGTACGCCGCGCGTGGAAAGCAGTACCTCGTGATGATCCGTCCGGTCGAGGGCGGCCTCGTGATGCAGCAGCTTCTCTACGCCGACGAGGTCCGGCCGATCGCGGAAGTCGAGCTCGGAAAGGAAGAGGTCAAGGACTCGGAGTTGAAGCTCGCGACGATGATCGTCGAGCAGCGCGCGACAGACCGCTTCCGGCCGGAGGAGTACGAGGACGAGGTCAAGAAGCGGATCCAGGAACAGCTTCGAAGGAAGATCGAAACCGGCCAGGAGATTTCCTCCTCCCCGCGGCCGAAGACGGGGGAAGTGATCGACCTGATGGAAGCGCTCCGCCGAAGCCTCGCCTCCTCGCCGGCCGGTCCGCGCCGCCAGGGGAGCTCTCCCGCGCGTGCCGAAGGGAGCCGGAAGCCGGCCAAACGCGCCGTCGCCGCGAAAACCGAGAAGCCCGAAAAGAAGACCGGCACCGGCAGGGGCAAATAAAGACATTTTGTCTCGTCCTCGCGAGTCCCGATTCCGTCCTCCCACCTCCGGTCCCCCCTCGAAATCATGAGACCGTCGTCGCCCCGGGCGGACCGTGAAACGGACGAGACTCCTCCATGACGGAGAGCTGACGCCCGTGGGCTACGAAACCCGCGAAGTCGCTCAGATTCTGGGCCTCACCCAGGCGCAGGTGCGGTCGTATGTGAAGTCGGGGTTCCTGGAGCCCGAGCGGGTGGGCGGCGGAGGCCGTCTGCGGTTCTCCTTTTCCGACCTCGTCTTCCTGCGAACGGCCAAGGGGCTTCTGGCCGCCGGTCTGCCGGCGCGCCGCGTGCGGCGCTCTCTCTCCCGGTTGCGGGCGCAGCTTCCCGCCGGACGCCGGCTGACGGGATTGCGCATCGCGGCGCACGGAGACGACGTGATCGTCGCGGATGGCGACGGTCTCTGGCAGGCCGAGTCGGGTCAGGCCCTGTTTGATTTCGGGGTGGCGGAGCTCGCGCGCAAGGTCGCTCCGCTCGCGCGCCGCGCGTTTCAGGAAGCGAGCCGGGACTCCGAGGCCTTGACCGCGGCCGATTGGTTTGCGCTCGGGTGCGACCTCGAGGCCACCGCCCCCGAGGAGGCGAAGCAGGCCTACTCCCGGACGGTGGAGCTCGCTCCGAGCCACGCGGACGCTCGCGTCAATCTCGGACGGCTCCTGCACGAATCCGGCGACGCCAGCGCCGCCGAATCGCAATACCGGGAGGCCCTCGCCTGCGATCCGACGAACGCCACCGCCGCCTTCAACCTGGGGGTCGCGCTCGAGGACATCGGGCAGGCGCGCGCCGCGCTCGATGCCTACGCGAGCTCGCTGGCGCTCGATCCGGAGAACGTGGACGCCCACTACAACGCCGCGCACCTGTGCGTCCGGCTGGGAGAAACGGCGGCGGCGCTCCGGCATCTCCAGCAGTATCGTAAGCTCTCGCGACGTTGATCCCGGTTTCCCCTTGACCCTCGGTCCCGCAGTGCTTACTCTGACGGGAAAACAGAATCCAGTCGTCGGAGGAGTGCACATGAGATTGCGCCGTCTCGTCCTTCCAGTCGTCGCCGCATGCCTTTTCCCGCTTCCGGCGGCCGCGCAGACGTTCAACCTTCGCGACCTCCTGACGAATTTTTTGAGGGAAGGGATCACGCTGTCGCCGCCGGCGACTGGCTTTTCTCATTCCGCGCATTTCGTCGGCGCGGACTCGCCCCAGTTCCAGGCGCTCCAGGGTTTCAACACGGAGCTCGGCAACCAGCTCTCCTCGTTCCCGCTCGCGTCGTCGGCCGGCGGCTTTACGTACAACTTCGACCCCTCGCTCGGAGTGTTTACGCGCGCGGCGGAGAGCTTCGGCCCGATTTACGCCGAGCGCTCCGAGACGATCGGCAAGGGCAGGATGAACGTCGGCATCAACTACAGCCACTTCACATTCGACCGCATCGATGCGCTCAACCTGCGGGACGGCCAGGCGAAGCTGGTCTTCACACACCAGGACACCAACCGAGACGGGGGCAATCTCCAGTTTCCGTTCGAGGGCGACCTGATCACGGCCAACCTGTTCCTGAAGGTGGACACCGACATCACGGCGTTCGTTCTCACCTACGGCCTCTCCGAGCGGGTGGACATTGGAATGGCGGTTCCGATCGTGCGGGTGCAACTGGACGCTCAGACCGATGCGACGATCCAGCGCCTCTCGACGGGCCCGACCTCGGCCATCCATACGTTCACGAACGGCGCAACGACTGCGAGCTTCCGCCAGAGCGGGTCGGCCTCGGGGGTGGGAGACGTCGTCCTGCGCGGCAAGTTCCGCCTTCTGCAGGGTCCGCACGGCGGCCTCGCTCTCGCCACCGACGTGCGGCTCCCGACGGGAGAAGAGCGGGACCTGCTCGGGACCGGGTCCACGCAGGTGAGAGGATTTTTCATCGGCTCGCTGCGTGCCGGACCTTTCTCCCCGCATTTGAACGCCGGCTATGCCTGGTCGGGCGACGCTTCGGGCGGCCGTAAAGTGCCGGACGAGATCTCCTACACCGGCGGGTTCGACTGGGCTCTTGGACCGCGCCTGACGTTTGCGGTGGACGTCCTCGGGCGGACCTTTCGGAAGGCGCAAGTGGTCCGGGTGGTCGACACGACCTTCCAGTTCAACACCAATCCGGACTTCAACGGAACGCCCGTGGTCAGGACCGCGGTGTTTTCCCGACTCATCAGCGAGAGTCGGGACTCGACGTCGCTGCTCGGCTCCGCCGGATTCAAGTTCAATCCGGTCGGAAACCTGCTCATCACCGTGAACGGGCTGTTCTCTCTGAATCAGAAGGGGCTTCAGGACAAGTTCTCCCCGCTGATCGCGTTCGATTACAGCTTCTGACGGAGGCGGTTCGAAGGCCACGATTCACTGGAGGGCGATGATCACCCAGGTGTCGTGCTCCTTCTGGAGCGAGAGCGTTCGGTTCGCGTCCATGCGCTGTTCGCTGCCGACCCGGGGCACGGCGACCCTCCGTTCGTGGAAGCGCACGGTCGCCCGCGTCGCCCCGGGAGCGACATCCACCCGGATCTGATCGATCGAGACGGTCTGGGATCGGAACTCGTCGAACGCGGACTGCACACGGGCCCGGTTGACGCGCGGGTACACGCGGGCGTAGAGGTCCGCATCGAGCGTGTTCTGGGCGCGTTCATAGCGTGAGATCACGTCGCGGATGCGGTCGGCGTCGTAGGCCCCTGCGGGTTTCGGGTCCGATTCCGGGGCGCGGGCTTCAATCGGCGGCGCCGGCGCCTGCGTCGGGGCCCGGAGCGGCGGGGGAACGGGATTCGAGGCCGACGAAGGAGCGGGGGCGGGTGTCGGGAGGACGGGCACCTGGCGGGCGGGGGGCTCGACATGGCGCGCCACGACTTCAGAGGGCAACGCCGGTCGCGGACTCGGCCGGGGGCGGAGAACCGGAGTCGGCCGGATGCGTGCGGGAGCCGTCGCCACGGGGACGCTCACGGGCACGGAGATCGCGGCCGGTTCGCTCGGCACCGTCGTCGGCGCGGGCGTGGGCTCGGCCGTCGGGAGCGGAAGAGGCTCGGCGGTTCCCGAGGGAATCGCGGCGGCGGCGGTGGGATCCGCCCGGCTGGCCGCCGCGGACGGTGCCTGGGGCTGCCGGCCGCGGAGGACGACGACGGCACCGGTCACGACGGCTGCGGTTCCGAGCGCGAACAGGAGGGCGCGGCCGCGGGTTCGCGTCGCCGGCGATTCCCGGGATGCGGGGACTTCTCGCGGGCGGGACGGTTCTCGCGCCGGCGTCGGTTCTGCCGCCGC